>NZ_JBBOTW010000001.1:375000-585000 GCF_038050415.1 Bacillus sp. FSL M7-1020 | reverse complement strand
ATAGGTTAACAAAATTTTCATTAAAAAACCGAGCTGCTATTATTATCATGGTTTTTCTCATTTCCATACTCGGTGTTTATTCCGGCTCTAAATTACCTATGGAATTTTTACCAAGCATCGATAACCCTGCAATAACTGTCACAACATTATCTCAAGGGCTCGATGCTGAAACGATGACTAAAGACGTAACTGATCCCCTTGAAAAACAGTTTCGTAATTTAGAACATATTGATGGCATCATTTCCTCCACACACGAAGGATTATCACGCATCGACATTGCATATACATCCAAGGCAAATATGAAAGATGCAGCACGCGAAGTCGAAAAAGCAATTAATACGATTAAATTACCTAAAGATGTAACTAAACCTGTAGTTAGCCAATTAAATACTTCTATGATTCCACTCGCTCAAATTACCATTCAGAAGCAAAATGGATTTTCAAAAGCTGACGAAAAACAAATCGAGAAAGAAATCGTACCACAACTCGAAAGCATTGATGGTGTTGCCAATGTCATGTTTTTCGGAAAATCAACTTCCGAATTATCCATCGTTCTTGATCCTAACAAACTAAAAGATAAAAACGTAACATCAGAGCAAGTATTAAAAGTTGTACAGGGAAAAGAAACTTCCACTCCCACTGGAGCAATTACTGTTAATAAAGAAGAATACAATCTTCGTGTCATCGGGGAAGTAAAAAATATAAATGAGATTAAAAACATCACCGTAGCACCTCAAGTGAAATTGCAAGATATTGCTCAAATTGAACTGAAACAAAACTACGATACAATATCACACATAAACGGAGAAGAAGGAACAGGATTAATCATCATGAAAGAGCCGAGTAAAAACGCGGTTGCAATTGGAAAAGAGATTGATAAAAAAATTAAAAACATAAGTAAGCAATATAAAGATCAGTTTTCTATTAAACTTTTAGCCTCAACTCATGAACAAGTTGAAAATGCTGTTACTAGTATGGGAAAAGAAGTAATCCTTGGCGCAATCGCCGCTACTCTAATTATCTTAATCTTTTTGCGTAACTTCCGAACGACACTCATCGCTGTTGTCAGTATTCCATTATCTATTTTATTAACACTCTTTTTACTACACCAATCTAACATCACACTTAACATTTTAACTCTCGGTGGCTTAGCAGTTGCAGTTGGACGTCTCGTCGATGATAGTATCGTTGTCATTGAAAATATTTTTCGCCGTTTACAAAAGGAACCTTTCTCTAAAGATATTATTATCGATGCAACGAAAGAGGTTGCCGTCGCAATCACTTCTTCTACTTTAACAACGGTCGCTGTTTTTTTACCTATCGGCCTCGTATCAGGAGTAATCGGAAAATTAATGTTACCTATGGTATTAGCAGTTGTATATTCAATCCTTTCTTCTTTAATCGTCGCATTAACAGTTGTTCCACTTATGGCTTTTTTACTACTCAAAAAAACAAAGCATCGCAAGCCGAGCTCTTCACCACGATATGTAGCTACATTAAAGTGGGCTCTTTCTCATAAATTTATTATTCTACTAACTTCATTTTTATTATTTGCGGGATCAATCGCTGCATATATATTACTACCAAAATCGAACATAAAGTCCGAAGATGATACAATGTTATCCGTTAATATGACGTTTCCAGCTGATTATAATTCTGAATCTCAAAAACAAAAAGCCTTTGACTTCGAAAAGAAACTACTCTCTAATCCTGATGTAACAGATGTTATTTTACGAATGGGATCTAGCGCAGAAGATGCACAATGGGGGCAAACGACTAAAAATAATCTTGCCAGTATATTTGTAGTCTTCAAAAAGGGGTCTAATATCGACCAATATATTAAAGACTTAAAGAAAGATCATAAATCTTTTGAACCTGCCGAACTTGATTATATAAAAACGAGTTATTCAAGCTCTGGTGGGGGTAACAATTTACAATTTAACGTAACTGCTACTAACGAAACGAATCTAAAAAAAGCCGCTAACATCGTCGAAACAAAACTAAAGAGTATGGATGCTCTCTCTAAAGTAAAAACGAATTTAGAAGACTCTAAGAAAGAATGGCAAATTCATATTGATCAAACAAAAGCCGAACAATTAGGTTTAACCCCAGAATTAGCAGCACAACAAGTAGCATTCCTTATGAAGAAATCGCCTATTGGTGAAATTTCAATTAACAATGAAAAAACTACTATTATGATAGAGCACAAAAAAGAAAATATTAATAAACAAACAGATATTTTAAACGCAAACATACTGTCACCTATTAACGGACCAATTCCTTTAAAGGACATTGCAACTATTTCAGAAAAACAACTTCAAACAGAAATTTTCCATAAAGACGGAAAAGAAACAATTCAAATTACTGCTGAAGCCTCAAGTGAAGATTTAAGTAAAGTAAGCGCAGAAGTAAACAATGCGATAACCAACTTAGATTTACCTAGTGGAGCAAAAGTAAATATCGCCGGCGCCACTGAATCTATGCAAGAGAACTTCACAGATTTATTCAAAATCATGGGGATTGCAATTGGGATTGTATATTTAATTATGGTTATCACCTTTGGGCAAGCGCGTGCTCCTTTTGCAATTTTATTCTCCTTACCATTAGCTGCTGTCGGTGGTATTTTAGGATTAATCATTTCAAGAACACCTGTCGATATAAATTCTTTAATTGGCGCATTAATGTTAATTGGGATTGTCGTCACAAATGCAATTGTATTAATAGAAAGAGTGCAACAAAATCGAGAAAATGGCATGGAAACAAGGGACGCCTTACTAGAAGCTGGGTCCACGAGACTTCGTCCAATTATTATGACAGCTGTAACAACAATCGTTGCTATGCTTCCTCTCCTATTCGGTCAATCTCAAGCAGGGAGTATGGTATCAAAAAGTTTGGCAGTTGTTGTAATCGGCGGTTTGGCAGTTTCAACTGTTCTTACATTAGTAGTCGTTCCTGTTATGTACGAATTACTGGATAAAATCGGTAGAAAAAGACGTTCACGCAGAAAAATCAGTACTTCTACAGAAACACCTGATATTTAAAGTAAAAAGGCGTTATCTTCACGAATGAAGATAACGCCTTTTCTTTACCTACCCATATAATCCATCCTTCTTTTGCGCATATCGCTCTATAGGTTGACCAAAGTCTACAATAAGATATTCGTTATTTGAAGGTCTTTTACTCCCCCCTTTATATCCATTTCTTCTATATTAAAATACAAAAAGAACCCCCTACTTATAAATAGAGAGTTCTTCTTTATAACTTATGCCGCTTTTACCTTCTTCGTCGTTTTACTTTTTCTTTTCGTTCCTGTAAAACGCTTATGCAATACAGATGCTATCAAGCGTGAAATAACATTGAATAGTAATACCATAATAATTAATACAGCTGCAGATTTTGTCGCAATCAACTTCGCATCCGGGATAATCCCTTCAGAATTCAACTTCCAAATATGAACCGCTAACGTTTCAGCTGGTCTAAATGGATTTAAAGGATGCGCAGGACTTGAGAAGTCCGCTGCTGAATTTAAAATTGGAGATGTTAAACCCGCTGTGTAAATTAATGCCGCTGCTTCACCAAATATACGGCCAGCCGCTAAAATAACACCTGTAATAATTTGCGGTAATGACGACGGGATAATAATACGCGCGATCGTTTGCCACTTTGTCGCACCTAATCCAAGACTCGCCTCTTTTACATTATGAGGAACTTCTGAAATCGCATTTTCACAAACACGCGTTAAACCTGGTAAGTTTAAAATAGTTAAAGCTAAAGCACCACCCATTACCGTGTATCCCCAGCCTGTCATTGTAACGAACACTAACAAACCGAATAAACCAACAACAATAGAAGGTAAAGACGCCATTGTTTCAATACATAAACGAACAAAACTTAAAAATCGACCTTGTTTTGCATACTCCGCTAAATATATTCCAGCACCTAATCCAAGAGGAATAGATATAATAAGCGTTATAACAAGCATATAGAAGGAATTGAATAACTGCGGACCAATCCCACCACCAGCTCTTGTATTGCTTGGTTCTCCAAACAAGAAATTAGGATCCCAAAATCCCCATCCCTTTTGTAAAATTTCAAACACTAAGAACACTAGTAAAGCTACAACTAAAGCCGCAACCGCATAAAAGATACCTGTCCAAACTTTATTTACCGTTCTTGCATTCATTATTATCGCTCACCTCTTTGACCAATCGCTCGAATTACTAAAATAAACAGGAATGAAATAACAAGCAAAATCATCGCTAATGTCCATAGCGCATTGTTCCAAGCCGTTCCGTTCAATGTATTCGTCATATCCATTGTCAGAATACCCGTTAACGTTGCTGTTGGACTATATATTCCTTCTGGTAATTTAATCGTGTTCCCGATTACCATTTGAACCGCTAACGCTTCACCAAAAGCACGCGCTAATCCTAAAACTATACCTGTTAAAATCCCCTGTTTTGCAGCAGGAACGATCACTCGACTAATCGCTTGCCATTTCGTTGATCCTAGACCATAAGAAGCTTCTAAATAATCAAATGGAACAGAGCGTATTGCATCAGAAGCGATACTAGCAATAGTAGGTAATATCATAATACTTAGGACAATAATACCCGCAATTAAACTAAAGCCCACTCCTCCAAACGAATCACGTAATAGTGGCACTAAAATCGTAACCCCTAATAATCCGTATACAACTGAAGGAATACCAACTAATAGTTCTAAAACAGGCTTCAATACTTTATTTCCGAACTTCGGCGAAATTAAATTCATGAATATAGCAAGAGCTATAGCAATTGGCGCACTAATAATAACTGCACCTATCGAAACCAATGTTGAACCTATAATAAAAATTACAGCTCCGAAGGTTCCTTCGTCAGCATTCGGATTCCATTTTGTCGATGTTAATACCTCAGTAAATGAGATACCACTTTGCGTAAAAGATTGAATTCCTTTACCACAAATAAACGCAATAATAGCTAATGTAACTAAAACAATAAAAATACCACAAAACGTAACGAGTGATCTTCCTATATATTCACTCTTTACGTAATTTATTTGTTTTTTCCCCTTCATCACAGGACAGACCCCACTTCATAAATTGAAATGAACAGGACTGACCTTGCAGCCAGCCCCATAAATTTTATTACTTATTTAATTTAGACATCGGAATGTAACCCATATCTTCTACTTGCTTTTCGAAATCTTTACCTTTTACATAGTCAATGTAAGCTTTTGTTGCTTCTTTTGCCTCACCTTTTGTTACCATGTACTCGTAAGACCAGAATGGATATTTACCAGTAGCGATGTTCTCAACTTTTGGTTCAGATCCATCAATTTTAACCGTTTGTAGCGCGCCTTTTTTCTCACCAACCATGTAAGACATTGCTAAGTAACTCACTGAACCTGGAGTAGAGTTAATCGCTTGCTCTACAGCACCATTAGAATCTTGTGTCGTACCAGTTCCATCATTAATTTTCGCGTCTTTCATCACTGTCTTTTCAAAAGTAGCACGTGTACCAGATGAAGCTGGACGGTTAATTACGTTGATTTTTTCGTCTTTCCCGCCAACCTCTTTCCAATTCGTTACTTTTCCAGTGAAGATATCTTGTACTTGTTGTACTGTTAAGTTATCAACTTTTACATCTTTATTTACGACAAGCGCGAATGCGATACCCGCAACTTTGTTATCTACTAATTCTTTTGCTTTATCAGCATCTTTTATTTTATCTCCAGATGGAACATCCGAATTACCAATTTGTACTGCACCAGATGCTACTTGGTTAATCCCTGTTCCACTACCGCCACCTTGAACTTGAATAGAAACTTTTGAATTTTTCTCCATGAATTTCTTTCCAGCTTCCTCTGCAAGAGGTTGAAGCGCTGTAGAACCTGCAGCTGCAATCGTACCTGACAATTCTTGTTTTGCATTATCGCTTCCTTTAGCATTATCTTTACTAGCTGTATCTTCTGCTTTCCCACATCCAACTAATGCTCCTGCTACCACTAAAGCTGCTAAAGAAAATTTAATACCCTTTTTCATAACCATGTCTTGTACCCCCATTTGGATTATCACTTTTCACATTCGTCTACTTTTTTCGAACACAAATTCATTGTAGGACAACAATATTATGTGAGTGTTAAGCAATTTTTAATTTTAAGTAAATGGCGATAATAATCCTAAAAAGCTAGGAATCCCAACATTTGTAGTTACAGAACCCAACAAAATCCACACTAAACGAGCTGTAATGTAAATTTATTCTTAATAATGTAAACTCAATGTAAATGTTTTTCTTTCTTTTCACCTTTTAGTTAAAAATACATTTACAAATCCACTATATTTTTAACTTTTACAATCTCATTTTATTTACATTAAACAGAATTTCAGTATTTTTTTTTAGTACAACTAAATAAATTGGAACAATTCTAAAAATAATTGAATATTTTTAAAGTACTAATTGACAGCATCATTCAATGTAGTCTACTATATTAGTAGCAAAAAGTTTACCTAAGGAAACTTTTTAAACTTAAACTAACAATATAGAGATGAGGTAACTTTTATGGTATCGGCTAATACAAGACCACTTTCTGCATTTAAAACAGGAGAGTTTGTACAAATTGAGAAGATACAATTAGAAGGAACTATGAAACGACGTTTATTAGATCTAGGGTTTATCCCTGGGGCAACGATTAAAGTATTACAGCGCAGTCCACTTGGAGATCCGGTCGCTTATCAAGTAAGCAATACAACTATTGCACTGCGTAAAGAAGAAAGCTCCCTTATTTTCGGGGTATTAATAGGAGATGATTTCAGATGAGCAACCACCGTATTGCTTTAGCTGGCAACCCGAATACCGGGAAAAGTACATTATTTAATACTTTAACAGGCTTAAAACAACATACTGGAAACTGGACGGGAAAAACTGTTTTAAAGGCCGAAGGGGAATATGAACATAACGGAAATAAATATACATTAATAGATTTACCTGGAACTTACTCACTATATTCAAATTCTGCGGATGAAGAAGTGGCGAGAGATTATATTATCTTTGAAAAGCCAGAAGTCACTGTAGTTGTTATAGACGGAACTGCTATGGAGAGAAATTTAAATTTAGCACTCCAAGTGATGGAAATGACGAGCAACGTAGTTATTTGTATTAACTTAATTGATGAAGCTGAGAAAAAAGGCATCGTTATTGATGAAAAGAAATTAGCAACATCACTCGGTGTACCGGTAGTAAAGATTTCAGCTCGAAACCGAATTGGTATCGGGCATTTACTAAATGTCATCGCTAAAGTAGCAAATAAAAAAATAATTCCAACACCAATTAAAATTACTTACAGCGAAAAAATCGAAAATATGATTCAGGAATTAGAACCACAAATTTATAAAGTGTTCGGTGATGTGTATCCAGCACGCTGGATTGCGTTACGTATATTAGATGGGGATAAAAATTTCTTAACTACACTTCAAAAACACCATAATGAACCACTTGTAAGGGAGGTCGTAATAAATGGAATCTCACTCAGCCAGTAAAGCTCTTCCATTGGACTATATTATTCAACATGCACAAACACTATCAAAAGAAGATATACGAGATGATATTGTCGGAGATATTTACCGAACATCTGCAAGCATATGTAAAGAATCTGTTCAATATACAAATACTGATAAATTGTATCGTTCTGAAAAACTAGATAAAATTTTCACATCTCCAATTTGGGGATTTCCAATTATGCTAGGCATTTTATCTATTATCTTTTATCTTACAATTGCAGGCGCTAACGTACCATCTGATATGATTGCTGAGTTTTTTGGATGGGTCGAAGGATATTTAACATCTTGGTTCCAAGCAATGCATTCACCTGAATGGTTACATGGTATTTTAATACTTGGTTTATTCCGTGGTATCGGTGCTGTTATTAGCGTTATGTTACCACCTATGGCAATCTTTTTCCCTATGTTCGCACTATTAGAAAACTACGGATACTTACCACGTGTTGCGTTTAATATGGATCGTTTATTTAAGCGATCTGGTGCTCATGGTAAACAATCTTTAACAATGGCAATGGGATTCGGTTGTAATGCAGCTGCTATTATGTCAACGCGTATTATCGAATCGCCACGTGAACGTATGCTTGCTATCTTAACAAACAACTTCGTTCCATGTAACGGTCGCTGGCCTACGTTAATTTTAATGGCTTCACTATTTATGGCTGCTGGTTATACAGGTAGTATGCAAACATTTGTTACCGCTGGCGTTGTAGTTGGAATGGTTGTAATTGGTGTTATTATGACGTTAACCGTTTCTTGGGTACTATCGAAAACAGCTTTAAAAGGCGTTCCAACTCACTACACACTTGAGTTACCACCGTACCGTAAGCCAAAAATTTGGAATACAATTGTACGTGCAACACTCGATAAATCCATCTATGTTTTAAAACGAGCTATAGTTGTAGCTGCTCCTGCGGCTGCATTAACTTGGTTACTCGCTAATATTTTCATCGGTGACACAAGCCTGCTTATGTATTTTGTAAACTTCCTAGATCCATTCGCTAAAATGTTAGGACTTGACGGCTTTATTCTAGCTGCATTCATTCTTGGACTACCAGCTAATGAAATTGTTATTCCGATTTTATTAATGTCTTACTTATCAACTGGATCTTTAACTGAAATAGATGATTTTAATCAGATTAAAAATCTATTCTTAGAAAACGGTTGGACTTGGTTAACAGCGTTAAACACAATGTTGTTCTCCCTTCTTCATTTCCCGTGCGGAACGACACTAGTTAACATATATAAAGAAACAAAAAGTGCAAAATGGACATTCTTATCGTTTGCAATCCCTACCGTTATCGCCATTGTTGTTACATTCCTCTCTACACAATTGGTACATTGGTTAGGGCTTGTATAAAGTGAAACTTTACTCATTAGGGGCTTGTACACGCCCTCACTAATCAGGCGTGTACGGGTAGTTGACTTCCTATCTAACATCTTGTTCCCACCGAATTTTTTAGGTAAAAGTCTTACTGCCCATTAACGCGGGAAAAAACAAAGCATACATAGAAGGTATCCCCCTCCACATATGCTTTGCGCGAAAGAAACCTGAAAATCATTCAGGTTTCTTTTTTTCTTTCCACGGCTGCGCCCCATACGTTGTGAGTTTTTTATGGATGAAGTATATGGTTCCCGGAAGAACCGCCATTAATATCGTGCAACTAATTCCTAATCCAGTAAACAACTTTCATCACCTTATTTCACTCTCTTCGGTAAAGCTGAGCCTGAATGTTCAATTATCGGATGAACATGAACAGTAATTTCAGCATCACTAAAATAATTCTGACCTTGATCCCAATTCTTACTTATTTTTTTCCACTCTTTATAATTATGTCTCTTATACACTTCCCCTAATTCTAATACATCTACCTTATATTTTTTTTGAACAAGCTTAATCGATTTTTGGATGCGTTTCTCCATTTCCTCCGAAATATCCTTCTCTAAACGCTTTTCATTCAACACCTTTTTATGATCACTAAAGTGCAACTCCGCCAATGTCCCTTCCAGAGATATGTGAATATCAAATTTTGGTTTTGTAGCATTCGTTGTAGATACTTTAATTTTCCGACGCAGCTTATGAATTTCATATGTAATAAGTTGATCCTTTTTACGAATGGTAAAAAAACCTCCAATTTTTTTACCTATTATATAATTCATCCCTAATGTTTCTTCCCCCCCCAAAATACCTACACACTTATTATCCTTCCCGCGAAACAGCGCTGCCCCGTTCATTTGTACCCCTTGTTTTGTTAGTTCGAGAATAGGTAATACAAAACTCCGATTGGAAATCATCTTTTCCTGGACTTCACCAATTCTTGCAGCCTCAATCATTTGGGCATTTTTCGGAGGATGTTCAGCTAACATATCGATATACTGCGCTGGCAAATTTTCAGGCTTGGCACTCTGCTTTAAAATAGCTTCTGCATTTTGCTTAGAAACGAACAAACGAATATTCCTTCTCATTTCATGATCGCGAATATATACATCTAACGTATTTTGCAAAACATATGGATTCGCTAGTAAATCTTTAGAAAAAATAATCACTTGTATATGCGGAAAGAATAATGAACGACTAATTTTTTTGGCGATAATTCGGATTTGCTCAAAGACACTATCTGCTTTCGCACTAACATTAATATAATTTTCGCCATCTCCATCACCTTGTCCACCTTGTTGCGACAATTTACTGGGGAGTACCATCTGATACGTCCCTTTCATAATTGGATTTGCTTTCTTTGCCTTTACAATATCGTAAGCTGCACCTACTACAAATCCTCTTTCTTCTATTTCTTCTAACTCAGAGCACCCACTTATAGATCCAGCTAAAACCATAACCATTATTATTTTAAGAAGGTGTTTCATTTTTACCATTCCTTCTTTTTATTTTATATACAATAAAAACTAACAAAGGCGCTAACACGACAAACCCCATATCTACCCAAGCTAAATAAGTCCCATAACTTGACAATTCCTTCAAATTACTAGGTATCATATTCACCATAAAAATAATCGGGGCACTTACAAAAATGAAAATATGCTTCTTCACTTTCGGAAACATAGCACAAAATAATAAAGATGCGACGTCATAATACATTGCTGTCGTGTTATAAATAGTAATAATCCAAGTAGTAAAAAAAATTGCATCAAATCTTTCTAAAAACCCTCCACCAATCTCAATCTCTTTCCCTAATTCAATTGTTGGATATGTCAATCCACGTGTTGTCATATATGTAAAAACACTAATACAAGTTACATAAATTAAAATGTATGACAATACGTTCACCATCACTGCTTTTGCAACTGCCATTGGCGCTTTTTTCGCTGTTTTATCGTTCAACAACACAGCATAAAACAGAGCTACCTCAAATCCGATGAATGTAAAAATAGAATTTTTAACTCCTACAGCATATTGACTGACATTCGTTTGAAAAGCCGGTAGTAAATTATCTATTTCCATTAAGTTCACATTCAATAAAGAAAGAAGCACTATCGCAATTAAAACAATTGGCAAGAATAGAACATTTAACCTTAATAAAGCCGCTCTCGATCCAGCTACTCCATAAATAACAACTAATAAGAAGAAGAAAGACAATAGCTGTATTGGTGTATCACTAAATAAATATGTTTGTGAAATAACCGCAATCATTCGCGATTCATATGCTGTCAAAGCTGCAAATGTTAATACTAAGATGCTACTAATTGTGTATGCAACAGGTTTCGTCAAATGCGCACTCGTATATTGAACAAAGTTTTGTTTTGGGAATAAAATAGCTACCCTCGTTACAAACCAACCTAAAACCGCACATATCAATCCACCCAAAAGTAAAATAATCCAACCGTCCGAAAATAAAGTTTGATCAGCAATATCTCTCGGCATAGACAATGCCCCTATACCAATAATGGTTGACGATACCGCAAACCCAATTTCCCGAGATCCAATCTCTTCATCGCCATACTCAAATGGTTTCAATTATTTTCGCTCCTTTGGACGTATTGTAGAATCTTTTGTTTGCAAATATTCCGGTCTCTCTTTCAACATCGATTTTGGCATACGAATAAGTTCTTCTTTCCAATCTCTATAAAATGCAGGAGCAATAGGCGTTGTATAAGGAATACCAACACTCTTTAAATTCGTAATATGAATCGCAAGTGAAATAAGAGCTAAAATGATTCCGTACAATCCAAAAGCAGTTGCTGCTAATACAAAAACAAAAAGTAAAATGCGAAACGTAATTGTAATGCTATATACAGGCAGTGAAAATGTAGCAATTGCAGTAACTGCAATAATAATAACTAAGAACGGGTTTACAATTCCTGCATTCACCGCCGCTTCCCCAATTACAAGACCGCCTACAATCCCAATTGTTTGTCCCATCGGTTTTGGCAATCTAATTCCTGCTTCTCGTATTAATTCCATCGTTAATGCCATCATTAATGTTTCAATATATGCCGGAAATGGTACCCCTTCTCTGGCTCCCGCAATAGAATAAGCTAGTTTAGATGGGATAAGCCCTTGATGATATGATACAAGTGCTACATACATAGCTGGTAGCAAAACTGCCATTATACCAGAAACCATCCGTAAAACTCTCAATAACGTTCCAATCACCCAGCGCTCATAATGATCTTCGACAGATTGAAAAATATCAACAAATACAAGTGGAGCTATAAGAGCAAACGGTGATCCGTCCACCAAAATAGCCGCCTTTCCTTTCGCTAATGAAGCCACAATATTATCAGGCCTTTCCGTATTTAAAAACTGCGGAAAGGGTGACAAATTATTATCTTGAATTAATTGCTCAATCGTTCCCGTCTCAAAAATGACATCTGTCACTATGGATTGAAGACGCCGATCTAGTTCTTTTACAATA
This sequence comes from Bacillus sp. FSL M7-1020, assembly GCF_038050415.1. Lineage (NCBI taxonomy): Bacteria > Bacillati > Bacillota > Bacilli > Caryophanales > Bacillaceae > Bacillus > Bacillus sp. FSL M7-1020. Next base: position 572,571 of record NZ_JBBOTW010000001.1, on the reverse strand, counting down.
TACGGGTTAATAATATCTTCTATATATACTAAGGTTACTTCTTTCTGCGATCGTTTCCCCATAATATAAGATTGAAACCGTAACTTCGGATCACGTAAACCACGGCGAATTAACATTTTATTTACATTAATATCTTCATTTAACCCAACTCTTGGTCCACGTATTAAATCTTCTGTCACTGGAGGCTCTAGACTTCTTTTCTCCCAAGCTCTACTGTTAACAACAATAGCCGTTTGAATATTATCAATTAATATAACTGTATCTCCCGCTAAAATCGCATTTATAATATCCGGAAATGTTGTTTTCATACCGACTTCTGCGATAGAAATAAAGCGATCCAATAACGTTTGAACAATAGCTGCTTCTTTTTGTATTTCTTCATATTGAAGCGTACGAACTACATATTTATAAACATTATCCTTATCTGTTAACCCACATAAAAAAATAACAGCGCAGCGCGTTAAACTGCCAGCAAGAGCAACTTCTCTAATTGTTAAATCATTAGGTGAACCTAACTCATCTCTTATTTTCTCCATAACTTCAAACAAGTTACCTTCTAACTCTAACAATTCCCCCACCTAACTTCCTTTTCAACAAGTTTTTAGTTAGATTCCGCTAATAGAAGAAAATATATACAAAAAAGAGCTATCTCTTTTCAAAGATAGCTCTCGTGCACAGGTTATTTTTCTACTATTATATTGTCTGTTTTTATAGATACTCTTTTCGTAATCCCACTCACTACAAACATCACAATCATATTCATTAATAATGCGATTATACCTACGTTTAAATCTTTTATATACTGCGGGAAACTCGGAAACATCGTAGCTATAGTAGAACCAGATAAAGTAATATATGCAACAACTAACAGACCAATCGCCATTCCTACAATCGCCCCTTGCTTCGTAATAATTTGACGCGGAAACAAACTACATACAAGTGCAGGAAAAAGTTGCGTTACAATACTGTATCCCATTAAAAGGAGAGCTCCTATTGTTTCTCCTCCTTTAAATGTAAATAAAACTGCTATAAACGTTACTACAGGCACAAATAATTTTGCTACTTTGGCCACTTGTCTATCTGAAGCAGATGGGATCATCGTTCGGTAAATATTTTTCGCTAACAATGTAGACGCGGCCATAACAAGCATGGACGCTGGAACTAATGCCGTTAATACCCCAGCACTACCAATAATTCCAATAAACCAAGGATCAAAAGTTTGTAAAGCAAGACGGAATAATGAAAGATCTACATCTGCTCCCTTTAATCCAGGAACTTGCAGGATAGCAGCAAACCCTGCAAAAAATACGAAAAGTAAAACTAAAGAGTACAATGGCATAATTGCCGCATTTTTACGAAATACTTTTTCATTTTTAGCAGAGAAAGCAGAAGCAAATGTATGAGGCCACATATAAAAACCTAGGGCCGTTAATATAATAGTAGAAACAAACCAAGAAATACTCATCCCTTCTTCAGGTAAAGATAAAAATCCTGGTTTCGCAGCTTCTACAGCTTCGAACATCGGCTGAAACCCTCCGTAATAATGATACGGTAAATATATACCTAAAAACATAACAATAAACAGGATCATAATGTCCTTCAAAGCGGCTGTCCAAGCTGATCCATGTATACCTGAAACCATTACATATATAGTTATAACAATAGCACCAATCCATACTGCAACAACAGGTGATACCCTTCCATAAGAAGCTTCTGAAACGATAATCCCCAATCCCTTCAACTGTAAAACAAGATATGGGATGATGGAAACAACACCAACAATTGAAACAATCAATCCAAGCGCTTTACTTCTATATTTCTTCGCAAAAAAATCTGGCTGTGAAACAAGGTTATGTTCTTTCGCATATTTCCAAATTGGCGGTAATAAGAAATACGATAAAATATAAGCTAGTGCGCCATAACCTAAAATATAAAAAGTAGGCGCTCCTTTACTATACGCCCATCCACTTCCTCCTAAAAATGTGAATGTCGTATAAATTTCGCCTGCCATAAGGAGAAATACGAAAATCGTTCCAAATCCTCTTCCTCCAACTGACCATTGCTCTAAATTCATATCTTTTCCACGCTGCGCCCGAATACCTAAAAATAGCGCTAGAAATAAGAATAAAATAATGATAAATAATGCTGTCATTCCATATCCCCCTTATTAGCAGGATCGAATACGTACACAATACCCATACAAAGAGAGGTAATAAGCACCGATAATAATACCCAAAATAATAAAAATGGCATCCCTAGTACGTAAGGAGTGACCGAATTTGCAAATACTGGTCCAACTACTAAACAAAGAACGGGAATAAGTGCTAGCACGTGTATTTTCTTCATCTCATTCTCCTTTATTTATGAAATTCATAATGGATGATACAAACACTTCCACGCCAATCGACAGTGCATCTTCGTCAATCGTAAAACGAGGATGGTGATGAGGATATATAATCCCCTTCTCTTTATTTCCTGCTCCGATAAAAAAGAATGTCCCTGGTGCCTTTTGTAAAAATGCTGAAAAATCTTCTCCAGCCATCGTTGGTTGTAAACGAACAACCCTGTCTCGTCCATAAAGTTGCAATGCCGTGCGTTCAATAAGCTCTGTAACTTCATAATCATTTACAACTGGTCGGTATCCATATTCATAAGAAAATGTATATTTCGCTCCGTAAGATTCTGTAATATACTTTACAATCTGTTCAATCTTCCCCTCTGTTTCTTCTCTCAACTCATGTCTTAAACTCCGCACTGTTCCTTCAATTTCCGCTTGTTCTGGAATCACATTATGGGTTGTCCCGGCATGAAATTGCGTAACAGATACTACGAGAGAATCTAACGGATTCGTGAGGCGAGATACAATTTGCTGAAGTTGTGAAACAACTTGTGTACCGATTGCAATACTATCAATAGTTTCATGGGGGATTCCAGCATGCCCACCCTTGCCCTCAATCGTAATTTTAAAAACATCCGGCGCAGCCATTGCCGCACCATAAATTACACCTATTTTACCAACCTCTAACGATGCCCACAGGTGAGCACCAATAATATAATCCACACCTTCCATTACCCCCGCTGCAACCATTTCCTCTGCGCCACCAGGAAAATTTTCTTCTGCATGTTGGAATAGAAAACGAATCTCCCCTTTAACCTTCTCTCTTTCCTCTACTAACTTATGTACCACACCAAGTAATATCGCCATATGTCCATCGTGACCACATGCATGCATCACACCTTGATATGTCGAAATAAAATCAAAATCATTTTCTTCATGAATAGGAAGAGCATCCATATCAGCCCGGACCGCAATTGTTTTACCGGGCTGTTTACCTACTAACTTTGCCATCACACTATATTGAGTCGGTCGTGACACTTCTAAATATGGGATTTTTTGAAGTATGTCGAACACAAACTGCGATGTTTTCTCTTCTTGAAAAGATAACTCTGGATACTTATGAAAATGCCTTCTCCACTCAACCAACTGATCTTTTGACAAAACAAGTTCCTTTGCAACATCCATTTCTCTTCTCTCCTTCTTCACCAAGTTAAATGTTATTATAACGCGAATTATTAACTTTTAAAAGAATATTCCGAATTTTCCGTGTTATAGACTTAAAAATAAAAAGCCATCTAAAAGATGACTTTTTCCTTATTACAAAATAGTAATTGCTTGTTTTCCCATTTGCTCCCAAGCTTTCTCAAATTCCGCTCGTGGAACAGCCAAACGTGGATTGTTTTTAAGAGGATCATTTACATATACAAAGTTTTGATCATATCCAATTACTACTGCACTATGCTCATAATATGTAATTTTCACTTCACCTGAACTCGTATTCCATGTTTCAAAACTACTTTCAGCTAGTGGCTTAAACGTTGTATTAATAATGACCCATACTGGAGATCCAGAACTAATTACTTTATATATATCTTGCATGTCTCTACCTGTTAAATTAATTACTTTTTCAGGAACATATTTTTCTGCTAAATTAAAGATTGGTTGATTATATACACCATATCCAGGTTCAGCCTTCGTATAAATGTTTCCAACGAACCCCTCATAAGGATTTCCACGCAAACCATTTTGTTCAAATGGAACACGATGGATTTCGCTAGCAAGCTGCATCTTATCTACTTGTACACCTTTATATTGCAGTAACATAGCCAAACTTGTCACTTCACATCCACGAGGTAATTCTGGTAATTGTTTTATAAATGGAACATCTTCAATCATAGCTGATTCTTTCATTTCAGATAGAAAATCTAAGCGTAGCACTTGCGCCTTTTGTATAATTTTATCTTTCCCTATAAAAAACGCGGCCGCAAGTATAATCCCAAAAACAAAAAGATATTTTAACTTTTTCATTATAAACAAAACTCCATTAATTATTATTTTACAGACACAACTCTTATCATTGTACCCTTCTTCTAACTAGTTTGCTAGAAAGATTCTGTGAATTATTATTCACATTTATATCGTTATAAAATTCTAATTATTTTTAATAAAAAGAAAAAACGATATACTTTTTCGGAACATTTTGCTAAAATCGAAATTATTAACATAGTGAAGATATCACCTTGTTAATAAACATTCTTAGAGTATTTAGTCATAGTTCGTTTTTTACATACTCAATTCATTTCATAACAAATAAATTGAGTATGTGTCACATCCCCCGCTAATGATTAAACACTCAGAATGAAAACCAGTTAATACATACAAGAAAATAACGGGGTGAGGGGCATATGAATCAACAAGTAGAACAAACAAATTTAAAACGTACAATGAAAAGTAGACACTTATTTATGATCGCACTTGGTGGCGTTATTGGAACTGGACTATTTATGGGATCTGGTCAAATCGTCCATAACGCTGGACCTGGTGGTGCAATTCTTGCATTTTTAGTCGGTGGATTTGTTATGTATTTAACGATGTTATGTCTTGGTGAATTATCCGTTGCTATGCCAGAAGCAGGTTCGTTCCAAAGCTATGCAAGCAAATTTATTTCACCTGGTTTTGGATTTGTTGTCGGTTGGATGTATTGGTTAAATTGGGCTGTTACAGTTGGAGTAGAGTTAACAACTGTAAGTATTTTAATGAAACGATGGTTTCCAGACGTTTCTTCGTGGATTTGGTGCGTTACATTTGCAGCAGCACTTTTTCTTGTGAACGCTCTATCAGCAAAGGCATATGCAGAAACAGAATTTTGGTTCGCAAGTGTAAAAGTTGCAACAATTGTTATTTTTGTCGTACTTGGTGGTGCAGTTATGTTTGGTCTACTAGACTTTAACGGAAAACCCGCTCCAATGCTTCACAATTTCACTGAAAATGGCGGGCTATTTCCAAATGGTGCATTAGCTGTTCTTCTTACGATGATTACAGTAAATTACTCCTTCCAAGGAACAGAATTAATCGGAATTGCTTCAGGAGAAAGTGAAAATCCTGAAAAAACAATTCCAAAAGCAATTAAAAACACAATTTGGCGAACTCTATTCTTCTTCGTCCTAGCAATATCAGTTGTTGTAGGGTTACTCCCATGGCAAGAGGCTAATCTAGTCGAAAGTCCATTTGTACTTGTATTTGATGTAGCTGGTGTTCCATATGCAGCAGACATTATGAACTTTGTTATTATTACAGCCGTATTATCCGTAGCTAACTCTGGTTTATACGCAAATTCTCGTATGCTTTGGGCGATGGCAAAACAAGGAATGGCAAGTCCAGCTTTTACGAAGTTAACTAAAAAAGGGGTACCACTGAATGCACTCATTTTCAGTCTTATTTTTGCAAGCCTTTCTTTATTAACAAGCGTGTTTGCGGCAGATACTGTCTTTCTAGTTTTAACATCTATTGCAGCAATGGCGGCCGTTGTCGTTTGGATGTCAATCGCGGCTTCACAGTTTTTCTTCCGTAGAAATTTCGTAAAAAATGGCGGCGACATAAATGACTTAAAATATCGTACACCGCTCTATCCAGTAGTTCCAATCGTAGCGTTCTCACTCAACTTTATTACATTTGTTAGTTTAGCTTTCATTCCAGATCAGAGAATTGCTCTTTATTGCGGAATTCCATTTATGATTATTTGCTACATTTTATACCAAGTTAAATATAAAAAAGTTGTCACATTTGAACAGAAAAAAAGTATAACTCAGGGAATAAACTAAATATACAAAATATTCAGCTATCTTTCTTATAATAAGATAGCTTTTTTCTATTTATTGGATATCTTGGTATAACTTTATTTATCTTAAAATTTTCACAATCACGTTTTTCTCTGGAAAATAGTTTACAATATAATCAAGTTACAAATGATATTCACCTTAAAAAGTGTGCATTTGTGTCTATTTTTTAACAATATCTCAAAAACTATTGCCTTCTATAAATTAATAGGTTTATATTGTTTTATTGGCATAGTTTCAATCCAAGGAGAAAGGAGATTTTCAATCGTGCAACTAAAGAAAGCATTTTGGAAGTTGGCTTCGCTTCTTCCGTTATCATTACTTCTGTTCCTCGGTGGCTGTGATAAGAAACTCGCAGTATTAAATCCGCAAGGACCTGTTGCAAAAGCACAGTATGATTTAATTGTTTGGTCATTCTTGCTTATGTCATTAATTATCGCAATTGTATTCATCCTGTTTACAGTCATCTTGATTCGTTATCGTGAAAAACCAGAGAATATGGACTACGAGCCACCTGAACAACACGGTAACACATTATTAGAAATTATTTGGACGCTTGTTCCTGTTATTATCGTTATCGCATTATCGATCCCAACAGTAAAAGCAACTTATGCTTCGGAAGAGGTTCCGGAAGAGTCCAAACATATTAAACCAGTTGAAATTTATGTTACATCTGCAAACTGGAAATGGTTATTCAGTTACCCAGAGGAAAAAATTGAAACCGTTAACTATTTAAACATCCCAGCTGGTGTACCAATTCAATTCAAACTGACTTCTGTCGGCCCAATGAATGCTTTCTGGGTACCAGAACTTGGTGGTATGAAGTACACAATGGATGGCATGATTATGGATCTTTATTTACAAGCTGATAAGCCAGGTTCTTACCTAGGCCGTAGCGCGAACTTCTCTGGTGAAGGATTCACTCACATGGAGTTCGAAGTTGAAGCAAAAACAAAAGAAAAGTATGACAAGTGGGTAAAAGAAGTACAACAAACTGCTCCTAAACTAACAGAAGATAAGTACAACGAAATTGTTAAACCTGGTGTAGTTGGTCGTATGACATTCTCTAGTCATCACTTAAGTTATGTAGATCCAAAATCACTTGAATATTGTGATTACAACTACTACAAAAACAAAAAATAATAGCTATTATTCCAACAGATTGGAGTGAACACAGTGAAGCTTGATGAATTCTTTGTCACAGGTGACCCGATTATTTACGGTGCAGACGCTTCTATCGTTCTTGTGACATTAGCAATCATTTTCGTACTAACAAAGTATAAAAAATGGAAGTGGCTTTGGGATGAATGGTTGACAACTGTTGACCATAAAAAAATCGGAGCCATGTATATTATTTCTGCGGTTATCATGTTATTCCGTGGTGGTATGGATGGTTTAATGATCCGTGCACAATTAACATTCCCAGAAACAACTTATTTAAACGCTGAACACTATAACGGAATCTTTACAACACACGGTACAGTTATGATTCTTTTCATGGCGATGCCATTCGTTATGGGATTAATGAACCTTGTAGTACCATTACAAATTGGTGCTCGTGACGTTGCATATCCGTTCTTAAATGCTTTAAGTTTCTGGTTATTCTTTGTCGGAGCAATGTTATTTAACATCGCTTTCGTAATCGGTGGTTCTCCAGACGCTGGGTGGACTTCTTACTTCCCAATGGCAGGTACAGAGTTTACTTCTGGTGTAGGAAATAACTACTACGCAATTGCATTACAGATTTCAGGTCTCGGTACGCTAATGACCGGTATTAACTTCCTTGTTACTATCTTAAAAATGCGTACACCTGGTATGACTTTAATGAGAATGCCAATGTTTACTTGGTCAATCTTAATTACAACAATTATCATTATTTTCGCTTTCCCAGTATTAACAGTTGCTCTTGCATTAATGACATTTGACCGTCTATTCGATGCTCACTTCTTTACGATGGCGAGCGGCGGTATGCCGATGTTATGGGCCAACCTGTTCTGGGTATGGGGTCACCCTGAAGTATATATCGTTATTTTACCGGCATTCGGTATTTTCTCTGAAATCATTAGTACATTCTCACGTAAACGTCTATTCGGTTACAGTGCGATGGTATACTCAATGGTTGCAATTTCTTTACTAAGTTTCGTCGTATGGCTTCATCACTTCTTCACGATGGGTGCAGGTCCAGCGGTTAACTCATTCTTCTCGATTTCGACAATGGCGATTTCGATTCCAACCGGGGTTAAGATCTTTAACTGGTTGTTTACACTGTATAAAGGACGTATTCGTTTTACAGTTCCAATGCTCTGGTCATTGGCATTTATTCCAAACTTCGTAGTCGGTGGGGTTACAGGGGTTATGCTTGGAATGGCAGCAGCTGATTATCAATACCATAACAGCTACTTCCTAATTGCTCACTTCCACTACGTATTAATCGCAGGTACAGTATTCGCTATGCTTGCTGGATTCACATTCTGGTATCCAAAAATGACTGGTCATATGTTAAATGAACGCCTAGGTAAATGGACATTCTGGATCTTTATGAGCGGATTCAACATCTGTTTCTTCCCAATGTACTTCTTAGGTTTAGACGGTATGACTCGTCGTATGTACACTTACTCTGAAAGTCTTGGATGGGGATGGCTAAACCAAATCGCATCTGTTGGTGCGGTAATGATGGGTATCGGCTTCCTACTTCTTTGCTACAACGTAATTTGGAGTGCACGTCACGGTGAACGTGACACAACTGGAGATCCATGGGATGGTCGTACACTTGAATGGGCAACTCAATCTCCTGTACAACATTACAACTTCGCGAAGCTTCCTGAAATTAAAGAAGCTGATGCTTTCTGGTACATGAAAAAACGCGGAGAAACAGTTACACCAGCAGCAGAAGATTTAAAACCAATTCACATGCCAAGTAACTCTGGTGTGCCTATTATTGCGTCTTTATTCTTCGGTCTTGCAGGTTTCGCATTAGTATTTAGCTGGTTCTGGCTTGCAGCAATCGGCGGCGTTGGTATTTTAGCTTGCTTAATCTATCGTTCATTCGATTACGACGATGGTTACTACGTAAGTGTTGATGAAATTAAAGAAACAGAACATATAGCATGAGAGGTGAAATGACATGGCGGCTTTAGATAAAAGCTTACCTTTGGAATATCAATCCGAACAAAGCAGATTGAATATCCTAGGATTCTGGATTTTTCTTGGGGCTGAAATTATGCTGTTCGCAACACTTTTCGCCTCTTATCTAGTCCTTGCTGGTCGTACGGCAGATGGCCCAACTCCAGCACAACTGTTTGAACTTAAAACGCTTTTAATTCAAACATTACTACTTTTAACAAGTAGTTTCACATGTGGTATCGTAATTCACGAAATGCGTAAGCACAACCAAAAAGCAATGCTTGGATGGTTCATCCTTACATTACTTTTAGGTGCAGGTTTCCTATTCTTTGAAATCGAAGAGTTCATTATGTACATCGGTGAAGGCGCAACAATTCAAACAAGTGCGTTCCTATCTGCATTCTTCGTTCTTCTTGGAACGCATGGTGCCCACGTAACAGGTGGTATCATTTGGGCAACTTGTGTTATTATCCAAATTTTAAAACGAGGTTTAACACCAGTTACAGCTCGTAAAGTATTCATTATCAGCTTATACTGGCATTTCCTTGATCTTGTTTGGGTCTTTATTTACACACTAGTTTACTTGAACGGGATGGTGGCGTAAATGGGTCAAAATAACAACCAAGCAAACGGGCATGCGCATAGCGGATTCCCTTGGTCACACGTTTTCGGATTTATTTTATCGCTTGCACTAACGTTTCTAGCGTTATACGTGGCACTTTACACAACATTACCACTTTCAACAGTCTTAACAACTATTATCATAATGGCTGTTGCGCAAGCTTTATTACAATTAATTATGTTCATGCATTTAAAAGAAGGAGAAGGAAGAGTCCAAATTCTTACAATGATATACAGTTTCTTCGTTGCAACTGCAACAGTTGGTTTAACTGTATGGATCTTCTTCTCAATGTAATGTACATGAAAAAGACTGCTGAGATTCCTCAGCAGTCTTTTTTTATTCCCCCTCCCCTATTACATCCACATTACGGCATTAACAGCAGAATCATGAAAAATATACTTATTATGACAAATGTTAAGAAAACTCTTTCTTTATGAAATCGAATCCATATGCGTTGATTTTCTACCTATTATATGGCTAAATAGGTATTATATTTATTTGAAGGGAGAGAACGCAATGGAACATCATACTTCTGTTCTATCACTTATGGTTGTAGTTGCAATCGCGTTTTTCGTTCCCCTTTTGTTACAACGCTTTAAATTAAAAGCACTTCCTGTCGTTGTTGCAGAGATCATCGCAGGAATCTTTGTAGGTAAAAGTGGGTTTAATATTATTGAGCCAGATATGTGGCTCCAAGTTTTATCAACACTAGGATTTATCTTCCTCATGTTTTTAAGCGGGTTAGAAATTGACTTTTCTATTTTTAAACAAAAAGGGAAAAAAAGTACGAAAAACGAACCGAACACATTCCAAGCAGCAAGCATTATTTTCTTGTTTATTTTCATCTTATCTTATGCCCTATCATTACTATTCGTATGGCTAGGATTTGTAGATAATGCAATGTTCATGACTTTAATTATTTCAACTATTTCTTTAGGTGTTGTCGTACCAACATTAAAAGAGAATAACTTAGGAAAAACCGCAATCGGACAAATCATTTTATTAGTCGCTGTTATTGCAGACTTAGTTACAATGATTTTACTCGCTGTATTTGTCGGATTAAATTCTGAAAGCGGCCAAAGCATGTGGCTCCTACTCCTTCTATTCGGAGCAGGTATCATCATTTACTTTATTGCAAAACGCTTCAAAAACATCCCATATTTAGATAGCTTAAAAGCTGGTAGTGTACAAATTGATACTCGAGCTGTTTTTGCACTTATCTTAATTTTAGTAGGGTTATCTGAATCTGTTGGTGCAGAAAATATTTTAGGTGCCTTCTTAGCAGGTGTACTCGTATCGTTATTATCACCAAATGAAGATATGGTTGAAAAACTTGATTCCATCGGATACGGTTTCTTCATTCCTATTTTCTTCGTAATGGTTGGTGTAAATCTAGAAGTCTGGTCTATTTTTAAAGAACCTTCTAGTATGCTAATGATCCCAATTTTAATTGTAGGACTCTTTATTTCAAAACTTTTACCATCACTCGTCCTACGTAAATGGTATCCGCGTAATATCGTACTCGGAAGTGCCATCTTATTAACATCAACACTTTCCTTAGTTATTGCGGCGGCACAAATTGGTGAAAAACTAGGAATCATCAGCCCAAGTTTATCCGCTTCTCTTATTTTAAGTGCAGTTATTACTTGCATTTTTGCACCTATATTATTTAAAAAGATGTTCCCAAAAGTGGAAACACCAAAACCGAAAGTATCTATTATTGGCGCGAGCAGAATTACTCTTCCATTATCACTTGATTTAAAACGAGAAGACTATGATGTAACGCTATATATGATGCGCCAAAATAAAATAAATGATGAGGAAGCGAAATCACATGACTTCCCTATCGTGAAATTAGATGATATTACAATTGAATCATTAACTGAACGAACAGCATTTGATGCAGATCGCGTTGTCGTTGCAACAAGCGATGATGAACAAAACTTATTATTAGCAGAACATGCGAAAGAACTAGGTGTTGAACATGTCATTGCAAGTGTAGAAGATCCACTTCTACAAGAAAAAGCAACACAAGAACATATCGCTGTATTCTCGACTATTAACTCTACACGGATTTTATTACGTGCTCTTATCGATAAACCGAGTCTCGTTCGTTTAATTACAACAGCGAACGAAACAGTACGTGAAGTTGAACTACGTAGCAATAAATATAACGGCATCGAGCTTCGTCGCCTTCCATTTTTAGGTGATGTACTTGTCATCCAAATTTACCGAGGTAATAAAGCATTAATACCGCATGGTGATACGAGGTTACAACATGGTGACACACTGCTTGTAACAGGTTCAAAAGAACATATTAATACACTAAAAAACATATTAGAATAGAAAATGCCCTCACATAATTGAGGGGCATTTTTTTTCATTCTATATGGTAAAATGTTACTATCACATATTATGGGGATGGATCACATTATGTCTATTGTAACTTTAGCTCTATTATTATTAGCGGAAGTACTCGTTGCTATTATTCTCATCGGTGTTAGCATTGAAATTTGTAGTTACGGCTGGAAAAAATCAACTGGCGTCAAATATACTTGTCTCTTGCTTTCGCTCCTTCTTGGAACCGCTAGCATACTCGGACTTTTCGCTGCACCTGCCTATTTCTTTATACAACTAACAGAAAAAGGCTTATAAGGAAGGATGTTAATATAATTACCGTGAAATGTATTGATGCATCTGAAACTTGCGTATTACGTCAAAAATTTTTACACCCGAATCAAACAGTAACAGATTGTAAATACTCTTCCGACTACGAAGCAGATACCTTTCACTTAGGTGCTTTTCTAAGCGATGAACCGATTAGTATCGCTTCCTTCTCAAAAAAATATACCCTGACTTACCAACAGGTGTTCATTATCGACTACGTGGAATGGCAACATTACCTAACTTTCGAAACAAACACGCTGGAAGCTCCTTAATTCAAAAAGCGTAACAAGTCTTGCAAGAGCGTAAAGCAAATATTTTATGGTGTAATGGCCGAATTACTGTAACTGACTATTACAAGCGCTTAGGCTTCTAGGAACATGGTGTAATCTTTGAAATTGAACCGATTGGCCTTCATAAAGTATTGTATATAAAAAGATATAAGAAAAGCTTTCCGCAATACGGGAAAGCTTTTCTTATATTTCAATCTTCACTTTTTGTTTTTTTCATATATATGTATATAAACAAACTAGGAACTAAAAAACAAGCAACCATAATAAGTCCTGTCATACTAATTTCCTTTATCGAAATATCTGGTGTTACAATGATACAAATAGCTAAAATCCCAATAATAATACCTACCGGAATGAATAATAGTTTCATAAAATAGCTGCGTGATACTCCGCCCGTATGCTCATACACTTGCACCGAATTTTTTAAGTTTAAAAAGTTAATACCTATTATCCCGCACATAAATACCATTAATAAATCCGAAATACTTTCATATCCTGCACCTTGCAAAACATAGCGATAAAAAACAATACCTAGTATGACGATATTTTGTAAGATGAAAACGAGTCTAATATGTTTTAGCCCCTCAATCATTAAACGTTCATCTTTCACGATTCTCATCCCCTCACTCCTCTTCCTCCCAAAATAAATCATTTAATGTTTTATCTACCGCATAACAAATTTTCAAACATAAATCTAAAGACGGGTTGTATTTCCCCTTCTCAATTAAACTAATCGTTTGCCTTGTAACGCCTACTTTTTCTGCTAATTTTTGCTGTGTTAAATCTAACTGAACACGCGCGACTTTTATTTTACTTACAGCCATTCATGTTCCTCCTCTACCTTAATTGTAACATATATATTCCATTAAGTAATTTATATTTTGCGTAATTAATTTAATTTTCACTTTCCCCCGCTATTTGCGGGTAATAAACCCCTCACTAATTATAGTTTCACTTTATTATACACAAAAAAGGAGCCTCTCATAAGAAGCCCCTCTTCTATATCTATATTATAAGAATAAATGACATCCAAATAAAATTGTAAATAAGTATAGTAACGGATGTACTTCCATCCCTTTCCCTTTCACAATCTTTAAGACCGGATACACTAAAAATCCGATTGCAATTCCATTCGCAATACTAGACGTTAACGGAATACCTACAAAAATTAAAAATGCTGGTAATGCATCTTCAAACTCATCCCAATTAATATCACGAATACTTTGTGCCATTAAACTACCGACAATAATTAATGAAGGAGCTGTAATAGCAGCTACACTTGATAAAGATGCAATTACAGGACTGAAAAATGCCGTTATAATTGTTAGTCCAACAACTACAATACCTGTTAATCCCGTTTTACCACCCGCAGCAATACCAGCTGACGATTCAATTGTCGCTGCTGTTGGGCTTGTACCAAAGATAGAACCTGTCGTTCCGCCAATCGCATCTGCAATAAACGCTTTACCAAAACGTTTCTCTGTATTATCTGTAATTAAACCTGCTTGTTTAATTAAACCGAGTAATGCACCTGTCGTATCAAATAAAAGTACAAGTAAAAATGAAAATACAACACCATATAATCCATACTGAATTACATCTGAAAAGGCATTGATTGGATTTGAAACGATAATACCCTCTGGTAAATGAGGCATCGCTACAATTTTATCCTCAAACTTCAGTTGCCCCGTAAAGAAGGCGATAATTCCTGTCACAATCATACTAATAAATAATGCACCACTCACACGTAATACCATTAATACCGCAGCTAAAATTAAACCAATTAAAGTTAAAATAACGGCTGGTGAATGAAAATCACCAATCGTAACTAAATTAGATGGATGATCAACGATAATTCCAGATAGACGTAATCCAATAAAAGCAATAAATAGTCCAATTCCACCTGCAATTGCATGCTTTAAACTATCAGGAATTGCGACAATTAACTTTTGCCTAAATGAAGTGAAAGATAATAAAAGAAAAATAATACCTGTTACAAATACTGCCGAAAACGCAATGACATATGTAATCCCCTCTGCCTGTTGAACAACAGAATAAGCAAAATATGCATTCATCCCCATAGCTGGAGCAATAACAATTGGATAGTTAGCTAAAAACGACATACATAGCGTCCCAATAACTGTCGCAATAATAGTTGCCGTAAAAGCTTGATCAAATGGTACACCTGCATCAGATAATATTTTCGGATTGATGACAAGAATATACGCAAATGTAAAAAAAGTTGTGATGCCAGCTAAAAGCTCTTGCTTCACAGAAGTGTTATATTGTTGTAATTGAAACATGCTTATGTACCCTTCCTACATCTGAATTATTATCACACATTCTTTTCTTACTAGTATGTGAGAAAATATAATACTTAATCTTAACAATCAATAAAAAGAAGAGTCAATATATTCTCTAATAGTGAGAATTTTAAGTTTAAGTCTGACAACTTCAGATGTAGTACAGTTCTTTTATGATTATTTTTGTAGCATAACAGATAGAAATGTTTTATAATTTGAAATAGTTAAATATTTAGGTAGCTCATTCTACAAGGGGGATTCTTCTTATGCAGCACACAAACAAATCTGGAACTTTAAATCGAGGTTTAAAAGAACGACATATTACTTTAATGTCACTCGGTTCAGCTATTGGCGTTGGACTATTTTTAGGATCTGCTTCTGCTATTAAACTAGCTGGTCCTTCCATCTTACTAGGTTATATGATCGCTGGACTCGTTATTTTTTTCATTATGCGAGCGCTCGGAGAAATGGCAATTGAACAACCGGTTGCCGGTTCTTTTAGTAAATACGCTAATGATTATATCGGCCCACTTGCTGGCTATATTACTGGTTGGAACTACTGGTTCTTATGGGTTGTTACTTGTATGGCTGAAATTACGGCGGCTGGAATTTACATGCAGTACTGGTTCCCAGATATCCCGCGCTGGACTTGGGCACTACTCGCTCTATTATTAATGAGCGCTTTCAACTTCTTATCAGTAAAAGTATTTGGAGAACTTGAGTTTTGGTTTGCTCTCATTAAAATTGTCACAATTATCTGTATGATAGTAGTTGGAGCTGGCATTATTTTATTCGGATTCGGAAATGGTGGTATCGCTACTGGTATTTCAAATCTTTGGTCACATGGTGGCTGGTTCCCAAATGGATTTTCCGGATTACTACTCTCCTTACAAATGGTATTATTCGCTTATTTAGGCGTTGAACTAATTGGTGTTACAGCTGGTGAAGCTCAAAACCCGAAGAAAACACTCGCAAAAGCTATCGATAACGTATTTTGGAGAATCCTAATCTTTTACGTCGGGGCATTATTCGTTATGATGGCAATTTATCCATGGAACGAACTTGGTGAGAAAGGAAGTCCATTCGTATTAACATTCCAACAAATCGGCATTGCAAAAGCAGCAGGTATTATTAACTTTGTCGTATTAACAGCTGCACTTTCTTCTTGTAACGGTGGTTTATTTAGTACAGGGCGTATGCTATTTACATTGGCACAACAAAAGAAAGCTCCTGAAAGATTCGGTCGTTTAAATAAAAATGGGATTCCAAGTCAAGGAATTGTAGCAACGGCTATCGTTTTACTTGTTGGTGTTATATTAAACTACCTTGTGCCTGCAAAGGTGTTTACATGGTTAACTAGTATTTCAACTTTCGGGGCAATTTGGACCTGGGGAATTATATTAGTCGCTCAAATTAAATTCCGTAAAGGATTATCAACTGAGAAAAAAGACAAGCTAACGTATAAAATGCCTTTACATCCATTAAGCTCTTACTTCTCACTTGGCTTCCTTGCACTTGTACTATGTATAATGGCGTATTCAGAAGATACACGAATTGCATTAATCGTTGGCCCAATTTGGCTTATTGGCTTAGCTATCGTGTATTACATGAAAGGGTTTCATAAGATTGATGAAACACCTACTTCAAAGATTAGTTAAACAATTTATCCCTTCCTTATTAATTGGAAGGGGTTTTTTATTGTCTATATAAATATTTCTCAACAAAATTCACGGTATTTTTACAATTTTTTAATATTTTTTACGTTTTCTGTCTTTATTTTTTCAGAAAAATAAATTACATTATTAAAGCACATATATTTATTATTAGGGGGATTCTTCTATGAAGAATAAAAAATGGATTACATTTTCTTTAGCAACAGCAATTACACTTAGTATGGGGAGTTCGTTCATACCGTCTACTTATGCCGAAAGCTCTGTAGACCCAGCTCCTGAAATTGCTGCAAAGGTTGTAAATCAAAACAATGGGAAGAAAGTATTATTTGATAATACGCACGGTCAAACTGCAGGGACAGCTGACTGGGTTATTGATGGCGGCTTTTCTGATTTCGGAAACGGCATTGCCCAAAATGGATATCATGTAAAAGAACTTCGTAAATCAACACCTATTACATACGAAGACTTAAAAAATTACAACGTGTTTATCGTTCCAGAGGCAAATATTCCTTACAAAAAATCTGAACAAGATGCAATGTTACAATATGTAAAAAATGGCGGCAGTATCTTCTTCATTGCCGATCATTATAATGCAGATCGTAATAAAAATCGCTGGGACTCTTCTGAAGTATTTAATGGATATAGACGCGGTGCTTGGGAAAATCCCGCAAAAGGAATGTCTAACGAAGAAGCAAACTCACAAGCTATGCAAGGAGTAGAAAGTTCCGATTGGCTATCTAATAATTTTGGTATTCGCTTCCGTTACAATGCACTTGGTGATGTTTCAGCTAAAAACATTGTTTCGCCTGAACAATCATTCGGAATTACACAAGGTGTTTCATCGGTAGCAATGCATGCTGGTTCTACTCTAGCAATTACAAATCCAAAACTAGCAAAAGGACTTGTTTATCTTCCAGAAAACCCATCAAAATGGAATAACGCTGTTGATAGTGGTGTTTATAACGGCGGTGGCGTTGCAGAGGGTCCATATGCTGCAATTGCAAAAGTAGGACTTGGAAAAGCTGCCTTTATCGGTGACTCTTCTCCTGTTGAAGATGCTACGCCAAAATACGTTCGTGAAGATTCTGGCCAAACAAAGAAAACTTACGATGGTTATAAAGAAGTAAACGATGCTGTTTTACTAGAAAATATCGTAAATTGGCTATCGAAACAAGAGACATTTACAAGCTTAGATCAAGTAAACGGTTTACAACTTGATTCACCTACTGCTTTACAAACATTTGAACAACCAAGCTTATCAACAGAGCCACAACCAGAACCTTGGAGTGCACCAAACGCTGGTTATCAATGGTTTAATACAAATACATTTAAACCTGGTTCATACGGATATAACGGCGCCGTAACAGCAAACGATTATGTGATTACACGCCCTAGCATTCTACCAAACAATGAAGTGTTCCAAATAAAGATTCAAGTAAACAACTTATTACCTAATACAACTTATAATAACTATTCTTTAGGTATCTTCACGACTGGCGGAACACAGGTAGCAAAAGTCCAAAATACAAACGGCACTTGGCCATCTACTTTCGGATATAGTAGCGCCTTCTCATTCACAACAAACAGCTTTGGTTCCGCTGAAAAAATTGTGAACGTACAACTTGATTCAAATACAACTGGACAAGCAACACTTCGTCTACGCCAAAATACAACTGCTAAATATAATGAAGCTGTAACGATTAATAAGAAGTAAAAGAAAAGGCAATCCACATGCGGATTGCCTTCTTCTCATTTCTCTTCTTTTGAGAAAAACATTCTGGAAATGACGATACCTATACTACCTACAATTAAGAATAACACTGCCCTGATCATCATTGAAACTTCTGGTAAGTCTAGAAGGAATAACTTTCCTATCGTTACTACTAAAACAACTAAGCCAGCATACAATATTTCATTCATATTTTTATTCCGTCCAAGCCAAACTGCAAATAATGCATATACCATCCATAATAACGATACTGATACGCTTATTATACTTCCATCTGTAGAAAGAACTTCGCCAACTCTAGTAATTGTAATAAATACAATGACCATGAACCAATAGAGAGCTATAGAATAAACATATTTTCCAAAACTCGTTAATACATCTTTCGCTCGTTTCATGCAATAATAAAATGTACCTATTAAAATAATATGAGCAACAAACCCAGCTGAAACAAAATGATCAAACGGGCTAAAAATCGTCTGTACCATTCCAATCGCATAAATAGTGGCACTTACATACAGTTTAATTTGTTGTTTTGCTTTAATAGAAGTAACCATACCGAGAAAACCTTGTAACAATAATACAATTGCTGCATTCACTAAACTGTACTCGTATAAAATCGCTAAACTAAATGACCCCATTGCAAAACCAAATAAGAGATTTGCAAATATAGACTGTTTATTCTTCCTATATTCAAGTACAAACATAACAGTATGCACGAGTGCACTTATGACCAATCCCCACGTAGTAAAATCAGGTATTTTTACAATAGATAAAATAAAGAAAACGGCATTTGTACTAAATATCGCTACTCTTGCTTCTTGTATAAACTCTCTCTCTGAAAACATATGCCAAAATAACAGCAAATGAATTACACCATATACAATCGTTAACTGTATTTGCAAATTCTCTACTAATATCGACATAACAGCAAAGAAGACAAACAGGACAATGGCAGCAACAACATAAGAAATCATATATAAGTACTTATAACGATTTTTCAACGCATACCATAATAAACTAAGTGTTAATATCGTCTCATATCCAAAGAAAATATAAGGATTCGGAGTCGTACTATTTAACAAGAACGGAACGAAGAAAGCTCCGACCGCTACGAAGATAGTAAGGTATTCCGATTGATACTTTTTCGCTAAATAAATCCCTAAAATAACCCATACAATATTACAGATAAACGCAATACTTGCTGGAATAAATCCATATAAATAATGTGCCGCAAACGTCGTTAAAACAATGCCTGTAATACTTCCTCCAGCTAATACTAACCCTAACGCTTGCCGCTCTCGTTTAATTTGAATATCCCCTATATAATACAAACCGATAGATAAGGCGATACCAAACACAATTCGTATCGCTGGTGTTAATAAACCAGCATCTACCCCTGCTTTAAATAACCAAATAACCCCAAGTAGCATAATACCGACAAATATACGCGGCAACCATGTTTGGCAAAACTTAATAATATTGAATGGTTCCGGTTTAAAAGCAGATATATTTACTTGTTTTTCCTCAACTTTTTGCACGGGCTCTTTGATCTTTACTACATCTTCTTGTAATTTTTCATCTATTATCGTTTCGATATATACTTTCTTTTCCTTACTAACATGTTGCTGAGCGTTTTCTACTTCTATTTCCCTTTGTTTTGCTTTCAACTCAAAAAGTGCTTCTTGCATCGTTTCAATTGTAGTTTCGAGTGCTTCTATTTTCTTATTCAAATCTTCCTTCATATGCTCCCCCCTCACCATTCATTCGAAACCTATATATTACCAATTATCTTTATCATACTCTTAGTCTATTCATTTTTAAAACTATTTTTCCAAAAAAAGAAAGGTGTTTTCCCATTATAGAAAACACCCTTTCACTTATTTGTCCTTATTTATCATGATACTAACGATTACACCAATACACACACCTACAAGAGCTGGAATGATCCATCCTACACCTTCTGTATAAAACGGAATATACTTCAATATTGGCGTCCACTGATTCGTCATCACATTTTTATTTAAAATATCGATTGCACTAAATACCGCTACAATCAAAATTGTAACAGGATATATGCACACATACTTCCCAATATATTTATGGAATAACCCTAAAATAATAAGCGTTAATGCAATTGGATAAATAAATCCAAGAATCGGTACTGAAACTTTTAAAATTTGTGTTAACCCTAAATTAGCTAAAATCATACTAATAAAGCTCAATATAAACGCCCAAACTGTATACGATACTTTCGGAAATACACTTGTAAAAAACTGACTACAAGATGTAACAAGTCCAATTGAAACACATAAACACGCAATAGTAAAAATAAGGCCTAACAAAACTACTCCGCCTTGTCCAAATAACGTCGTCATCACTTGTGCTAACACATTCGCCCCATTATTAAACGTACCTAACGAACCGCTAATTGAACCCACATATCCGAGGATGACATAAATAATAGATAATAAAAGACCTGCTCCAATACCAGCAATACTCATATATTTCGCTAAGCCTTGATCATCTTCAATACCTTTTGCACGTAAAGCATTTGCAATAACAATACCAAAGATTAAAGCCGCTAGCGCATCCATCGTTAAATATCCATCTAAAAATCCTTGGAACATAGGAACTTGTCCGTAATTTCCAGTAGCCTCTTTCACACTACCAACTGGTGTAAACATAGTTTTTATAAAAATAAGTGCAATCATACATAATAATAAAGGCGTTAAAACCTTCCCAAATAAGCCCATTAATTTAGATGGCGATAAACTTAACCAGTAAACAAAGCTAAAGAAAACGATCGTATAAACTAGTAAAACTACACTACCCGATTCTGGGAATAACTGACCTGGTCCCATTTCAAATGCTAGACTTCCTGCACGTGGTATACCAAGACCAGGTCCAATAAATAAGTACACAATACACGGAAAAATAATTGCAAATGAAGAATGTACTCTACCCGCTAACGTTTGAAAGCTTCCTGCTTTTGCAACAGCAATAACACCTAATATCGGAAGACCTGTTGCTGATATAATAAAACCTAACAGCGCAATCCACACGTGTTCTCCTGCTTCATATCCAAGGAAAGGCGGAAAGATAAGATTCCCCGCTCCAAAAAACATAGAGAATAGCATAAGACTAATAAGTAAAATTTCTTTTTTCTGTAACAATTTCATTTCTTTCTCCTTCTTCAATTTCATCTCTTGTGAAATCAATTCCACATATAGAAAAACGCGATAATCCGCTTCCTTACAAAGAAAACATAGTCCATAGTCTATCACAAAAGAAATGCCCATTCTATAGCTATTTCCCTTTTCCAATTTCTTCTGAAAAATCAACCTTTCCCCGCATTAACGGACAGTAAGACTCCCCCCTAATAATTAAGCTAATAACCGGATATCCAGTGGGAATCAAACTGCCCATAAAAGCCCGATTCGTTCAACTAATAATCATATTGGAATAAAATCTTCCAATATGATTAAAGTTTCACTTCATTGACTTATAATAGTTAATAAAGTAAAATATTAAATATACAAAATTATTAACCTTGTTTTTGTTTGTGTCAGGAGGAAAATAACATGGAATCAGCGATACAACTAGAAAAAGAACAGCAAAGAAAAAAGAAACATCCTCCAGGTTTATACTTACTCTTCTTTACAGAAATGTGGGAAAGATTTAGTTACTATGGATTACGAGGATTATTAACATTATATTTAACGACAGCTTTAGTAAGCGGTGGTCTTGGGTTTAGTCCCGCATGGGCACTCTCCATTTACGGATTTTATACTGGAGCCTGTTATTTCACACCAATGATTGGTGGATACTTAACAGACCGTTTTCTAGGTAGAAGAAAAGCCATCACAATTGGTGGTATAACGATGGCAATCGGTAACCTTACACTATTTGCCTTGCAAAACCAATTAGGCCTATACCTCGGATTAGCGCTTATTATTATCGGTAATGGATTCTTCAAACCGAATATCTCTACACTGGTTGGAGAATTATACGAAGAGAATGATCCAAAACGTGATAGTGCATTTACCATTTTCTACATGGGTATTAACGTTGGGTCATTTTTAGCTCCACTCGTTTGCGGATTTTTATCAGAAAATTTATTCAAAACAACAGTTGATGGCGTTGTACATTACGGATTCCGTTACGGTTTCTTAGCAGCTTCAATCGGAATGATCATTGGACAAATTTTATTTACAACACTATCAAATCGCTTCCTTGGTGATATCGGTAAAAAAACAACTCGCGATTTGCAAACAGCTGCTGGACAACCATCAGTAGGAGATACACCGTTAACAAAAAAAGAAAAACAACGTACCGCAGTTATCGTCATTTTAACGTGCTTCGTTGTCTTCTTCTGGGCTGGTTTTGAACAAGCTGGTAGTTCATTAACACTATATACAAACAAATTTGTAGACCGCTCTGTGTTCGGATGGGAAGTTCCAACATCTTGGTTCCAATCGGTCAATCCATTATTTATTATTTTACTTGCCCCAGTCATTTCAGCATTATGGGCAAAACTTGCAACTCGCAAGCGCGGGGATTTAAAAATCCCAACCAAAATGGGACTTGGTATGATCTTACTCGGTATCGGTTATATCATACTTGTTATCGCTACATTAAAAACAGGTAGTGACGAACATAACATTACGGAAAAAGCAAACTTACTATTTATCGTCTTTACGTATCTTTTCCATACGTTAGGTGAGCTATTCTTATCACCTGTCGGACTATCAATGGTTAGTTCTCTCGCTCCAGTAAAACTTGCTTCTTTACTAATGGGTGTATGGCTAGCAAGTTCAGGTATCGCCAATATTTTAGGTGGACAACTTGCAAGCTTCACAACTTCACTTGGATATGCTGAAGTGTTTACTGTTATCGGCGCTGTAGCGATTGTTTTAGGTTGTGTTTTATTATTAATCTCTAAAAAACTAGTAAAATGGATGGATTAAAAAAAAGATGAGGAATTTCTCCTCATCTTTTTTATGCCTTCTTACCTTTTTCTATTGCTTGCTCATACAACTCTTTATGTTCTTTATATTCACTTGGCACGAAACTCTTATAGAAAAATGAAAACCAGCTGTCTCCCTTTTTAAATCCTTCTTCTCGAATTTCCGTTGCTTTTTTATTCGATTTAAATCCTTCAGTAAACCATTTTTTTAATGAGCCATTCTTTTCATACTTGGCAGGAATCTTCAAATCATAGTTTTCAAACGCATACTTATATCCAGCCTTTTCTACTGCCTTTTTTGTAGACTTATAGCCTTTTTCATACGCTGTTTCATATGACTTCACGTATACATCTTTCTCATTATTTCCAGGATTCTTTTCAGCTAGTTCCTTACCAGCCTTTTCCCCTAGTTCAGCTTGCTCTTTTTCAATTTTTTCTGTTCTCTCTTTATTTCCCACTTGGAAACCTTCTGCAAAGATCTGCTTAAAATCTGGAGTAATTTGACTATCGTCCATCGTCTCTTGTGCTAAGCCCTGTTCTTTTCCTTTTTCAAAATGCGTTTTCTTCTGCTCTTCTAAAGACCAAGTAGTAGTATAAGCAGTTGTAAATGCTTGTTTATATGTATCTGATTTTCCAGCTAAATGTACTTGTACGTCATTTTTCCCTGCTTTAAAATCAGTCTCTCCATTTTTTTCGCCTTCAAGTTGACCTTTCTCCATATCAACTTGGCGCTTAGCTTCCTCTTGCTTACGTGCCTCTTCTGCTTTTCTTTGTTCCTCAGCTACACGTTGTCTCTCTTCTTCAGCTTTACGCTGTGCTTCTGCAGCACGTTGTTTTTCAGCTTCTACAGCACCATTATTATTTTGGCTAGGAGCTGGACTCGTTGCACCACTACTAGAAGCTGGTTTATTGTGATAATGATATTCCCCGTACTGTAATCCCCATTTTTCACAGTTTGTACGACACGTATGTCCACCATTCGCATCTGTACGTCCTGGATGCGCATAAGCTGAAATTGGAGCTATCAATAACGCTACACTTGTTGTTAAAAAAAGTTTCTTCACCTGTTGTCTCACTCTTGTTCCTCCCAAAATTTAGAATTTTAACTTTATTATACATAAATAGAAGGATTTTTAAATACAAACTAAAATATTCTATTATTTCTCAAAAGTAGTAAAAAAGAAGGTCAACTCTTTAAAGAGTTGGCCTTCTTTTTTATTTCTTCGCCTTCGTTCCTACTAAATCACCAGCTACAACATAACGCTTAGAATTATCTTTTACAGATACACATGTAATAAGCGTTATCTCATCTTTCCCATGATCTTCTACAACTTCCCATTTATCCGGAGTTACTTCAGATACACCAGTAACAGCGTACTCATATTCATTTTCATTATCATATAAATAAATTTTATCGCCTTTTTTCAAAGATGCTATATCACTAAATAAAACACCTTTTTTAGACATATTATGCCCTGCTAGTGCGTAATTCCCTTTTCCCATTACTTGATTTTCTTTTACTGTCGCTGCACCTGATAACAGGTTTTTCTCAGTAGAAGATTTTAAAACAGGAATTTCTAATGAAACACTTGGAATCGAAATACGACCGATTACTTGTTTTTTATCTAACGATGCATTCGCTACTTCTGCCAAGTCTGGTTGATTAATTTTTGACGCATCTACAAATTCTGTCTCATGCTTTTCATAATCCATCTTTTGAACAGCTTGCACATTTTCAGTCTGTTTCTTTTCAGCCTTATATCCATCATAAAATGGCTTTCCAATTAAAACCCCACCTACAACAAATAGAAGGATTGCTACTATACTATAAATTCTTTGCTTATTCATATACAATTCCTTTCCCTTACAAAATCTTACTCTATATAAAATGATAAAATAATATTGCTATATGTACAAGTATAAGCTGAAAAGAAACCTTCTTGCCGATGCAAGAAGGTTTCTTTTTAAGCAATTTTATTTCGATATAAAGACACGTGAAAAATCGTCATCTGAATAAAGAAGATACTAAATGCAATATATATCGGATATGCAGGAACATATAGAATAACAATTGGAGAAAGAGTTAAAAACCCAACCGCACAAGGCAACACATACCATAATGACATAAATGTAGTACGACAAGCCTTTTCTGTAATTGCCTTTTCACGCTCATCTTCTTGAGGAAATAATAGTGGAAACATCCAATACGAGAGCTCTTTATATTTTTTCTTTTGAATTTTATAAAGAACCGTCGATACAATACCAAATGTTAAAAGTAATCCGAGCGGTATTAAACTTATTGAAACTTCAAATGGTACTCTCTTCGTTTGAATAAAATTAGCGACTTCAATAGTAAAATAATACAACTCAATAAAAGCCCAACCTGCTAATACCATTAAAAGTACATTTAGCATATAAGAAAATACAAGTCTATTCATCCTCTTTCCCCTCCTTATTTAAAACAAACACATCTTCCATCTTTAACTGGAACACATCACAAATCGTAAGTGCCAATAACAACGAAGGAACGTAATCCCCTTTTTCAATTGCAGCAATTGTTTGTCTCGTCACTCCAACCTTCTCTGCTAATACACTTTGCGAAAAATTGAAGCGAGCCCTTAATTCTTTCACTCTATTTAAAATGGTCAATTTTACCACCTCTCACCATCATTGTATGCTATCCTTAACAAAATGTAAACTCAACTTAACATAATTTTTACAAAAAAATCCAACTTTACGTATTGTAAAGTTGGATTACGTGTTAGTTTAAAATTGTAACTTTAACATTTTTTCTGCCCCAATTACTAGATGAAGCTTTATCAGGCATTAAAACATCGATTTTGTGACCTTTAATTGCGCCACCAGTGTCTGCTGCAATTGCTTGTCCATAACCTTCAACATATACAGTAGAACCTAATGGAATAACACTTGGATCTACAGCAATTAATTTCATTCCTGGGTTTGCAGTTAGATTATAGCCTCCCCATGCAGAATACACTTGTTGGCCTGGTGCATAACCATTTTCAGCTGGATCTGCTGTATAAGCTGTTGCATGTACATATATTTCTCTTCCACCAGCAGTTGGCTTCGAAGGTTGTGCAGGTTCTACCTTCGAATTATTATTCGCAACAGGTTCAGCTGGTTTATTAGCTTTCTCTTGCTTTTGTTTTTCAGCAATTTCTGCTTGTGCTTTCACTAAAGCTTCTTGCTCAGCCTTTGCAGCCGCTTCTGCTTTTGCACGCTCTTCTGCTGCAATTCTTGCTGCTTCTTGCTCACGAGCAATCGTCTCTTGTACTGCCTTCATATTTGACTCAATTTTAGCTTTTTCTTCTGCTGCTAAATTAAGTTGGCTTGCAATCTGATTGTATTTAGCTTGAACTGTCTGTAAGTTATCTTGACGTTTTTTCAAGTTATCTTGCAAATCAGCTTGCGCTTTTGCTAATTTTTGTTTGTCTACTACTAAAGATGCTTCTTTTTCGTCAATTGTTTTCTTATCTTCTTCAATTTGACGAAGATCTTGTTCTTGTAGACGTAAAATTTCTTTATCAGCTTCTAAAATAGTAGAAACTGCATTCATACGTTGTAAGAAATCTGCAAAGTTTTTTGACTCTACAACAACTTCTACTACTAAACTTGTATTTGAACTGTTTTGAACAGAAACCATACGTTTTCTCATAATATCTTTACGAGCAAGGACTTTATCCTCTAAAACGACAATTTCATTCTTTTTTTGCTCAATCTGCTTATGTGTTTCATCGATTTTACGTTGAATAGCAGCTTGATCCTCTTTATTTTTTGCAATTGTATTATTTAAGTTATGTAGTTCGTTTTCAATACCTTGAATCTCTTTACTAACAGCTTGCTTCTCTTGCTCTTTCTTCTGCATATCTGCATCGTTTTGCTGCAATTGCTGTTGCATGTTGTTAAGTTTCTCGTCGTTTGACTCTGCTTTTACAGCGACTGTACTAGAAAGACCGATAATTCCTGCTAATACTAGACTACTGATTCGCTTAAAATAGTTCATAATCCGACTCCCTTCTTATACAGTTATACATGATTTATTTTACAGTTTGTTTACAATACTATTAAATACAGTTTATTTTTCATGACAAAAAATAGGGAATTATAAATAAAATGTAATAGATTCTTAAATATTTAACAATTCCTATATTTAAAAATTATAAAAGATGCTAAAATCCAAATATAGAGAAAATATAACTTCCAAAGGCGGTTGAAATAAATACATGTTTACTCAAAAGAAATCACTCCAACATAAAATTGATCAATTAGAAGATCGTATAAAAGAATTAGAGGCAGAATTAAAACAAAAAGATATTGAAAAACAAAATATGATTTCTTCTATCCATGACCGTGTGCAAAACGTCGTTCAAGAGCATCAACTTGTAAATAACCAGCACCATACACTCCAAAATTTAATTCAGCAATTAAACTCGTGTTTTGAAAATGTTTCAACACGTACAACAAATTCTAATGAATTAAATAGTGAAATGTTACAAAAAGAACAAAGCTTAATTCAGTCTATTGAAGAGATTATTGACTGCTCTAATGAAGGAAAAGAATCTGTTCACCGTTTACTTATTGTAATTAATAAATTAGGTGAACAATCTCAGCGCACGTCTAACAGTATGAATCATTTAAGTGAACGCTCAAAAGAAATCGAACAAATTGTAGAAGTCATTCAAAACATTGCAGCACAAACAAATTTACTTGCGCTAAATGCAAGTATTGAAGCAGCGCGTGCTGGAGAGCACGGTAAAGGGTTTGCGGTTGTTGCCAATGAAGTAAGAAAACTAGCAGAAAGTACGGCAGAGAGTACAAAGAATATTGGCAACTTAACGAAAAAAATTCAAGAAGAAATTGAAAAAGCATACGAAAACACAAAAGATAATTTACATTTAGTCGATGAAGGTGTAGAAATGAGTGCCGATACAAACGCTAGAATCGAAAACATTTTAATTATGATTCAAACGTTACAAAATGGTGCTACAAATGTTATTCAAGCAATTGAAAACCAAAAATCTTGTAATGATGATATATTAAGAGAATTTGCAAACACTCAACAAATGTTCCAAAAATTAAATACTACTATTATGAACCATATTCATGATGCAGAAAAAGTCGATGTTCAATTGACTAATGGTCTTCAAGAAACAGTATCTTCTCATTAACAATAAAAACCCCTTATATCGCTATAAGGGGTTTTTATTATATTTCGAATATTTATTTCTTCCCAATATTCATCTATATCTTTGTTATAATGGGAAAGTTGTTTCTTTAGACTAATTAACAAGGAGGATGTTATGGAACAATTTTACTACATTTTAAAATACTTAATTCTTGGTCTGTTCCAAGGACTAACAGAACCAATTCCGATTTCTTCAAGTGGTCACCTCGTTTTAGCACAACATTTGCTAGGACTAAAAATAGAAGGATTTAGCTTTGAACTACTTGTTAATTCAGCTTCATTACTAGCTGTATTACTTATTTATAGAAATGATTTAATTCGTCTAACAAAGAATGGTCTATCTTATATATTTACAAGAGCAGAAGATGCAAAATCAGATTTCTTCTTCATTATTTACCTTGTAATTGCAACTATTCCAGCAGGTGTAATTGGCGTTTTATTTAAAGATTATATCGACCAGTACTTAAAAGGCGTGAAAATGGTTGGGATTTCCCTTCTTATTACCGCTGTCGGTCTTTGGATTATTAGAAACTTACGCGGGCGTAAAAATGATGGTGACCTTTCTATGAAAGATGCAATCATTATCGGATTAGCTCAAGCTTGTGCACTTATCCCTGGAATTAGCCGATCTGGCGCTACAATTGTAGCAGCGATGTTACTCGGTATGAAGCAAGAGACCGCTCTTCGCTTCTCATTCTTACTATATATTCCTGTTAGCTTAGGTGGGTTATTGCTAAGTATTACAGATATTGCTAAAGATCCTAATTTAGACACATTATTCGTACCATATATCGTTGCGTTTATAGCAACATTTATCATGACATATATTTCATTAAAATGGTTTATGAACATTATGGCAAAAGGAAATTTAAAATATTTCTCTTTCTATTGTATTATCGTAGGGGTACTTACTATCATTTTCTTATAAAGTAAACTTACAAATTTAAAGCGAGTCATTCTACTACACTAAGATGGCTCGCTTTTTTATACTTCTATTAAGTTGAAGTGCCTTATTTACTTTAAATTTTCAGAATAGTATAATATTAATTATGTTCCTACTAATAAAAATCCGTCTTCTTTACTACTATTATAAAAGAGGTGTTCCTATGTTTATTGTTACTAAACTAATTCATATTAAATATGGCTATGAGAATGATTTACTATATTCACTTAAACAATATTATCCATCAACTGGAACAAATGGTTTTATTAACATAGAATTTTCACATATGCATCGTACAGATGATGGAGCAAAATATATGGTCCGTATGTTATGGAAAACACAACAAGATTACCATGCGTGGCTTTCTCAAAGAAACGAAAATGAAACTTGGAAGCACAAAATGCAAAACTATATCCTTTCTTCCACATCCAATGCTACTTATATGCATTAAACTTCACTCGATATTCCTAAGGAGCTTTTCCTAATATAAAATGATAAAACCCTCTTACCTTTTCTCATCCAGTAAGAGGGCTTCCCTTATTTATAAACTTTCTTTTCTTGACAATACAAACGAATAACATGTTTATTTTGTTGAAATACATCATGCGTTAGGCGGATAATAATAAAATTTCGTTTTGTTTGATCATCATGAACAAAAACCTGTTCTCCCTCTTGAAAACGCCACACACTTTCAAAAGTTGTAATATGATCCCCACTTACAGAAAAAAGCTCATATCGCATATCTTGTACCCTCTCTCAACTTATAATAATCACAATATCCTTATATTAAATTTAGTATAACTTAATTCCATTAAAATTTATAATTTTTTCTATTTCAAAATATTTTAATTTTGTTTTAAGGTTCTTTTAACGTTATAATGATAAACGAATTTTCATTGAAAGGAGCCTCATTTTGACTGCATATTTATTTCCAGTAAAAACAGCATTTATTTTATTTCCTTTTTTAGCAATGTTTCTCTTAATACCTTTTTTAATATTTAACTACCGAAAGTATGGTTATTTAAATAAATGGCGTTCATTTATTTTGTACTCATTATTACTTTACTTATTAAATGCCTATTTTCTTGTGATTTTGCCGTTACCACAAACATATGATACTTGTAGCCTACAACCGGCTAATACGCAGCACATGCAACTATCACCATTTTATTTCATACAAGAAATTAGTAATCATACTTCGGCAATTTTAACGAAACCAGCTACTTATTTCTATTTATTAAAAGAATCTGCGTTCTTACAAGTAGCATTTAACGTTCTATTAACCGTTCCATTCGGTGTTTATTTACGTTATTATTTCCGACGTAGTTTCTTACAAACAGTTTGTATTTCTTTTTGTCTTTCACTATTTTTCGAACTGACACAGGTAACTGGACTATACGGTATATACAATTGTGCATATCGCTTATTCGATATCGATGATCTATTTTTAAACACATTAGGCGGCGTAATTGGTTTTATCATTGCACCAATATTTACGTACTTCCTTCCGAAAACAAGCGAATTAGATAGTCATATTGATTTAGAAACGAAACCAGTTGGATTCGTTCGTCGTCTTATCGCTATGCAAATTGATTGGCTGTTCTTATCTATCGTCGTTCCTGTCATTAAAAATAAAGGAAACTCTCTATTTATTTCTAATATCCAATCTTACACAAATGTATACGAACTCCTTTTCATTACATGTTCAATCTTTATTTACTTTATTATCATTCCATACTTTACAAATGGAAGAACGATAGGAAAAGCGTTGCTTCGTATTTACATTAAAGGAAAATCAGATCGTATTACGATGAAGGAACTATTCATCCGTTACGGTATATTCTATTTCGTTTTAGGTGGAATCAATTATATTCTTTCTAGTAGCTCTATCTTAAATTTTACAGAGCCTTTAGTATTACTAGTTATACTGTTATTCCAATTCGTAATTAACGGCATATTTATTATTCATGTTTTCTTACATGTATTTAGCCGTGATAAGTTACTATTCTACGAGCATATTAGTCAAACAAGAAATGCGATTATACTAAAAAAAGCTGACAAGTAATATTTTGTCAGCTTTTTTTCATAATCGTAAATAACTTTTCTGTATAAGGGTTTAAAAACATTCCTGTTTCATCTAGCGACTTCCTCATTTTTAGAAACGAATGCAATTCTGGATATATGTTTTGTAACTTTTCGTATGTTAACGTATGCATTTTCCCCCAATGTGGACGACCTTCATATTTCAGAAAAATTTTCTCCACTTCACCAAAATAAGCGGCATACTTCATACCTTTATACATATGAACGGCGATATATGCCGAGTCCCTTCCATACGCTGGACTAAGCCATATATCATCACCTTTCACGTAGCGACATTCAATCGGGAAGTGCACCTTATACTTTTTCTTTTCAATAAGACTTGAAATTTCTTCTACAACAGCTCTCATATGCTTTGAAGGGACACTGTACTCCATTTCATAAAATGGAACCGTACGTGATGTAGCGAACACTTCATAGCTTGGGCCAATTATTTTTGTGTTTGGTGCAGCCTTAGCTGATAATCGACTTACTCCTTTACTTATGGAAGGAAACCATTTGCACCCTTTAGATAACAAAGAGAACATCCTATTTTCAAGTAACTCCACCTTTAGTTTATGCCATTTTAAATCAGTTCCTTTACTCGTTGTTTCATTTGTAAACTTCACCTGTACTTCATTTGAATAAGGAAAAACAAAAAACTCAAAATGACGATTCTTCTTATATTCTTCTAGCTTGTTCATTACAGTAGATAGTGACTGTTTTTCGCTTTCATAAACGAGCGAATATGATGGGATAATCTTTAATTTTATCTTTACGATGATACCTAGCATTCCAAGCGATAACTGAAATGCTTTCCAATATTCGACGTTCTCGGTTTCTGAACAAACTATACTCTCACCTGTTGATAAAACTGTCGTAATCTCTATAACTTGTGTTGATAAACTCCCAAAGTTAACACCCGTCCCATGCGTCCCCGTACTAATTGCTCCTGCAATAGATTGTGAATCAATATCCCCTAAATTTTCTTGTGCATAACCTTTTTCTTCAAGTAACTTCCCTAGGTCATGTAGCTTTGTTCCTGCCCATACTTCGGCAACCATCTTCTCCGCATCAATATTCACAATGCCCTTCAATTCGTCTAAAGAGACTAAAATTTCTTCTGTTTGCACGAGAGGCGTAAACGAATGCCCTGAACCGACAACACGAATTTTCTTCCCTTTTTTTTGTGCAAGCTCTACAACTTCTACTACATCTTGTATAGTTTCTGGATACATCGTATAATGCGGCGTTCCTTCTACATTCCCTGTCCAATTTCTCCATTTTTTCCCCTCTATAGAAAGCATTGGCCATCCCCCCGATATGTTGAATACTCCCCAATAATCTTCCCTTGTTTCACACGATACAGAATTGGAAAACGCTCACATAATTCTCCAGCTTTACTATGACGAAACAATATAGAATCTCCTATATCCACTCGCTCCTCGCCGTTATAATGAACGGGAGTTTGTGCTTCACCAGCACCTTCTAAATCTAATAGTTTTGCACCATCTGGTCTCCAAACCTCAGGCTCTTTATCTTTACCAACTGCGCCTGAAGCAATATATCCACCACCTAGGCAAGTATAGATAAACGGAGCTGGTTTACGTACAACTGGTAAAGCAAATCCGACAGCTGGATGAAATTGTACTTCTTTATAATAGTCAAACAGTCTAGGGGCATAAAAAGCAGAACCTACTGTAATCTCTGAAACTGAGTTATCTTGCTCAGTTGTTTTTATACTTCCTGTTCCCCCCCCATTTACAAACCTAAGTTCAATACCAAGGTTTTGTATTTCTTTCACGATACGTCCTCTTCTTTCTTTAACTTCTAACACTGATTTCTTCTTTAAATAAGAAATTACTTTACTTTTTATCCATTGATTCGGTATATAATCTCCAACCCCAGCAATTTGAGCTTCATATCCCATTACACCATCTAGTATTAAAAATGATGAGTCCTTCACTTTTTCTACTATTTCCAGAGCGCTCCGCACATCTTTTACCGGGGATCTTTTTACACCAAAATGAAATTGAAAAAAACGGCTACTCATATCAATATCCAAACAAACACGAAAACACCCTTTAGACTTCTCAGCAATTTTTTCTAAATAAACAATATGGTCTTCACAGTCCACCATACAAGTTATAATAAGCCCTTTCTTTGTTAGCAAACTAATTTCATATAAAGCCCTGTCATCATAAGCTGGATATCCTAATAATAAATCATTAAATCCTTGTTCAATTAAAAACAAAGCCTCTCTAGGTGAAAAACACATAATACCTTGAAATCGGTTGTTTGTAGCTAAAATCCGTTTCATAATTGGAACGGATCGTAATGATTTACTCGCTATTCGAATCTTTTTATCGCCACTTAGCTCTATAACCGATTGAATATTTCTTTCTAAAGCTACTTCATCTAAAAATGCACACGGTAATGGAACTTCTTTAAAAATTCCTCGATCCACATTTTTCGCTCCTCTTCTATATATGTCTTATACATATTGGAAAGAAAGAGTGATTTTCCTGTTTGCAAATAAAAAAAGTTTCTTCTTTACGAAGAAACTTTTTTGACTACTTCATAGAAATAGTAGCCTCTACTGGATAATGATCAGAGTAATCATTATACGTATATTTTTTAAACCATGATGTAACAGTCCATTGTGGAGATTTCGGCTGTAACACTTTATTTTCTATATGCGATGGGTTCGCATGATCTTTACTTGCAATAATATAATCTAAATACTCGGCAGGGCTATCGGGGAAATTGTATTTCGCAATACTGTTTGTCGTCGCATCCCAAGTCGCTGTATGTCCAGTATAAGATGGAATAGAAGCATGTAATGTTTTAAACATAGATGCATACTCTGAATCACTATTATTCTCAGCGTTTATTTTATTTACGTTCATATCTCCACCAATTAACACATACTCGTTATTTGGTATATTTTTATTTTTAATAAATTCTTGAATTTCTTGTAGCTGTTTTGTACGTACAGATGCAGGTGAAGTTTTTCCACACATACTATCTTCAGCTTGTAAATGCGTCCCAATTACATGAACAAAACTATCATTTCTCTTAATTTTCGTGTATACAAATCCTTTATTTGATAAATTATCTGGTCCGCAGCCTTTTTCGAATACATATTGAATTTTTTCAACGATTGGCCATTTACTCACAATCGCAACGCCCCCATCTTCAGGAGTCGAAGATGAATAGTTCCCTAATGTTTTATCCCATTCGTTTCCACTACTACGACCTAATACCGCCGTTTGATTTGGATATTCTCTCTTCAAATTTCCTAACAAACGATCTGAGGCGCTATTATCAAACACTTCATTTAATATAACAACGTCCTGATTCTTTATATAACCTGCCGCTCCAATTAAATCAGCACGCTCACTTTGTCCCCAATTCGGATATAAGTTTGTTGATAGCATGTACACGTTATGCGTCATTACTTTTAATGTATTATTTTGATTTGTAGGCGTTTCTGCTTGAGCTGAAGATCCACTATATAAAGCTCCTAAACCAATTCCAAAGCTAAGTACACCTTTTAGCAATTTACTTTTCACGTTTCATACCTCCATGTGTATAGTGATAAAAAGGCCAAATACTCTATTCTGAGATTTGACCTTTTTTAAATACTTAACGATTTCCGTACGTATCAAACCAAAGCTGGATGTATCCAGCAGTAACACGTTGTGCATCCATTAAACGCTTACCTGTCATTGGTGTAACTTCAGCGCGCCATTTATCTGCATAATCTTGCGATACAGCAGCTCTCACGAACCAATCTTTCGTATTATCATTTACAATGCCAGCGTAATCCTGTTTCGCAGCTACTGCCGCTCCATGAATCCAATCTTCTGGATTTGTACCTTTCCAGTTCCAATATCCATTTCCATCCGTTACTTTGTAATTATCTTTTATCGTATCTACAAAGTTTTCATATTTAGAATGGAACCCTTGTGGATACGAAAGATTTGTAAAGTTTGCCGCATGCATCGGTTGGTTTACATCTCCTAAATAATGAAGAGATAATCCTAAATAGAAGAATGCTTGTTTCATATCTTTATTTTTGTATGACTCACCAGCTAATTTAAAATATTTAGCTCCAGTTTCCTTCGCCTGCTTTGCATATGGAATATACGTTTTCCCGTTATCAGGGTCATAGAAGTGTGAAGCAAATGTGCTATTATCATAATAAGGATTTTCATAGTCAGCAGCATAAATACCGTTCTCTAACTCCGTACGCCATTCATTTAATAGTGCAACTCGCTCTTGTTTTACAAGTGTTGTATTACGAGACATAATATCCATTGCACGGTTTACAATCCATAAATGAGAGTTTACACCTTCTTTATGTTTATCTTCAGCAGACCAGCGCGGAATAACGCCTACTCTCTGTCCTCCATCGTTTTCATGAGCAAACGCAACACTTTGTAACGGTGCTACTAACGTAATAGCTGCTGCTAAGGCAAGAACTTTCTTTTTCATCTGAAATCCTCCATTTTATAATTAAATTATTGTAAACATTTTGCTAGGATCCTACGATGTCATCTGGTTAACCTATGACTAGAATATCCCACCTTTCATAAAAATTCTATCAATAAATTAAAATATGCAAATGTTCATATCATTATAACTTTATACATAGTGAATATAATGAATGAATGCACTTACATTGTAATAAATTATTGTTAAGCTACTGCAAATACTTGTCTAAACTAATGTAAAAAAAGAGTAAAGCAATTACATGCTTTACTCTTTTCTTCTATTCGATAATATACTTGGTAGTTGCACATTAACCGCCAACTTATGAATAAATCCAAACACTAATCCAATCCCGATAAATATGTATAGTATCGTAAATATCTTCCCAAAATCAGTTTGAGGACTAAAATCTTTATCGCCTACAGTTGTCAGTGTCACAACACTAAAATATAAAGCATCAAGGATACGTAATCCCTCCACTGTGCTATAAAAGATTGTACCCGATATTAAAGTCAAAATTGTTAATACGAATAAAACTTGAAATTCTTTATCCTTCCACGCTCGCAAACAGGCTCTTAGCATACGTTTCAATGTTAAAAAAAACGAAAGCATCCAACTTTCCCTCCCAAACAAAAGTACATTTAGTCAAAGGAAAGTCTATCACCTTTCCGTATAGAAAAAAAGTAGCCCTCTTCTATTTCTAGAAAAGGGCTACTTTTTTCAATTCTTTATTATTTAGGTGAAACAAGAATTTTCACTTGTGTTTTATCTTTTACAAGTGCTTCAAATCCTTCTTCAACAACTTGATCCACTGTAATTTTTTTCGTAATTAATTTCTCTGCTTGAATTTGACCAGAGCTAATTAATTTAATAACAGCTGGGAAGATGTGACGGTATCCAAGAATACCGATAACTTCTTTTTCTTTTAATACAAGGTTGTTCGGAGTAATTGTTGCATCTTTTTCCCATACACTAACAATTACTGTTTGTCCTTCGAAACTTGTACTTTCAATTGCTTGACGTAGTACAACTTCAACACCTGTTACTTCAAAACTAACATTTACACCTAAACCGTTTGTTAAGTTACGAATTTCTGCTAATACATCTTGAGTTGCTGGATTTAATACGTAATCCGCACCTGCTAATTTCGCTAACTCTTGACGTTCTTTAGAAAGTTCAACTGCGATAACAGGAGTTGCTCCTGCTGCTTTAGCTGCTTGGATAACAAGAAGTCCAATTGGACCACAACCAAATACTGCTACAGCTTCCCCTTCTTTTAATTTACTTTGACGTACTGCATGAACTGCTACTGCTGCTGGTTCTACAAGTGCACCTTGTTCATACGTCATTTCATCTGGAATATGATGAACCATATCTTCTGGTACTACTGTATATTCAGAGAAGCCACCGCCGTCTCCACCAAGACCGTGGAAAACAAGCTGTTCACAAACATTGTAATGTCCATGTTTACAAGCTTCACATTTACCACAAGAATAAATTGGTTCTACAACAACGCGGTCTCCCACTTTATGAGATGTAACACCTTCACCAATTTCAACTACCTCACCACTAAATTCATGACCTAAAATAACAGGTGCTTTCACATGTGTTAATGGGTGCTCTTCTGTCGGAATAAAAATTGGCCCTGCTAAATATTCATGCAAGTCTGTCCCGCAAATACCACACCATTTAACTTTAATTTTTACTGCTCCTGGTCGTACAGTTGGTTCTGGTACTTCTTCTACTCGTACATCACGTTGATTATGCCAAAGTAATGCTTTCATTTTAAACATCCCTCTCTATGTATATACTTAACCTGGTGAAGTTTACAAATCTATTATAATACTTATATCCATATATTTCAAAAAAACAATCTCACTTTCACTAAATTTTAACAAATAACGTTCAATATTTTGTCACTTTGTACTTTTTTCCACATCTGTTAATTCAATTTCATTGCAGTTGAAATTAGCAGTATGCCATAATAGCATAGGAGAGGTGAATATCGCTTGAAATATTTTATTTACTTTATTGTTATCGTAGCTTTTTTAGATACATTTTCACAATTACCTATTATGAGTACGTTCGCTCAAAGCCTTGGAGGAACTCCTCTTATTATTGGGCTAGTTGTCGGTATGTACTCATTTGCTAATATGATTGGTAATATTATTGCTGGAGCTGCCGTCGATAAATTTGGTGCAAAAAAAATACTTTATATAAGCATGGGATTTACGAGTTTCATAGTCTTGTTATATACCGTTGTTCAAAGTGGTGAACAACTATTAGTTGTGCGCTTTATGCACGGTTTTAGTGACGGATTTTTAATTCCTGCTGCCTTTACATTTTTATCAAAACAAACAAATTCAGCAAAGCAAGGTAAGGCAATGGCTCTATCTGGTGCTGCTGTTGGAACAGCGGCTATCGTAGGTCCTGCTTTCAGTGGCATTATGAAAGCGACAGCTGGAATAGAATGGGTTTTCATTACTATTTCTATTTTAATGGTTCTTGGTACAATCGTATCTCTATTCTTCTTACCAAATAACGTGTCAAGAAAAAATACATCAAGAACACAAATGATGAACAAAGAAGATATGTTTGAACTATTGAAATCAGAACCGTTATTACAGGCATATATTGGTGCTTTCACTCTAATGTTTTCACAAGGAATTGTCACATATATGTTACCAGTAAAAGTTGAGGCATTAGCACTTAAAGCATCTACAACAGGTATGATGCTAAGTGTATTCGGAATTACCGCTATCCTCTTCTTCTTACTTCCAACAAATCGTATTTACGATCGATTTAATCGCTCAAAACTAATGCTAATTGGTATTGCAGTAATGGCATTAGCGTTATCTTTACTTGGATTATTCGCAACAAAAGGCATGCTCTTTATCGTTATGATGATTTATGGCATTGGATTCGCTATCCTTTTCCCATCGATAAATGCATTACTTGTTGAAAATACGACAGATGATAATCGCGGGAAAGCCTTCGGATTATTTTATGCATTCTTCTCATTAGGAGTTGTTGCTGGTTCCTTTACAGTTGGAGCAATCGGGGCATCACCTAGCGTCAGCTTCATTATCGGAACTGCATTCTTATTAACCTTTGCCAGTATGATTTACGTAAGAAGCAAAGTAAAAAAGACAATGATGGGTTAATTCCATCATTGTCTTTTTTTAAAATGCATATTGATATAACCCATAATATAACGGCAAAGTTGGGATCACACCAATTAATTTGAATATAAAAGGTAGCGGTTCATCCTTCTCTTCATATAAACGTAAAATAAAAACGGCACTCAAAGTCCAAATAATGCTAAACACGAAGATGCATTTCCAAACGATTGAGGTTAATATTTCTACATCGAAGACAAAACCAAATAGCCCTATCCACGTAATAATGGACACTACAAAATCAAATTTTTGAATTGGTGTTTGAAACATCCCTCTTATTAATGAAGTAATAGTTAATATCGCTACAATTACTAAATAAATTTTCCACAACATAATGATAAGCTCCTGTTCAATTTTTCACTTTCAATAAACCATACTTAATAAATAAGCTGGCATTATATTTTTCATAGAAATAATACAACGGATAACAAAATAAGAAGAAAATAAGTACGGTTGGTACATTGTCTATAATAGAAAAATATTTTCCTAGCAATTCTTTAATGCTCTCACCAATCATAATAAACAGTGGGATTATACAAATTGCCGCTAATATTAAACATGGCGTTATCCTTATTTCTTTCAGCTTCACCTTACAATGTGGACACCTTAATGAAAAAAGATGTGGGATGTCGATAATATGTTATGCAGTAATATTTCCTTCACACTGTGGGCATACAATTGTTTCTTTCATTTATAACTTCTCCTTTCTACTCACAAAAAAAAGCTCTATCGAATAGAGCTCTTTTTTCGCCTAATATAGATTACTTTTGCGTATAACCAAGTAATACTGTAAATAAGCTTATGTATAAAAGCAATACTACTTTCTTCCTTAAAAAAAGAAACTGAATAAATACCGACGATACTTCGACAATTTCCTCGGAAATATTTCCTTTCCCCACATAATTTGATACACTACATATGAACAGACACTTGTATTACATAAACTAAAATAATAACTTACTGTACAAATTAAAAAGCACATTCTCCATATGAAGAATGTGCTTTTATTTTATTAACGCTTAATCCAAACAGCACCTGCAGACTTATCCTCTGCTTGTCCAACAACTTGGAATTTAAGACCAAGATTTGGCACTTTTCGTCCTGCATCAGCAATTTGCTTGTTACTGTATACTTTTGAATCATCAAATGTTGTAACACCTTGTAATCCAGCATAATTAAACTGTCCACGTGTTAATGAATTTACACTCCATGCTGGTGTTTGATCAAATGCAAATGCAGCGTCTGCAATTTGCATGCCTGTATTACCGTACGCTGGTTTCCCGTTCAAATTACCAACAAACGCTTCTGGATGAGAGTCTACAACCCCAAGGAATCCTTCACCTGGATGCACCCCAACCCAGTTATCTTTGAAACTATCATCTGCATACCAAACGACAAGACCTGTATTGTATACCGGACCTCTTCCTGCTTTTAATCCATTATCTGATCCAGCGTAGTTTCTCCACTCTAAATAATAATAATGAGCTTTCTTCTCTGTCCCATCAGAAACAACGAATCCATTTAACTGCATTTTTGACTGTCCTTCTGCATCATCAGAAAACACATCTTGTCCATCAACAGTTACACTTACATTATCCATCGCGAAACCTTTATATGTTACAGCTGGATCTGTAATGTAGTCGAATTGTAGTTTCACTTTCTTCCCTTTAAATTGACTTAAATCGTATGATTTATCAATCCATTTCCCATCTGTTGTATCTTTATCTCCTTGTACTACTTTTTCTCCAAGTCTATCAATTAATGTTTTTGTTCCATCTTCTGTTACTGCATGTACTTCAACAAAATCGCACTCTGCTTCTAACTCATAATTTGCTTTATAATCGAATTTTGCATTTGTTCCTTTTGTTAAATCAAAGAATGGTGTCTCTAGTGTTGTGTGCATATCATCTCCTCTTGTACTATAATATGCATGCTTTCCAAACTCAGGTTTAATCGTTTCAACACTCTTACCTGGCAAATTAACACGTACAACACCTGGACGATTTGATTTCGTAACACTTTGATCAATATATGTAGGAATTCCTACACCACGCTTAATTTTATCGTAATCTACTTCTAAAATTTTCGCCCAGTTGCCACCCATATTCTTTTGTAAGAAGTCTTTATTTTGTGGTGAAAAACTAGTCGGCTCTGTTCCTGCAATTTTTCCTGTCCAACTGCCTCCACTCATTAATGACCAAGCTTCAACAGGTGAACCATTTCCAGTATATTTCGTATCATATTCATCCGGTAAACCAAGGTCATGTCCAAATTCATGTGCAAACACACCTACAGCGCCATCTTCTGGTTCAATTGTGTAATCATGCGCTGCTACTTTTCCACCAAAGTAATCTACCTTTGATTTTGTCCCTTCAATCGCTACTGGATCTGTAGCTAATTTTGAACGATGTGACCAAATTGCATCATCACCTAATTTACCGCCACCAGCTTCTTGACCAACACCAGAATGAATTACCATTAAATGATCAATTACACCGTCAGGTTCATTTTGATTCCCATCGCCATTTGTATCATATCTATCGAATTGATCGAACTGAGATAAGTCTAACCCTTTCTCAGCAGCTGCATGTAAAGCTTCCTTCACTAAATCACGTGCACCTTTTGGTCCTTTATTATCGTGACCACTGCTACCATCAGCTCCATAATCAGATGCTTTTCCTGGAACAGTTAGCCACTCCGTTACATATCCGTCTGTCGTATAGCTACCGCCAGACTGCTCTTCATAATATTGTTTAAACGTTTTTACTTTCGAACCATCAAATAATGTATAAGGCTCATTACCAAACAACATCTTTTGATAATGTTCTCTACTAAAGTCTTTCGAATACATATAACCTGGTGTTTGATCAATATTATTATGTTTATAATCACTAAATTCAACGAGTAGCACTAATACTTTATCAGATCGAACAGATCCCTTATATGGAGCTTGCTTTGCCTTAGAAGTTGGAACTTGTCCATTCAATTGCTTTTTATTTGGTTCCGGCTTTTGCTCAGGGCTAACATTTTTTTCAGCCTTCTTTACGTTCTCCTTTTCTTCCATCTTCTTCTCTTTTACCTTTTTCACGAAATCAGATGCTTCTTTTGCCGTATCCTCTGGAAGAATTTCTTTATTCGCTTGATCTCCTTGCTTCTTTTCAATATACTGCTCGACAGCTTTTTTCGTCTCTTCTTTAGAAGATGCTGGATTAATTGTTCCTCTTTCTTTCAGCGCTTCCGCTAAACGATCTTCTTGAATTAAATTGTAATCAATTGGTGTTGTAGACACATTATCTTTTTCTTTCGCTGGCGTTTCTGCGTATGCTAACGGAGCACTCATTACAGATGTACATCCGATAATTGCCGCAATTGCTAACGTTGATAGTACTTTAAATGGAGCTTTTCTTTTCATCCTCTGTCTCTCCTTTTATAAAACTTAAAATTCAGATAAATAAGTGCATTTAAATCGAAATCCCCGCTTTCTACCCTCCCTATATAAAAAGGCATAATTCTATAAACGTTAAGCTTTCTGTTATAGAATCATGCCCTCCAGTTTTCTGGTCAGACCCTCTATCTTTTTATCCCACTATTTGCTGGGCAGTAAGACTCCCACCTCAAAATTCGACGAACGCGAGGAAGTTAGGCGGGAGATAACTTCCCGTAAAAGCCCGATGGGGGATGACCCCCCCACTGATTAAAGTTTTACTTTATATCGAAATATAAAAAACAAAGAGTGATTTGTATATATTAAATAGCTTATATTAAAAATTTAAAAGACAATATGCAAAATTGCATGAAAATTCCTTCAAATAAAAAAAGAACCCTAGTCAATTAAACTAGGATTCTCGATTTCATATTATTTCTCTTGTGTTTTTTCCCAATCAGCTAAGAATTTCTCAATCCCTTGATCTGTTAATGGGTGCTTCACTAATGAAGCAATTACGTTTGCTGGGATTGTTGCAATATGTGCACCATTTAGTGCTGCGTCAGTTACGTGAACGCTGTGACGTACAGATGCTGCAATGATTTCTGTTTCAATGCCGTGAATTGCAAAGATTTCTGCGATTTGGCGAATTAAGTCCATACCGTTATGACCGATATCATCTAGGCGACCTAAGAATGGTGAAACGTATGTCGCACCAGCGCGAGCTGCAAGTAATGCTTGAACTGCT
Source organism: Bacillus sp. FSL M7-1020 (assembly GCF_038050415.1). NCBI lineage: Bacteria > Bacillati > Bacillota > Bacilli > Caryophanales > Bacillaceae > Bacillus > Bacillus sp. FSL M7-1020. The sequence goes on along the minus strand of NZ_JBBOTW010000001.1, from coordinate 528,948 downwards.
GAGAATACTAATGTAACGTTTGTACGAATTCCTAAATCTGAAAATGCTTTTACTGCTTTTAAACCTTCCGTTGTCATCGGTACTTTTACAACAACGTTTGGAGCAATCTTCGCTAATTCTTTTCCTTCTTCAATCATTTTATCAGCTTCTAAGCTAATTACTTCTGCACTTACAGGTCCTTCTATAAAGCTGCAAATTTCACGAATACGCTCATGGAAATCTACGCCTTCTTTTGCTACAAGTGATGGGTTTGTCGTTACTCCAGCTACTACGCCTAATGCATTTGCCTCTTTAATTTCGTTAATGTTTGCTGTATCAATAAAGAATTTCATTTGTTATTCTTCCTTCCTAATTTTCATTTTATATTTATTTATTTTTTTTAATAAGCTCTAATTCAATCGGAATAGATTTGTCCACTTTTTTACCTTGTGTTATTTCTTTTGCTGTTTGCATCGCCTTCTCTCCGATTAATTCCGGTTTTTGAGCGACTGTTGCAGCCATACGCCCATCGTTAACCGCTTTCACAGCATCGTCTGTTGCATCAAATCCAACAACTACTACATCCGTTTTCCCAGCAGATTTTAATGCCTCAAGTGCCCCTAATGCCATTTCATCGTTATGAGCAAATACCGCTTTAATATCGCTATTCGCTTGCAAAATATTTTCCATAACAGATAAACCTTTTGCACGATCGAAATCAGCTGCTTGTTTTGCTACTACTTTTAAAGACTTATCAGCTACGTTATGGAATCCTTTCCCACGCTCACGAGCAGCTGAGGATCCAGGGATTCCTTCTAACTCAGCAACGTTCGCTCCCCCGCCAACTAATTCACGAATGTAATCACTAGCCATTTGACCACCTTCGATATTGTTAGAAGCAATGTGCGAAACAACTTTACCTGAATTCGCAACGCGGTCTACTGTAATAACAGGAACATTCGCTGCATTTGCCGCACTTACTGCTGAAGCAACAGCATCTGAATCGGTTGGATTAATAACAACTACGTCCACACCTTTTTGAATTAAATCTTCAACATCGTTCGTTTGCTTTGCTGCATCGTTTTGTGCATCAACAGCAATCAATTCAATGCCACTATCTTTCGCTTTCTTTTCTGCACCTTTTTTCAAAGTCACGAAAAATGGATTGTTTAAAGTTGAAACAGAGAATCCAACTTTAATAGTTTTATTTCGACCTTTATCGCTAGAATCCTTTGCCCATTCTGGTGGTTCCATTGAACAACCAGCAGTAATGACCATAATACATGCAACGAGTATAAGTAACCATTTCTTCATGAACTGCCCCTCCATTACGCTTCTTTTCGACGATCAATTAATACAGCTAGTAAGATTACAAGTCCTTTTACAACTTGTTGGAAGAAAGAAGATACACCTAATAAATTTAAACCGTTATTTAGTACACCGATAATAAGTACACCGATGAATGTACCAACAATCCATCCTCTTCCTCCAGAAAGACTTGTCCCTCCTAATACAACTGCTGCAATTGCATCTAATTCGTAAGAAGTACCCGCAGTCGGCTGTGCTGAATCTAATCGTGATGTTAAGACAATACCTGCAAGCGCTGCCAAGATTCCGGAAAGACCGTAAATCATTACTTTAATTCTCGTAACATTAATACCTGATAGTGCTGCTGCTTCTTCATTTCCACCAATTGCAAATGTACGGCGACCAAATGTCGTTTTCTTCAAAATGAAGTACAGCACTGCGAAAGCGATCATCATTGTAACAGCTGGTACCGGAATACCAAGAAAATAACCGCGGCCAAACATTTGGAACATTAAATGATCACCAAGACCAGTGATCGGACGTCCGTCCATATAAACAAGCGTCAACCCACGAAAAATAGTCATTGTTGCTAAAGTCGCAATAAATGGAGCTACTTTTCCTTTCGCAATGATGATACCGTTTACAATTCCCATTACAAGACCAGCAAGTAATCCAACTGCCATTGCAAGGAACGGGTCCATGCCACTTGCCATCATTCCAGCAACAAGTGCACTTGATAATGCTAAAATAGAACCTACCGATAAGTCAATACCCCCTGTTAAAATTACAAAGGTCATTCCGAATGCAATAAGCGCATTAATCGATACTTGACGCAGTATATTAAATAAATTTGGAATTTCAATAAATGCTGGATTTAAAGCTGTAATTACGACAATAATTAATACTAAACCGATTAAAGAACCGAGTTGTTGTAATACATTCCCCTTCTTAGCCATCCTTACTCTCCCCCTGTAGCTAGTGCCATTATAGACTCTTGTGATGCCTCATCTTTCCCTAAAATACCGCCGACTTTTCCTTCATGAATAACAAGAACTCGATCGCTCATCCCTAAAACTTCGGGCAGCTCAGATGATACCATAATAACGGCATCTCCTTGTTCAGTAAGCTTATTCATAATAGAGTAAATTTCTTTTTTCGCTCCAACATCCACACCTCTTGTTGGCTCATCTAAAATGAGTAACTGCGGATGAATACCTAACCATTTCGCAATTACAATCTTTTGCTGATTTCCACCAGAAAGAGATTTCACCGCTTGCTCTCCACTAGATGCTTTCACATTAAGAAGTTTCATCATGTCCTCTGTAAACTGTTGTTCTAGTTCGTTACTAAGGACACTTCCCTTTGAAAGACTTTCTAAATTCGGTAACGCTAAATTTTCTCGAATTGAGAAATCTAACACTAATCCTTCAGACTTTCTATCCTCTGTAATGAAAGCAATTCTTTGTCTAATTGCATCTATCGGACTATCAATCTTTACTTCTTGTCCGTTTATAAAAATTTGTCCAGAGTCTAAAGGTTCATATCCAAATATCGCTTTCATAATATCTGTGCGACCAGCTCCCATCAAGCCAGCTACACCAAGAATTTCACCTTTTCTAACTTGAAACGAAACATTTTCAAATTTCCCCTTTTTCGTTCCGTTACGCATTTCAAAAATTACTTCACCAATTTGACTATTTCGCTCTGGGTAACGTTCACCAATGCTGCGCCCCACCATCATACTCACTACTTCATCAAATGACGTTTCCGGAATTAATCTTTTCCCTACATATTCTCCATCACGCAAAATTGTAATAGCATCACATATTGAGAATATTTCTTCCATGCGGTGTGAAATGTAAACGAATGAAACCCCTTCTTTACGTAACTTATTTATAACTGTAAAGAGCGTTTCAATTTCACGATCCGTCAGTGCCGCAGTTGGTTCATCCATAATAATAACGCTTGCGCTTGTCATCAATGCTTTCGCAATTTCAATAATTTGCTGTTGTCCAACTGATAGCTCTCCTGCTAACATAGCACCTTTTACATGTAATCCTAGCTCCGCCAATTGCTGCTGCGCAATCGCGTTCATTTGACGAGTACGTAAAACACCTGTTTTCCCATACATTAACTCTTTACCGAGAAACATATTTTCAGCTACTGTTAAATTTGGCAATATGTTCAGTTCTTGATGTATAAATGCAATGCCGTACTCTTCCGCTTCTTTCGCATTTTTAAAAGTGCGTTCTTGCCCATCAATCGTGACTGTTCCACCTTCTTTTGTATATACACCTGTTAAAATCTTCATGAGCGTCGATTTACCCGCTCCATTTTCCCCCATCAATGCATGGACTTCTCCTGCTTCAATCATAAACTGTGCATTCTTCAAAACAGGATTTCCACTGAACGCCTTTGAAATGTTTTTCATTTCAATACGCATTCTCATCACTTCCCTTTATTAAAAAATCACGCCTGCATGCAAAATTACATTGGCATAAGGCGTAGCCTCTCCTGTACGGATAATTGCCTTCGCTTTTTTTGTATTTTCTTTAAATTGTTCATGTGATACATATTCAAATGCTGGTTCTTTTAATTGCAGCTCAATCTCTTTATTTACTTCCGCATTATTGATAATGACTTCTTCTGCTAACGTCACTTTTTCAATTGCCATATCATCAGCTACAACTTGTAATACATCTAAAAAACTCGGCTTTCCAAGTTCAACAGCTAAATCAATTCGCTTTACTCCATCAGGAATCGGTAATCCGCAATCAGCAATTACAAGCGTATCTGTATGTCCGAGTGAAGCCAGGACTGCCGCAATCTCACTGTTTAATACACCGTGCTTTTTCATCCGACAATCACCTGCACTTCACGTACTCTATCTCTCGTCGGCATACCGCCTTGTGCCCCAAGTTTTGTTACAGAAAGGCCTCCAGCAATATTCGCAAAACGAATTGCTTTTTGAAGCGTTTCTCCTTCAGAAAGTGCAACTGCTAACGCACCATTAAATGTATCACCAGCTCCAGTCGTATCCACTACATCAACAGCAATGCTAGGAATATGTAGAATCTCCGTACCATTATGGAAACGAACACCGTTAGAACCTTCTGTCATCAATAGTTTATTTGGATATTTCGCCAGTAAATCTTCAATTGGTGATGTAAAATCATCTAATACAATGCGGCACTCATGTTCATTTGGCGTAATATACGTTGCCTTTTCTAATATGTCTTCTGATAACACTTGTGCTGGCGCTGGATTCAACATAACTGGAATTTTATGTTCTTCGCAAATAGATAGAACATACTTTACTGTTTCAAGCGGAATCTCTAATTGTAGAACAACCATATCAGCTTTTACGAGAAGATCTTTTGAACGATTTACAACCGATTCATTCACAAGAGCATTTGCTCCTTGTACGACAACAATACTGTTATCCTCTTCTGCTAAAACGATATGAGCAATTCCTGTCGTTCTATCTGTAACCGGTACCACATAGTCGATAAAAACACGTTCGTTCTCTAAATTTTTTCTAACTACTGTTCCGTAATCATCATTTCCTACTGCTCCAACCATTGCTACATTGGCACCTAATCTAGCTGCAGCAACTGCTTGGTTCGCCCCTTTCCCTCCTGGGATCGTATGAAATGCTTCACCAATTACTGTTTCTCCTGCTTTCGGCCGTTTCTTTGAAACAGCCACTAAGTCCATTGAAATACTACCTACTACTGCAATATTTGGCATCTGTTTCATCTCCTTACTTCGTTGTATTTCTTTCTATAATTTTAATCGGTAAACGATAGTGTTTCTCTTCCAATGCATTTCCTTCCATTTGCTCTAACAACAACTCTGTTGCAATTTTCCCCATCTCATATATTGGCTGTGCAACAGTTGTAATAGATGGATACATCATTTCTGTTAAAGAAATTCCATCGAATCCGATAATTTGTAAATCGTCAGGAATAGCCATTCCTTTTTGAAGTGCAGCCTTTACAATACCAATTGCAATTAAATCATTCCCAGCAACAATACCATCAATATGCGGGTATTCTTCTAATAATTCCATTGCTACACGCTCACTATTTGCTGGGTCAAATGTACTCTCTGCAATCATATATGAAAGATTATTTTGCGTAATGATATCTACAAAACCTTCAAAACGCTCATTCGCTGTACTTACATCACGTGGTCCACGAATATGTGCAATATGTTTGCATCCTTTATCTATTAACAACCTTGTCGCATCCTGACTTCCTGCATAGTTATCAGCATATACAGTAGGAATACGCTCATTAAACATACGGTCAATCGCAACGACTGGAACTGATAAATTCATGTAATTTATACTATTTTGTGGATTCGTTGCTACAATAAATCCATCTACATTATTTTGTCTAAGTACATCAATGTATTGTTTCTCTTTTTCTAAACTTTCATCAGAGTTACAAAGGACAACTGTGTAACCTTGTTTATGTGCTACATCTTCTACGGCACGTGCAACTTCTGGAAAGAATGGATTCACGATATTTGGAACTACTAACCCAATTAAACGAGATTTTTTATTATATAAAGAACGCGCTACTGTACTAGGTTTATAATCTAGCATTTCAATTGCTCGTTCTACCTTCTTTAACGTATCCTCATGAACATATCCATTTTTATTTAACACTCTGGAAACGGTCGCAACAGATACTCCCGCTAATTTCGCAACGTCTTTAATCGTACTCATTCTCTTTTCTCCTCATTTCATGTAACCGTTTACAGAAAATAATATAACGCATTTATAAAAATACGTCAATCATTTCTCACAAAAAAGCTTTTAAGGTTATACTCAAAAAAGCATCGCCTAATGGCGATGCTTTTTCATTACGTATATGATACAGTTTTTTCTTGTTCTTCTACAGCAGGCTTTTCAGCATCTTTTTTACGATCCGACAGTTTAATTTTCTGTAAGAAAATCGTAAAAATAGCGCCTACTACGATAAATACTAATCCTGTTAAGAATACAGTATGAAGTGAGTCTACTAAAGAATTTTTCAAAATTGGTACGATACTGTTAGCAAATGCTTCTGGCATTTGTTTTAATGCCTCTGGACTAAATAGCATCGAATATAAACCTTGTGGGTCTGTATGAATCATATCTTTAAATTTTGTTACCATTTGTCCCGCTTCTTTCGGGAATGTATCTAATACAGGTACTAACTTATTTGTTAATGTTGTACCTGACGTGTTATTCATAATTGATCCTAAAATTGTAATACCGAATGTCCCACCGATTTGACGGAAAAACTGACTTGATGATGTTACGACACCAAGGTCTTTTTTCGGGAAGCTTTCTTGTAACGCTAATGTTAATGTCGGCATTACAAGACCCATTCCTAAACCGATAACCATCATATAAGAAGTTGCAGTCAGTTTAGTTGTGTGCATATCCATCGTTGTTAATAACCAGAAACCACCAGCCATAATAAGCATACCTGCGATAATTTGTGGTTTTACACCGACTTTTAATACAAGTTGCCCACCAATAATACTCATAACAATCATTGTAATCATCATCGGTGTCATAATCGTTCCCGACTCAGCAGCACTTACTCCTACAATACCTTGCATGAAGAATGGTACGAACATAATCGCACCGAACATTCCGATACTCATAAAGAATCCAATCGCATTAAGTATTGTAAACGTACGGTTTTTAAAGAAATGCATCGGTAAAATTGGTTCTTCAGCTTTCGTTTCAACGATAACGAAACTAACGATACCAATTACAGCTAGTGCAAATAAACCGATAATTTGCCAAGAATCCCATGCGTAATCTTTTCCGCCAAACGTTAACGCAAGTAATAAACTTACAACACCAAGAATCATCGTAAAGATTCCAGCGATATCAATTTTAATTGGTCCCGTTTGTTTATGTGATTTTAATCCCATTGCGATAAAGATTGTTGCTAAAATACCGACTGGCAAGTTAATGTAGAATACCCATCTCCAGTTCACTGCGTCTACAATCCAACCACCAACTTGTGGTCCAATTACAGAAGCAAGACCGTATAACGCACCAAAAATACCTTGCCATTTCGCACGTTCTTTTCCCGTGAACATGTCTCCAATAATAATCATAGCCATCGGCATCATAATACCGCCACCAAGACCTTGAATACCACGGAAAATAATTAATTCTGTCATACCATTTGCCATACCACATAACGCTGAACCAATCATAAAAATAACTAGCCCTGTTATATATACGTTACGACGCCCAAGTAAATCCGCTAATTTACCTGCAATTGGTACGACTGTCGTTGATGTTAACATATAAGCTGTTGTTAACCATGTCATTAAGCTTAGTCCGCCAAGTTCACCAACGATACGCGGCATCGCTGTACCAACGATTGTTCCGTCTAACGCAGCAAATAGCATCGCAATTACTAAACCAATTAACAACAACTTTCTATTTGTATTGCCTTGTTGCTCCATGTAATCTCCTCAATTCCTCTTATTTATTCTCTTTTTTCTCTTGTGTCCCGCAAATAATGGTTTCTAACTTTTCAAAGAGGCGCAACAAATCTTCTCGTTCTTGTAATTCTAATTGTGAAAAGTATTTTGCGATATGCTCATTACGAGCTGCCATCGCCTCTTTTACTGTATTTTTCCCCTTTTTCGTTAGCTCAATGACAACAACACGGCGATCATTATCATCGTGATAACGCTCTACTAACTCATGATCAATTAAACGGTCGATCATTACTGTAATGGCGCTCGGTTTTACATACATTTTCTCCGCCAATTGTGTCGCTCTTGAAGCTCCGTAATGATCTAAAATCTTTAAAATATAAAATTGCGGTGGTGTAAGTCCTGATGCTTGCATTTGTTCCAATAGCTCTGTTTGCATTTTCTTTCCTATAGCGAATGTAAGAGCTTGAATCTTATCAATATGAGTCATATCATTTGGCATGTTATCCACCTCTTATTTAAACAATAAAATATTTAACGTATTTAAATATTAATCCCACGAACAAAATCCGTCAATACCTTTTATTCATAAAAACGTTTACATTTTTGTCACAAAGTTGTATAATTTTCGTCGAAGTTAATATTGACAGTCACGGAGAATCGGAGTATACGGCTATGAATCATAAAAAAGGGAACTTTTTTATATTTCATGGCCTTTTTATATTCTCTCTGTCTTAAACGCTTCCAATTAATTAGGGGAGGATTTTCATTTTATGTTTTTCACACAATTATTTAAACCTGCGCCCCATGCAGAACGCTTACCAGCTGATCGCATTGATAGCGAATACCGTAAATTACGTTTACAAGTATTTTTAGGTATCTTCATCGGTTATGCAGGTTACTACTTTGTTCGAAAAAATTTTTCACTAGCAATGCCATACTTAATTGAACAAGGCTTTAGTAAAGGGGAACTTGGGGTTATCCTTTCAGCAGTATCTATCGCTTACGGATTAAGTAAATTTCTTATGGGTATCGTATCCGACCGTTGTAATCCTCGCTACTTTTTAGCAGCTGGGCTATTTTTATCAGGTATCATTAATATTATTTTCGGCTCATTTTCTTTCATTACAACGAGCATTATACTTATGTTTGTACTTCAATTTTTAAATGGATGGGTACAAGGGATGGGATGGCCTCCTTGTGGTCGTACGATGGTTCACTGGTTCTCTATTAGTGAACGTGGTACAAAAATGTCTATTTGGAACGTCGCTCATAACGTCGGCGGCGCACTTATGCCTTCTCTCGTTACATTAGGCTTATACTTCTTTGCAAATGACTGGAAAAGTATATTTTACTTCCCAGGTATTCTTTCAATTTTAGTTGGTATTTATGTATTAATTACGATGAGAGATACACCCCAATCTTGTGGATTACCTTCTATTGAGGAACATACTGGCGAATATCCATCAGGTGAAAAAGTGAAAGATCGCGAACGCGAACTTTCGGTAAAAGAAATTTTATTTAAATACGTACTAAACAATAAATTTTTATGGTACATCGCTATCGCGAACGTTTTCGTATATTTCGTACGTTACGGCGTTGTAGACTGGGCTCCTACTTATTTAGTAGAGGAAAAAAGCTTTACTCATAGTAGCTCACGTACAGCTTACGCTCTATATGAATGGGCTGGTATTCCAGGTACACTTCTTTGCGGATGGATGAGTGATAAACTATTTAAAGGACGCCGCGCACCTGCTGGTATTTTATTTATGGTCGGTGTATTCATTGCCGTTCTTGTTTACTGGCTAAATCCTGCTGGTCACCCAATCATTGATAGTATCGCACTTGTTTCCATTGGATTTTTAATTTACGGACCTGTTATGCTAATTGGTCTTCACGCACTTGACTTAGCACCAAAGAAAGCTGCTGGAACTGCAGCAGGCCTAACTGGTTTCTTTGGTTACCTAGGCGGAGCTACTTTTGCTAGCGCAGCTATGGGCTTTATTGTAGATGCATTCGGATGGGATGGCGGATTCATTTTATTACTTGTATCTTGCGTACTTGCAATGTTCTTCCTTGCCCTTACTTTAAATACAGGATCTGCAAAGTCAAAACAAGCTTAAACAAAATATAAATATGTAAACAAACATAAAAATAGCTCTTAGCGTTTATTCTATATGCTAAGAGCTATTCTTTATTTACAGCACTTTTCTTACTAGCTATAACAATCAATTCCTTCCCTACTATAAAATTAAAAAATTTGATGAAATACCTTTATTAATACAGCTAACGTAACAGATGCAGCAAATCCCCCTAAACAAATTAAGCTTACCCCTTGACTATATGATAAATTTTGAAATGATTTCATACCTTCCATCCTCCCTATCTCCCCTTTGATACTTTTATTTTACCAATGGGAAAATTTTCATAACATCGATTTTCCTAACAAAAAACTTACAAATTTGTAAGTTAACATCTTTTCAACTTATATATCTAGTATTTCCACAAAAGGATGTCATTTATACATAAAAAAAGACCTCGGGTACCCCAAAGTCTTAGTTACGTGCTATTTCATTTTATTTTATAATCATTACTGGACATTTCACTCGTTTTGCTATTTTATGACTTACGCTACCAAGCATCATTTCTTGTAATGTATTTAATCCTCTGCTCCCAGCAATAACAAGATCTATATCCCCTGTATTTACATATTGAACGAGCGTATCACCAGGATCACCATGCAGAATCGTAAATTTATAAGAAATCTTCTCTTCCTTTAATAATCCTTCAATCTCTTTTAATTTATCTTTCCGACTAGCTGATATTGTTTCAAAATCTGTTTGTCCGTGTATAATATCTGATTTTGCTGTTCTATTATCTACGACATATACAATTTCAACATTTGCTTCTTCACTACATTTCGCAATATGTATTGCATGCTCCGCTGCCCGAAGTGCATGTTCAGAACCATCACATGCTAATATAATTTGTTTGTACATATGCTGAATCCCCTTTTCGTTATCCTACTCGTATTATATAATAAAGCCCCCTAAAAAGGAGGCTTTTAACTAGCAATTCTTTTATTATAAGTTGCTAAATTTGCAACAAGTTTTGAGCTACGTTCATTTAATCCCGTTATACTTACTTTCACACCACTTTGTTCATACTTCATGATAACTTTATCAATTGCGGCCACTGCTGAATCATCCCATACGTGTGCATGAGTAAAGTTCATTTCAATTTCTTTTACATCTTCATCAAATGAAAAAGCATTTATAAAATCTGCCGTAGATGCGAAGAATAGTTGGCCATGAATTTCGTATATTTTCTTATTTTCAATATATAAATGTTTCACGTGAATCTTTGCCATGTTGAATGCAAATAAAACAGCACTAATTACTGTCCCGATGATCACGCCTAATCCTAGATTGTGGGTGATAAGAACAACGACAACCGTTACGATCATGACGAACGCATTTCCTTTTGGCACTTTATGAATCGTCGCTACAGAGTTCCAATCAAATGTTCCAATTGAAACCATAATCATAACTGCAACTAAAGCTGCCATCGGAATATGAACAACATAATCACCTAAAACAAATAGTAATACGATTAAAAATCCGCCCGCTACAAATGTTGATAAACGCCCTCGTCCACCTGACTTAATGTTAATAACAGATTGGCCAATCATTGCACATCCTGCCATTCCTCCGAAAAATCCAGCAACAATGTTCGCAATCCCTTGTCCACGTGCCTCTTTATGTTTATTACTTTCCGTATGCGTCATATCATCTAAAACTGAAGCTGTTAATAATGATTCTAGTAAACCGATAATTGCAAGCATAACTGCATAAGGTAAAATAATCCCTAATGTCTCAAGTGTAAAAGGCACGTCAGGAATACTAAAGAACGGTAATTCTTTCGGCAGGCTTCCCATATCTCCTACTGTTTTCAACTGTAATCCGCTCATAAGTGCAATACTCGTCACAATAATAATTGAAATAAGCGTAGACGGCACAGCCGTTGTAATACGTGGAAATAAATATATAATTGCAAGTCCTAATACAACGAGTGCATACATTTGCCAAGTTGCATTTTTAAAATGTGGCAATTGCGCTGTAAAAACTAAAATTCCAAGTGAATTTAAAAAACCACTCATAACAGATTTCGGAACAAACTTCATAAATGAGCTCAGTTTGAACACGCCAAAAATAATTTGGACAATACCTGTTAATATTGTTGTAGCAAATAAATATTGCAAACCATGATCTTTAACGAGCGTTACCATTAATAATGCCATTGCACCTGTTGCAGCTGAAATCATTCCAGTTCTTCCGCCAACAAATGAAATGGTAACTGCAATACAAAAGGCGGCGTATAGTCCAACTGTCGGATCCACGCCTGCAATAACAGAGAAGGCTATCGCTTCAGGGATTAATGCTAAAGCAACGACAATTCCTGATAACACGTCCCCTCTCACATTAGAAAACCAGTCATTTTTTATCGTTTGAAACAAAATACCACTCCTCTACTCCTTTATAATTTGATTTTCTCCATAAGAAAATCTAGCCGACTGCACGAAGGCTATTATATAACGAGTAAAGGATATTATGCTATGTAAAAGTTTCCTAAAAAAAGACGCTATCTTCATAGCGTCTTTTCTCGTTTCATTAATGTCCACCGTGACCTTGACCACTCTCTTGGATAATCTCTAATCTCTCATCTAATATTCCTTGTGTTTCAAATGAAATATTACTCGTACTACCTAAAAGGAAGCCATGGTTATATGGTCCCAGTGTTGGGTCATCTTTAAACTTCGGCTGAATACTAGCAAGGAAGTCATAAACTGGTTGTGAAGCTTTACCTTCCCCCAGCAAGACAACAGGTGCGTGTTTACCCATATGTGAAAAAGGTGCTCCTGCAATTGCTAAGTCTGGTGTTTCGCTTGAAACAAATGACAAACCGTGACCTGGTTTTGTGAATCCCCAGCCGAATTTTGTTTTTTCATCTTTAAACTTCGCAAATGCGATAGAATTTTCTACTGGTGTCTCTCCACTAATACGCGTTACTTTCCCATATTTACTTAACTCTCGTTCTACTTCTTTTGAAACGATTTTCTCTGGTCCTAACACATATATATTCACTTTATCTTTTCTCATCTTTAACGCCTCAATTGTCGCTTCTGGCACTTTATTCTTTTCTGTATAGAGTAGTGGCTCTGGCATATGAGAAATCCAGTTTACAGCTGGTGTTGTATACAAACGTCCTTCTTCTTCAGACGAACCGACAATAACGCTATTTGGATAGCTTCCTGTTATATCGGCATATTCTTTATCAACATCTTTAGCAAATATAGCTGGATCCGTTTCTTTTATTTGCTTTACTTTATATTCTTTTAATTGCTCAAGGATAGATGCACCTACATCCCCCATCACCATAATTTGTGTTCCATCTTTCGTTCCGAGCGGATTTAATCGTTTTATTTCTTTTAACGTCATTTCAGGTACCTTTTCTTTTTCTATAAATAAAATCGGCCCATTATTCGGATGGTGAATAAGATCCGCACTCGCAATACCTAATTGCCACTCATTTACTGGTACTAAAATAATAGCGCCTGGCTGATTCTCTTTATGCGTTGCTGGCCATATCGTTTGCGAAGTTAGTACTGCCATTTGCAATGGATCATTTGTATTTAATCTCGTTATATTTTTTAAACTTGTTGTTAATAAATCATTAGATGCCCCTTTATTCATTTCTTTCGGCGCAGTTACCTCTTGATTCATTTTCATCTCTTTTTGCTCTGTTTTCTTCTCTTTTGTAGATTCATGATTTTTATGTTCCATATCATTCGTTTGCCCACATGCTGCAAGACCAACCGCTGTAATTATTGTTATCCCAAAAACTCGGGTCACTTTTTTCACTATACCGCCTCCGTATCAATCGTTTTCGAGCCAATATGATTACCTAAATTAGAATTTCACCTTTACAATAACAAGCAATTCTGAAGAAATTATGCAGATGCATGATAATCTGCACCATTTCTTCATGATTTTGCATTACACTTTAAGTAACGATTATAAATATGGAGGGCTCTCTATGATTGATATACTGCTCGTAGACGATGAACCGAGAATGCTTGAATTATTAACGCTTTATCTTACACCAATTGGATATAACTGCGTATGTGCGACTTCAGGAGAAGAAGCTATTTTACATATAGAAAATCGAAACTTTAAATTTGTTTTACTCGATATTATGATGCCAAAGATGGACGGATGGGAAACGTGCAAAAAAATCCGCTCATTTAGTAACATTCCTATTATTATGGTTACAGCTCGTGATCAAACAGTAGCTGTCGTTCAAGGATTAAAAATTGGAGCCGATGATTACGTAACGAAACCTTTCCATGAAGAAGAACTTTTCGCAAGAATTGAAGCCGTTTTAAGACGTACAAATGAACATAAACAAATCCAATATCACGGTATTGTATGGGATGAAACAAAACACTTCATTTCTGTCCATAATGAAGAACTCCTTCTCACACCAATTGAATTTTCTTTACTCGGATTATTTTTACGCCATGTGAACTACGTATTAAACCGTGATCAGCTCATCGAACGAATTTGGGGGTTAAACACAAATACAGAAGATCGCACAGTCGATTCACATATTCGTAATTTACGTGATAAATTGCGAAAAGCAAATTTCCCTATTGATCATCATTTAAAAACCGTGTATGGAGTAGGTTATCGATGGATTGATACTGAACAGTAAGGGGCAAAACGATGAAACGAATTTCAATTCAATTCGGATTTTATTTTTTAATTGTTACACTTTTAATTGAAAGTGTTCTCTTTATTTTGCTCTATTATAGTCTTGTAAACACTAGAGTAAATGAAGAAATGACAGCTTTATTAAAGCGAGGAAATAGTCATCGAGATGTACTTGAAAAATATTACGATGAGCAAACCATCTCTCACGTAGCATTAATGGAATCTGAAGCTGAAACAACTGTCGTTATTACAAATGCAAATAAAGAAATACTAGCTAAATCTAACGAAATAAACACGACTATAAACGATCATATTAGTAAAATGCAAACTCGAACAGACCATAATGGAGAGATTATAGAAAATCATTGGAAAACATCTAATTATATATGTACAGTTAGCCCCATTGTAGTAGATGGAAAACATGAAGGCTATGTATACATGTTTCTTGGAACAGAATCAATTGAAAAGTTAGTTAATGGATTAACGAAACAATTCATTATTGCTGGTGCCATCACGTTTCTACTCACAGTCATCACAATTTTCCTATTATCACGTTTATTAACAAAACCATTGTTACACATGAAACATGCAACTGAAAAAATGAGTAAAGGCGATTTGTCCGTTTCATTAACGACTACTCGAAATGATGAAATTGGTGAACTAGCATCATCTATTCAAACGCTCGCAAATGATTTACATTATATGAAAACAGAGCGAAGTGAATTTCTAGCAAATGTTGCTCACGAATTACGAACACCGTTAACATACGTAAAAGGTTATGCTGACATTGCTTTAAAAGAAAGCACCCCTTCTGAACAACGTTTGCGATATTTATCAATTATAAAAGATGAGTCTGATTACATTACAAACTTAGTTCAAGATTTATTTTCACTCGCACAAATGGAACAACATAACTTTTCTATTCAAGTAAAGGAAGTGCATTTACACACCTTCCTTACTCGCATAGCTGAAAAAGTAAACGCCATGTATAAAGAAAGATATATTAAGGTTTCTTTCTCTTGTCCTCCTACACTGCTAGTAAACTTAGATGAACAGCGATTTGAACAAGTTATAGTAAACATTTTAAATAACGCTTATAGACATTCAAAAGAACATTCTCATATAAACATTTCTATTACAGAAGAACATAAACGTATCTCCATTACAATTGAAGATGAAGGCGAAGGTATTCCACCTGAAGACCTCCCTCACATTTTTGACCGCTTTTACCGTGTCGATAAAGCAAGAACACGATCTACAGGCGGAACTGGTTTAGGGCTATCTATCGTAAAAGAAATTGTAGAACTACACGGCGGAAATATTATTGTAACGAGCGAAGTCGATTACGGGTCTTGCTTTATAATTTCATTACCATCTATAAAGAAACACGACTACCATCAATAGTCGTGTTTTTTTATCACTTTACTTTATAATATAAATTTACAAATTGCCCAAAACGTTTCGTATCCGTTAAAGTTAAATTAATTTCCGGATTCTTCGCTTGAAATAACGGAACTCCAGAACCTAATATGTGAGGGGTAATCGTGACAACATATTCATCAATTAGATTATTCTTAAAGAATTCTCTCAGTAGACTCCCTCCACCGACCATCCATATTTTAGACCCTTCTTGCTCTTTCAACCTTTTCGTAAACTCCACTACCTCTTCATTTACAAAATCCACGTGTTCATTTGAACCTTTTTCTGAGTTAGAAAAAACATAACATTTTTTATCTACATACGGGAATGTTTCCATATGCTCTACTACATAATCATACGTTCTTTTTCCCATAATTATTGTATCAATCGTTTCGTACATTTCTGTATAACCGTTATCTCCCTCTCCTTCCGTTTCCATTAACCACTCTAAATCATCATCTTCTTTCGCAATATATCCATCTAAGCTCGCCGCAATAAATAAAACTATTTCACGTGACATATTTTTTCCTCCTTACATCTCATCTTGATAACATTATGATGTAAACAATATACTAACAATAAAACACGACAATTTATGTCATGTTTAAAAAGAAAAAAGGTGATACATTTGTCAAAAGCTAAACGCTTATTAGATATTCTTATATTTGCTTCTGCGAAAAAAACATTTACAGCTCAAGAAATAGCTGATGAATTTAATATTTCTGTTCGTACTGTCCATAGATACATTTTAGATTTAGGTGATATGGGATTACCCATTTACGCTGAACAGGGTCGCAACGGAGGATATAAAGTATTAACGAATAGAGTAATTCCGCCTATTTTATTTACCGAAGAAGAAGCAGTCTCCATCTTTTTTGCCTTTCAATCTTTAAGCTACTACAGAGACTTGCCTTTTAATACAGAAATCAATTCTGTTACTCATAAACTATATAGCTCTCTACAAAATGAGGCGAAAGCGAAAGTTGATAAAATACGTTCTTATATCGCCTTTTGGAATCCGAAGAGAACAATTGAGACACCACTTTTAAACGAAGTGTTAACAGCGGCTATTGAAAATAAAAATTTACACTTTCAATACGAATCTAAATCGGGGATAAAAACAAAACATGTTCATCCTATCGGTGTATATGCTCATGATGGGCTATGGTACTTACCGTCCTATGACTATGACAGGAAAAAGGTATTACTGTATCGCATCGATCGTATTCTTTCTATATTATCAACGGAAGAAAATGAGGATACATTCATGAATTTAGAAGAGTGGTTTGCCTCTAACTCTAACGTAGTACACAGTCCTACTCAGTTACATGTTTTACTGACAACAGAAGGCGTACGCCAATGTAAAAGCGTTCCTTATCTTGAGGAATTCGTTGAAGTAAACGAAGATGGGACAGGATATATACATTCAACAATTGATAAAGGTGAAATCCATTTTATTACGCCTTTATTTTATAGACTGGGAAAAGATGCACGAGTTTTAGAACCGAGAGAATTGATAGATGGTTTACGTATACGTGCGAAAGAAATTTTAAATATGTATGAAGACTAAAAAGCTGCTAAATATAAGCAACTTTTTAGTCTAGTTATTCCTATTGTTTTATTATTGACGAATATCGAACCACCAACGATTTTTCGCATTCATATTCTCCGTCCCACTAAACCCACTGTAACGGAAAGCATCAAGGAAAATTGAATCCAGCTTATCCTCATCTACAAAATAACCTAAGTTAACTTTTACCGTTTGTCCTGGTCGGATACTGCCAATATTGTAAAAGCTTTTCCCTTCTCCGTGAGGTTCTAAATAATCAACTTCGCCTGTCATAATATTTTTTTCCGCAATTCCATCTCTTTCAGCGTAGTTCCATGCATTACCTTCAGATTTAAGCAACTTTATGGATGGGTGCATATAAATTTCTTCCGTCGACTTTTTACCAATATTTCTCACTTTTGTTGTTAAGTAAACAAATTTAGGATTAACTAATTTTGATTCTACTAGTTTATCAATTGAATCTTTACCATTTCCGAGTTTATATTCATCCCGTCTGTATGGTAGCAATTCTCCTATCTGATTTAAAGCCTTATTCTTGCTTAGTATTTCTAAGCCAAGTTCATTAAAGTTCTCTTGTTTAAAATCTTTGATTGAATCAAAGACTTCAACTTTTTCTATCACATATTCAACTTGGCTGTCATCCATCGTTATCGTGACTGGAACTTTTTTCCCTATATGAAATAGCCGTTTGCTATCTTTTTTCAAAGGAATCACCTTAGTTTTTTTAGGTTCATCTGCTTTGCTAAAACGACTTTCATCATATTCTACTATATGTGATGCCTTTTCTTTTGACGTAGGCTCAAGTGAAATGCTCCCTAACACTTCCATCATTTGTTCTTCGTTTATATCGGATCCAATATAACTCTCTAACATAATCCCTTCTTTCTCAAAAAAGAGAAAGACCTTTCTGTCAAACATTACATTGTTGTTTCCTGTTTCTTTATGGACAATTACTGCTTTCCTACCATTTATCTCTTTTTCTTCATAACTTTTCGAATACAGAGTTTGAAAATCTGTATTTTCCCCTACCCTCCGAAGAGCGAATGAAAATCCCCCCATTGCGTAGTTATCTTTAAATGAATATTTCATAGCACTATCATCAATTGCTTCCATATTTTCTGGCAATTTACCAATCTTTAACTTATACCACTTATCACTCTTTTTCGAATCCTTATTTGTTACTGAAACATTTACTTCATAATTTTGTTTTTGGACAATCATATTATAGACTTTCACTGCACCAAAAACTGTTGTCGGCATGCCAATCAATAAGCAAGCAGCAGCGATTAACATACGATGTTTTTTACGCTTTTTCTGCGGTTGTCCGTCTTTCAGCTGCATTTCCTCCATAAACAATTTCTTTTTGCGCGTATATGTATGTGAAAATTCATGCTGTTCTTCGAGTTTATCAAAATCATCTAAAGCAATTTTTTCAGCAAGTTCATATATTTCTTTGGAGTTCTTTGAATTCGTCATGTTGTATACCTCCCATCATATTTTGAACTCGTTTTCGAGCGCGTTCAAACTGCTTACGGACATTGGCCTCCGTTATCCCCATGACACTTGAAATTTCTTGATACGTTAAGTTATAGAAGACTTTGTACTTAAACACCTGTCTGTTCGATTCATTTAACTCTTTTAGCAATGTATCAATTTGAACCTCAGACATTTTACGTTTTTCCCACTCTTCAATATTTTCATCTACTGCTTCTATTGATTCTCTTTCATATTCTTCTAAAAATGTTTCATGTCGTTTATTTTTCCGGTAACTATCAATCGCCTTGTTTTTCGCGATCCTCAAAATGTAGCGTTTAAGCTCTTGAGTAGCCAAGCTATGGAGCTTTTCCAAGTTCTTATAAAGAGTAATAAACGTCTCTTGAACCGCATCTTCAGCCTGCTGAATATTATTTAAAATAGAATAAGCCACATAATAAATTTTTTGTTCGTACAACTCATATAGCTCTTCCATCTTTTCATAATCGTTGTTTGTAACTTTCATATAATTCCTCCTCTCATTCTATATAACGAATGAGCGATATACTTTGTGACACTGCAGCATTCTTTAATAGATAAAATTTAATAATAGAATAAACAAAAGCCCAATTTCTCTATTTTAACTGAGAAATCGGGCTTTTGTTTATTAGAATTTTCCTGACTGTCCCCTTAAGAATATCACTCTTACGCCTTTTCGGGATGCAGTATGTTCTCTATTGCTTCTTTTAACAATGTCTTTGTTTCTTCAAAGTTATGATTCTGTTTTTCTCCAGGTTGTACCGTATAAAACTCGGCAAACGAGCGCTCTTTATATCTCGGTACGACATGCATATGGTAATGCGTTAACTCATTAAAGATTCCACCATTTTGACAAATTGTAACTCCATCTGGTTTATATAATGACTTAATCGCTTTTACAATAAGCTTAGAAGCATCCATAATCGATTTTGCTACAACATCATCTAATTCGGTCCACTTCTACAACATGATGCTTTGGCACAATTAAAATATGTCCTGGATAGAAAGGGGCATGATCTAAAAAACATGTTACATATTCATTTTCATATACTTTATATATTTTTTCCTCTTTGTTTGCTAATTTACACCCTAAACATTCCATTAAATTTCTCCTCTTTCTAAAACATAAAAACGTGAGAGCCGTAGTCTCACGTTTTTATGTTTCACCCTATTAATTCAATCGTTTCCGTAACCTTTATACTATCTTTTACAGATTGAACAATCGTACAATTTTTCACTGCAAGTTGCAGCGCCTTGTCCAACTGCTCTTCTGTAATGTTTTGTGCTTTGATTTTATAGTGCAAATGAACACTTTCAACTGGTTTTGATAAAGCTTCACTTCTACCAATTTCGGTTTCAATTGTAAACGTATCGTATGTAATACGTTTCTTTTCTAAAATTGTTCGGAAGACAATTGCACTACATCCTGCGATAGAAGAAACGAGTAATTGTAACGGTGAATACCCATTTTCTTTTCCAATCGCTAATTGACCGTACGATAAATCTGCTTCTATATCATCGTGTTTGATTGTTAGTTTCATTTGTTTTTTCCATCTCCACTTTCATCGGTTTCTTCCGTTTCTTACTCATATAATAATATATGTAGCAGAAAATGATAAATGGAATACCACAATATAACGCCATTCTTTGTTCAGGAATAAACGCTAAACTAATAACAACGATGCTATTTGTAATTAAAGCTAAAATTGGAACAATCGGGTATAGTGGTGTTCTATACTTTAAGTCCTCTAATTTCCCTCCGCCTTTTATATACTGACTTCTAAAACGAAGTTGCGATAGCGCAATAATGATCCAACTTGAAACAGCCGATAAACCAGCTATCGATAATAAGTACATGTACACTGTATCTTCTGCAAGGAAACTTGTGAATAGAGATAATCCAGCTACCGCAATCGTTACGACTAGCGCTGTAATTGGAATACCACGTTTATTTACTTTCTTGAAAGAAGTTGGTGCCATTCCTTCATTTGCAAGTGACCATAATATACGCGTTGCTGCATATAATCCTGAATTCGCTACAGATAATAAAGCAGTAATAATAACGAAGTTCATAATATCAGCTGCATACGGAATACCGATTTTATCAAATACAACTACGAATGGACTTTCAATTACGCCTGCTTCTTTCCAAGAAATTAATCCTACTAAAATCGTCATTGTTAAAATGAAGAATAACATAATGCGCCATACTGTATTACGAATTGCGCGTGGAATTGTTTTTTCTGGATCTTTACTTTCTCCTGCTGCAATCCCGATTAACTCTGTTCCTTGGAATGAGAAGTTAACCGTAATCATTGTAAGTAATACGGCAGCTAGTCCATTCGGGAATAACCCGCCATCGCTTACGAAGTTAGAGAAAAGAGGTGCCGCTTCTTTTCCGTCGTATGGTAAAAATCCTAGTAATGCACTACCACCAAGTAGAACGAATGCAATAATTGTAACTACTTTAATACTAGAGAACCAAAACTCTAATTCAGCGTAACTTTTCGCTGAGATAGCGTTTGAAGCATATAAAATAACTCCGAATACAAGACACCATACCCAAACATCAACAGTTGGAAACCATCTTTTCATCATTAAACCGATCGATGTTAATTCCAGTCCTACTGTTACTGCCCAGCCAAGCCAATATAGCCAGCCGATCATAAAGCCTGTTCCTGGTCCAATAAACTTCGTCGCATACTTTTGGAAAGACCCTGAAACTGGCATTGCTACCGTTAGTTCTCCAAGACAAAGCATTGTTAAATACATAATAAATCCGCCCACTAAATATGAAAGGATGGCCCCCCCTGGTCCAGCCTGATTAATAGTGTAACCTGAACCTAGAAAAAAACCAGTTCCGATTACACCACCAAGTGCGATCATAAATAAATGTCTACTCTTCATCGTACGATGTAATTTCTCATTTGTTGGTTGCTGCATCTTAATCCTCCCCCTACAAGTACCCCTATCTCTTTTTAAAATTTTCTGATAATAAAAATATACACGAAAGCGATTACAATTTCTATATAAAATTAACACTTTTCTGATAAAATAATATAAAAAATCGAATTATTGCAAGATTTAGATACTATTTAGAGGAAAATAAGGAGAAACAAGGAAAAAACCCTTACATATATTGTAAGAGTTAACGAAGCTCTAATCTTCTCGATAAAATTGATAAACTATAATTCACTATAAAATACATACAAGCCACTACTATAAAAGTCGGAATCATATAATTTACATTTTGCCCGCTAATAATTTGAGCATTATGCATAAGCTCTGGCAATGATATAACAACTGCGAGCGACGTATCTTTTAGCAATGAAATAAACTGACTAACAAGCGGGGGGACCATTCTTCTTAATGCTTGCGGCAAAATAATATGCCAAAGCGCTTGCACATACGTTAATCCTGAAGACCTTGCAGCCTCAATCTGCCCTTTTTCGATAGATAATAGACCGCTTCGAACAATTTCAGATATCATTGCCGCTTCAAATATTGTTAAAGCAACAATTGTAGCTGTTATAATTTCTAACTTCAATCCCGCTTCTGGAAGTGCAAAATACGTAAAAAATATAATTAAAAGTAGCGGTAAATTTCGAATCACTTCCACGATAACTCCTAATATTTGTGAAACGACAGGTATTTTCGTATAGCGCAATATTCCTATTACACTACCAATAATAAAGCTAAGTACAATTGCTACGAGCGCTACCTCTAACGTTATAAGTAATCCTTTTAACAAAAAGAGGATATGATCCCCTGTTATAGCTCCCTTAAAATCCATTTACACCGCCTCCTTTGCCAAGCGTTTTTCTAAATAACGCACTAGCATACTGAGCGGAATTGTTAATATTAAATAAAACATCCCGACAAATATATAAACATCAAACGTAACAAACGTCTTCGTTGAAATTAAATCTCCTTGATACATTAAATCAGCACCAGCGATAATTCCGAGTATGGAAGAGTTTTTTACTAAATTAAGAAATTGATTTCCTAGAGGAGGGATTACGATTTTCATCGCTTGAGGTAAAACGACATGGTACATCGCTCGCGTATAAGTCAATCCTGAGGAACGCGCTGCTTCCATTTGACCTTTCGCGACTGATAAAATACCAGCGCGAATAACCTCGGCAATAAACGCTGCAGTATATACCGTAAGCGTAAGTGTTCCTGCTACAAAACCATTTAAAGTAACTCCTATTACAGGTAAAGCGAAATAAAATATAAATGCAATTAATACGAGTGGAATATTTCTTACAAACTCCACAAAAGCTGATCCTATCCAGTTTAAAATACGAATCGGTGCAATACGCATTACTGCCAAAATTACTCCTAAAATAAAACTGCCTATTAACGCAATTACACTAGACATAACTGTATACTTAAAGCCTTCTAAATACATATCAATGTTATTCGTTAATATAGAAAAATCAGGCACATATTCTCCCCTCTTTCTTTACAAGAAGAGGATGAGCATCCCTCATCCCCTCACTCTTACTATTCACTGGGATTAAGCTCCACTAATTAAAGTTTCACTTTACTACTCTTGTTTTTGGCCAATCCATTTTTCATACAGTTTGTCGTACTCCCCACTCGCCTTCATATCTTTTAGTAAGCTATTAATCTCTTTCGTTAAATCATCTGCACCTTTTTGCACAGCAATTCCGTACGGCTCATCCGTGAAAATTTTCCCTACAACTTCATAATTTGAATCTTGTTTTGCCATTCCGTAAAGAATTGCATTATCTGTCGTTAAAACATCACCTTTCCCTGCTTTTAACCCCGTAAATGCCTCACTATAATTTTCAAATTCTAATACAGTCGCTTCTGGTGACTTTTGACGAATGTTATTTGTAGATGTTGAGCCTTTTACGGCTAATACTTTCACACCTTGTTTTATATCATCAATACCTTTAATATTGCTTCCTTTTTTCACAAGTAACGATTGCCCTGCTTTAAAATATACATCTGAGAAATCAACTTCTTTTTTACGTTCTTCCGTAATTGTCATTGTTGCGATAATTGCATCAATATCACCATTTTTCAATAGTGGAATACGCGTTTTAGACGTTACTTCTTTTAATTCTAGTTTCTTTTCATCTCCGAGAATTTTTTTCGCAAGTGCCTTTGCAACATCAACATCAAATCCTTCTACCTGCCCTGTTGAAGGGTTTTTCAATCCAAATAAATTCGTATCATTCTTCACTCCAACTACTAATTTCCCACGCTTCTTAATTTGCTCTATGGCTCCGCCTTGCTTCGTATTCGTTTCTTTCGCCTCATCTTTTTTACTTCCGCACCCGGCAACGACAAGTACGAATAAACATGAGAATACGATTAAGGTAAACAACTTTTTCATTTTAAGCATGAAATTCCTCCTTTAATGATTTAACACTCGGCTTAAAAATAGACGCGCCCTTTCTTGTTCTGGGTCTGCAAAAAATGCTGCTGGTGTTGTATCCTCAATAATTTGGCCCTCATCCATAAATAAAATCCTATCTGCTACTTCTCGCGCAAATCCCATCTCATGCGTGACGACAACCATCGTCATCCCTTCTTTAGCTAACGTTTTCATAACGTCAAGCACTTCTCCAATCATCTCCGGATCAAGAGCAGACGTAGGCTCATCAAATAGCATAATTTCAGGCTGCATCGCAAGTCCCCTAGCAATCGCTACCCTTTGCTGTTGACCTCCGGATAATTGATGCGGGTATACACTAGCCTTTTCCGGGATTCCTACTTTCCCTAAATAAAACATCGCTGTTTTCTCAGCTTCCTCTTTTGAAGCTTTATTTACTTTAATAGGCGCTAGTGTAATATTTTGAAGAACCGTTTTATGTGGATATAAATAAAAATGTTGAAAGACCATCCCGATATCTCGGCGTAATTCATTCATATCCGTTTTCTTATTGTGTACCTCTGTATTTTGTACAATTAATTCTCCATCTGTAATTGTCTCTAATTGATTTATACACCGAAGCAATGTACTTTTCCCTGACCCTGAAGGTCCAACAACTACTACCACTTCACCCTTTTGTACTTGCAGATTAATATCTTTTAAAACTTGAAAGTCACCATAATATTTATTTACATTACGAAACTCAATCACCATACTCCCCCCTTCCTCTAACAAAGCATGTACATTCTTTTTATATTCAAAAATAGGCAAAAAAATAACTTTCAGCTTCATTTTGTCCATAAAAAAAGAGCAAAGGTCGTTCCCTTTGCTCCTTCGTTCCTATCCTATTAAGATACTTCTTCTTTTTTATCTTTCCCATATTCATGCTCCCAGAAATCAGCATTTTTAATTCCTAATTCCTGCGGATCAAATACTGGATCTTTCCCTTCTTTCTTCTGCTTTTCATAGTCTTTTAAGGCGATCAATGCTGGTTTTTGTAGTAGTAAAATCGCGATAATGTTAACCCATGCCATAATTCCTACACCGATGTCACCTAAAGCCCACGCTGTTGCAGCTGTTTTTACACAACCATAGAATACGACTCCTAAGAATACAAACTTTAGTACGATGGACATCCAAGGACGGTCTTTATCACGATTTAAGTATGCAATATTCGTTTCTGCAATGTAGTAATACGCCATAATTGTTGTAAATGCAAAGAATAATAGCGAGATTGCGACGAAACCGTTTCCAAATCCAGGGAAAACAGATTCTACTGCTGCCTGTGTATAACCAGGACCCGGCTGTGCACCGTTTAATTTATTGACGATAAAGTTTTTTCCGCTTGCATCAAATACGTTATACATGCCTGTAATAATCATCATAAATGCTGTTGCTGAACAGACGAATAATGTATCAATGTAAACGGAAAATGCTTGTACTAACCCTTGTTTAGCTGGGTGTGATACTTCAGCAGCTGCCGCCGCATGTGCCCCAGTTCCTTGCCCTGCTTCATTGGAATAAATACCACGTTTTACTCCCCAAGAGATCGCTAAACCAATAATCCCACCAAAAGCTGCTTCTAATGCAAATGCACTTTTTAAAATTAACATGAAAGCATCTGGTAACTTTTCAATATTCATAGCTACAATTACACAAGCTACTAAAATATAACCAAGTGCCATAAACGGCACTACAACTTGTGCTACGTTAACAATTCGCTTAACTCCCCCAAAAATAATAAGCGCTAACGCTGCTACTAATACCGCTCCAGATACAGAAGTATTAATACCGAAAGCTGTTTCCAAACTTACAGCAATGCTATTTGCCTGAACACCCGGTAACAGCATCCCCGTTGCAAGAATTGTTGCCGCAACGAATACTAATGCATACCATTTAACTCCTAGCCCTTTTTCAATGTAATAAGCCGGACCACCACGGAATTGCCCTTGATGCTTCGTCTTATATATTTGTGCAAGTGTTGATTCTACATAAGCAGAACCTGCTCCTAGAAAAGCTACCGCCCACATCCAAAAGACAGCTCCTGGACCACCAAATGCAACAGCCGTTGCAACACCCGCAATATTTCCTGTTCCAACGCGCCCTGATAATGAAAGTGCTAACGCCTGGAAAGAAGAAACACCAGCATCCGATTTTTCTCCTTGAAATGTAAGCTTCACCATTTCTCCTACATGCCTTACTTGTAAAAACCTCGTTCGAATAGAAAAATATAAACCTGCTCCTAAACATAAATAAACAAGTGCTGGACTCCAAACAATATTATTGATCCAACTTACGATTGCTTCCAACATTCCCCCTCCTCATTTTTAAAGAATATTCAGAATATACATAAAATTATACGTGCATACCGAATCTATAACAATATTATTTTAATAAAATAAACATATTTTTGTATAAAAAAACAAAGTATATATTTATTTTATATACTTTGTTTTAATATGAATGTATTATATATTCACAATCGCTTCTCTTTTTATAATTCTTTCATAGAGTTGTTCAGCTAATTCTCTGAAATGATCTGGCATATCTTTCCCTTTAAATTTCTTTTGGAGCGTGCCATACAAACCTATATCACGTAAACGTAAAAATAAAGGTAACGATTCATACCAACTATCCGCCAGCCTGTGCTCATATTCGTACCCTTTTCTTAACACTTGTAACTGTTTACGAGCGAATGTCGTCTTTTCTTCCACTGTCCACGGTGTAAAAAGAACAGAGTAATAAAGAACCATTGCCAAATCATGAATGAAGTAATTATAGGCCGCATCATCAAAATCAAAGATTGTTAACTCTTTTCCATCATAGTGAAAATTGCCTGGATGAATATCACCATGCATAAGGCCGAATGTTTCTCTTTCAATTGGAAGAGCATTTATTTCCTCCATTAATACAGCTGCAATTTCTTTCACGTTCTCATCTTCTAATTCATTAACAATACTACTTTCATCCTCTTCCCACGTATCACGGTAGTCAGTTTTAGGGTAATTCATTGTAAGGCGGTGCAATTGTCCAATCGCTTTTCCCCACGCTTCAAAGTAAGCATTTCCCCAATATGGCGATCCTTCTCCTTTTACTTGCTCACCTTTTGCGTATGTAAATAAGGAAGCAAAAAAGAAAGTTCCATCCTCTACTACAATTTCTTCTACAAGATTTTGAGATGTTGAGTAAAGAGGTCCCGCTACCTTTGCACCGTTCTCCGCAACATATCGTAAAAAATCTAGTTCAGCCTCTACCTCTTTTTTAGAACGATGGGAAGAATGCGTTAAACGTAATACGTAATCTTCATCACTATCACCCTTCGCCTTAAAAATGTAATTTTCAAAATCTCCAAGTGGCTTTTCTTCCACCGTTACATGAAACAAACTTGCAGCTCTTGTTAAAATCTCCTTTGTAAAAACTCGTTCTACAGCTATTTCCATATGTATCCCTCCTATATATCTTCTTAATTCGACATAAATGTTAGAAGTACTGCTATGAATGTGAAAAGCTCTGTTATGACTACTATAAAAATGCGACCCCTACACATAAAAAAATCTAAACACAAAAAAGGTTGATTCACTAAATCAACCTTTACACTATTAAAAATACTATTTCTCAATTCATTCTTATATATAACATTTACCTTTATTTCTCTTCACCGTTTGTCTGCATTGAATTGAAGGTCCAATTTAATTTCAATGAATCTCCTTGAAATACATTTTGTTCTTCATCATTATCTACAAATGTAAACATTACATAGAAAGTATCATCATCACCAGGAGCAAGTCCATTTCCTTCCCGGTCTACAACACCTTTTTGTACAAGATCAGGAATACTTCCATTTTGCGTAGCTAC
This sequence comes from Bacillus sp. FSL M7-1020, assembly GCF_038050415.1. NCBI lineage: Bacteria > Bacillati > Bacillota > Bacilli > Caryophanales > Bacillaceae > Bacillus > Bacillus sp. FSL M7-1020. Next base: position 500,660 of record NZ_JBBOTW010000001.1, on the reverse strand, counting down.
CTTTAACTCAGATAATGTAGTAGACCAAATTGGAACCTCATTTTTATCCAAATTCCATAAGAAATCAACACGGATATGATCACCAAAATCAGCATTTCCATTATCTCCTTTAGCATCAATAACACTATAATCTGTAAGAAGTTTCACGTCTCCTATCGCTAAGGTTCCTTTGTTAACTAATTGAAAACCGCGCTCCATTTCATCACCCGGTTTAATATTGTCGACATTAATAACAACTTCAGGATTAACACTCAAATCTAAAGTACCCGCTGCAAACGCGTTTTGTGATACTTCTTTATCACTAAAATACGCATATGTTCCCCCACCAATTAAAGATAGACCAAGCGCTGCAGTTACAACACCCATACCAAGTTTTTTCTTAATACTCATTTCACAAGCCCCCCTATTTTAAAGTTCAAACAACAACCTTATTTTCATCCCACAAACAATATTAATTAAGCAACTACCTTGCCCCATAACGAAAGCAAACTAGCTTTAAACTATTTTCTTCATGTACTCAAAAAGCTATTTTTTAAATAACCGGTAATGTTACAGTAAATCATTACCGGTCCGTTGTTAGCAAAAACCATTTTTTCTGTGTTCATTGCTTTATCGTTTAGTTTCCCTTAGAAGTGTATCCCCTTATTTTTTTGGCTCTAAACCAATCGAGCGTAAGATTTTCTCTAACGTCACTGGCCCTACATTTTCTTTCGGTTTCTGATTTTCTTTAGCATCTGGACCCTTTTTCAAGAAGTTTTTCTCAATAAAACGAATATCTGTTTCATCTACAACACCATCTTGATTTATATCTCCATCTTTTACAGATACTTTTCCTTTTCCATACGATAAAGCTGCTATTCTAGCATCTTGAATATCTACCATTTTATCGCCGTTTACATCACCTGCAAGGTTATCATCCATGTCAGCTCTAAAGTTTTGTCCCACTAATTCTCCATCCTGCATTTTCCCTATTTTTGTTGTTAATTTACTATTTAAATGACCTGGCATTTCTACGAAAATATCATATTCTTTATCGCTTACTGGGACACTATGAATTTCAAATTGCCCGTTATCACCAATCGTTCCTGTATATTTCTTTCCATCCTTGCCAACTGCGTACACTTTTGCTCCTAGTTTTGTATAGTCTTTCTTACCTAAATACCCCTCTTCATTCAAGAAAGCTTCCGGGCCAATATATCCTGTAACCGTTGAATGTTTCGAAACAATAGCAAAAGATTTATCTTTAAACGCAGGAATCTCAATGCCTTCAGATGCACCAGCTTTTGTATAAGAGAACTTATCTACTCCAAATGCAGTTAAATCATTAAAGTATTCATCGTTCGCCATCTCGAATGTAACATCTAAAAATGGTGTATCTCCATCTAATCCTTTAAATTCTTTTCCTTCCAATGATGCGCCAACTTTCACCTTGTTTTCCCAAGCTCCTTCTTCACTTATCTTCGGATCTTCTAATTTAAGGTTCAGTCCATGTTGTTTTACATATTCCGTAAGTGCTGGATTTGGTTTCACATCTGTAAATTTAAATAGCTGCTTGTAATAAGGAATTTCAAATGTACCTGACATAAGCTGTTTTACATTATTAAGATTCAAAGTTAACGTAATTTTCTCTCCTAATTTGATTTTATCTTTGTCATAACTTGGAACAGCGTATTCTGTCCCTTCCTTTACAAAGACGTAATCTTTATATCCAGTTGCCATATTCCCTGCAGTTGCAAGATCATATCCAAATAATTTTAGATTTAACGGCTCGTTTATTTCCTCTGGAAGTACTCCAAATTTAAAATCACCATTTGCTTGAATTGTATTCAGCCAACCTGATGGAAAGGCTGAGTTTTGATAATATACAATTTGGTTCGCTTTTTGATCATACTGCAAGCCTTTTGCCTTTAATGCATCTACTGTAGAATCATAAATATTACCATGCACCCATAATGCACGCTGGCCGTCTTCTTCTTTAAACATAGAATCATTGACTTCGTGTATACCAGGTTGTACATCCTTAAATTTCATTTCAGGTATTACATTATCAATGATAATGCTATCGCCTTTTGTATAAGATTTTCCTTCTTTATCATATCCAACGAAGTTCAATTCGTAATCTCCATCAGGCAACATAACAGGTTTATCCGCAATTGGATGAGCTGGATCTCCTGTGAATGGAAGTACATACCCTCCCATACCAGAAAACATCATATATTCAACATTCGGTGTTAAACTACTTGCATTAAGTGTACCAACGACTCCTAATGCCTTCCCTGTCTTTCGGTCCTTCACAACTGCATCAATGGTTTCAAGAGGACTATTTAATTTAAATGTCAACGGCGAACTTGGTCTTTCCATAAATGGATGGAATTTAGAAGCATCTGTTGCCATTGTATCTCTCAGTAAATCTACAGACGCAATCCCTTTTTCTGTGAATTTAACTGCAAATGGTACTTGATATACTTCTTTTTCATTGTTTTTATTTGAAATATGAATATAGCCCTCATATCTACCAAACTCAGCGTTTTCTGGAATGATAATTTCAGGACTAATTTCCTCTGATGCACCAGGAGCTACTTTAATAGAATCTGGTACGTTTAGCTTCACACCATTCTTCGCTGCATCTTGCACACCTACACTTGTAGGTGAAAATTCCACCTCTAATTTAAACTCTTTCCCATCTGTTTTACTGCTGTTCTTAATTAAAACTTTTCGACTATCTTTAATAGGCCCATTTTCAATTTGATTTTTATACCCAAATGCAATAGAACCTGTTTTTTCTTCAATTTCTACTTCTTCATCACCTACAACGTTTGATGTTTTATCAACAACCTCGATAGATGTATCTGCATGAACTGCACGATATGCATCAATTCGCCCTGAGCCCACCTCAAATACAGAACGCTCTTCTTTTAAGTCAACTGCGGTATTCATGAGTGCTTCTTTTACTTCAAATGGACTATAGTTTGGATGTTCTTGTAAAATGAGTGCCGCTACCCCTGCAGTATGAGGAGTTGCCATAGAGGTACCTGACATACGTCCATACGCTACCGGATAATTTTCTCCATCTTTTGGATCATTAATATATTCAGGAACAGTTGAGAAAATAGACACACCTGGTGCTACAATATCTGGCTTAATATCATCTGTCTTAGTTGCAGGACCACGGGAGCTGAAATCAGCTAAGTGATCTCCCTCTGTTTTTATATTACTTAGTTCCCCAAACGCTAACGACACATCTCCTTGTACAGCTTTTGCTTGTAATTTCTCACCATCTACTTTTGTTAGGCGGAACGATGGAATAGATGAAGTACTTTCCCCAAGATAACTTGTAATTTCACCATCTACATTGTTATATACGATTACCGCCTTTGCGCCTGCTTCCTTAGCATGCTTAATTTTCTCATCAAATGTAATCTCACCGCGTTGGATAAGAGCTAATTTTCCTTTTACATCTTTTCCTGTAAAATCATCTGATTTCCCGAGCCCTGCATATACAACTGATACGGATTGACCTTTCAAATCTTCAATCTTATCAGTAAAGCTTTTTCCAAGTAGCATCATCTTATCCACATGTAAATCACCTGCATCGACGGAAAACGTTGGGATCTTCATTGCAGCGTCACTGGCTCCAACTGTAATTGGAAGTGCCGCTGCACTAGGTGATCCAATGGTACCTTCTTCCGGACCACTATTACCTGCCGCTACTACTGTAACAACACCAGCTAACATCGCATTGTTTACTGCCACAGAAGTAGGATATAAAGGATCATTAATAGACGCACCTAGTGATAAATTGATAACATCCATATCGTCTTTTACTGCTTTATCAATCGCAGCAAGAATACCGCTTGTTTGTCCACTTCCATATGGACCTAATACGCGATATGAATATAAATCTACATCTGGAGCAACTCCCGTAACCGCGTAATCAACATTATTCTTTTTGTCTGCAGCGATTGTCCCAGCTACATGCGTACCATGGGATGTATAATATGCACTCCCCTCATAAATCTCAGGATATCCTCCAGAATTTTGCCAATCCTTATACGTTGTCTCCATTGGATCAGCATCATTATTAACAAAGTCCCATCCTTTTATTGAGTTCGGATCTATTTTGCTTGGATCTTCACCTTGCTTTGCACGATATCCTTTATATGCATCTTTCAAATCCGGGTGATTGTAATCAATACCTGTGTCCAGTACACCTACCTTAATTCCTTTACCTGTTATTTTTTCATCATGCAGCTTGTCTACACCAATTTGCGGTACACTATCTGCCATTTTTGGTTCAACAGCAGTCTTAGCTGTTTCTTTCGGCAAATCAATTTTAACCTCATGATCTTCCCATACACGCTTAACGATACCGGTACGAACTAAGTCTTCAATCATGTTCGCAGGTAACGAAATCGCTACACCATTAAAAGCATTCTTATATTCTCTTGTTATTTTTGCAGATTTTAAATTTGTCCCTTTCTCTTTATTCTTTTGAAGCTGTTCAAGCTCTGCTTTAAACCCTTTATGTGATGCCTCTACCTTTTGTTCCGCATTTGAAAGAGCTACCTTTTTCCCTTTAGCCGCTTGTTTTAATACCTCAATTTTGCTAGGTGCTTGCTTAAACTCTATAATCACATTCACATTATTAGGACTTGCTGTATTGATACCTGGCGAAATAACAAAACCTGGTTTTGTATCTAACGTTTTTAAGGCATTACGTTGTTCCTTTGTAAGACCTTTCAAGATAGCATTTGCATCATCAATTCCAGTTAAAGTAGATGTATTTACCTCTTCAGCTAAGACGTTATATGGAATTCCTTGAGACAATAACATTCCAGCTGTTAACGTTCCAATAAGAATCTTTCCAAATTTCCCTCGTTTCATATTGCATCTCCCCATTATTAATATTATTTTTTGAAACAAATTGATTCTTAACTTCCTATTTAGCATTGGAAACTCTATTAATCTTAATCTTGTGTATCATGAAAGATTTCCATCACTACTACCATCCCCATACCTCATATAGCTAATTACTCACTTTTCTCTTTCTATAAGAGCCCTCCATCATTTATTTCCAACAAAGGATTTTCACGAAATGAATTATTAACACGATTAAAATGTAATTCTATTTTTATTATTTCACATTTTGATTATTCTGAAAATTGAACAAAAGGAGTATCTTTTCTCTAAGGATTCTATACCTACATAGTACAAAAGAACTATCTTGCTCTTTATACTTTGTAATAAAGAATAAATAAACATGATAGTTCTTTTAAACATTTCCTATTTAATCCAACGGAACCAATTGATTTCGAACAGCATAAATCACCGCTTGCGATCGACTTTTCACATTTAGTTTTTTAAAAATTTTATTGATGTGAATTTTAACTGTTTTATCACTAATATATAGAGCTTCAGCGATTTCTTTATTACTAAGTCCCTTTACTAATTCAAAAAGAATTTCCTTTTCACGTTCCGTCAGTTCATTTTCATTTGATTCTAATTTCATTTTTTGCTGATGATATGTAATTAATTTTTTAGTCATACGCGGATGAATAACTGAATCCCCTCGATATAACATCCGAATTGCTGCTACTACCTGCTCCGATGATGAATCTTTCAATAAATAACCATCAGCACCAGCCTGGAGTGCATCCATTAAATATTCATCATGCTCATACATTGTAAACACAAGTACTCGGCAATTCGGATAATTTTTTTTCACCAACTCTGTAGCTTCAATCCCATTTTTCCCCGGAAGATTAATATCCATCAAAATACAATCTGGTCTGCATTCTTCTACTTTTCCCAATACTCCGTCCCCAGAGCTAGCTTCTCCAACCACTTTCATATCAGATTCATCCTCTAGTATGTTCCGAATTGCGTCTCGTAAAAAAGCATGATCATCCACTACTAATATTTTAATCATTTTACGCACCCCTTGTTTGTGAATCTGGAATTAATAGTGTAATTTTTGTCCCTTTCCCTACAGAACTATCAATCTGTAAAGTAGCCCCTAATTGTTCAGCTTGTTCATTCATATGTAATATACCATAATGTGGCTCATTCTTCGTTTTAACCATAGACTCAAATAGTGAAAAGCCAATCCCATTATCCTTAACCCTTAAAAGCACGTGCTCACTTTGATAGCTAAGTAAAACATCAGTCTTGTCTGCTTGTGCATGTTTTACAATGTTTTGCAAACTCTCTTGTAATGTATCAAAAATAACCCTTTCTTTTGAAAAGCTAAGCGCACGTGCATGACCTCTTTCATGATATGTAATATCTAGTTCATATTCTTGTTTTAAAGATTTTATTTTACTTGCTATCGCCTGCTTTAGCCCTAATTGTTGTGTCGGATATGGTTTTAAAGCATAAATAGAATAGCGAACGTCTCCTAAGCTTCCTCTTAAATCTTTTATACTTTTCTCTACTATTTGCTGCATATCTTTTGGTTTATCACGGTATTTTTTCTGCGCGGATTCTAGTTGGAATATCACCCCGGCTAATGTTTGCGCAATACCATCGTGAATTTCACGGGCGATTCTATTTCTTTCTTCTAAGATCATTCTTTTTTCCTGTTCAGAAATCAATATCCTTGTTTTAACAACGTTAGCTAATTGGTTAGAAAATGTAGCTAACGACTGTACATCTTCCGGAAAGAAACCCGCATTTCTACTTTTCCCTGCAACAAACATTCCGACTAATTCATCATTTACTATAAGAGGAAAATATACAAGTGAGCGTATAACATTATCAAATATTTCATCTCCAGGAGCCGTACCAATTTTCCAATCATTAAATACAAGATTTTTAGAAAGTTCCTCAAACGCCCCATACTTTTCTGAATCATCAGATAAATCTAGGCGGACTTTCCCATCTTTTAATAGAATATTCCAGTTCCCATCATCTTTTGTCCATATTACATATGCTTGTATACCAAAAAAACCTTTAAGTGCTTGTTTAATATGTTTCAAGTTTCCTCCGGTTAATCCTCGACTAATTTCGGTCGTAATAAGAAATAACTCATATAATCGTTCCTTCTCCATCCTTATCCGTACAGAAAAAGAACTAATAACGGAAGTTGCTACAAGTGGAAAAAAGAAAAACAGTACTGTAATCTCGTTTACTTCCACACTATATGTACTAATTAATACGTGCATCAGTGCCGCATAAGAGAAACCAAAAGTTTCGCAAAGAAATACCGTTACAGTTTTTTTATACCACTGATAGATTGAATATGGCTGCGGAAGGAGTATCATTAACAAATCGTAAAAACGATTGTTGAAAAAACAAAAAAACACGCAAAATAATAACAAAGATATTAAATTTCCATACAGAACTGATATATCTATTTTGTTAATTAATAAGGACATACATTTGTTTGAAAACCATTCGGCCAAGATTAAACTAAGTGCATGCTGAGTACTATTAAATAACATTCTTTGTATCGGTGAACGGCGGTGCAGGTGAATAATTAGCGTAACGAGTACAATAGAAATAATAGTTATATGGATTCCAAACTGCCAACTCATAGCGTAAATTATCGGAAAGGTAAGCGAGCTAGTCCCTCTCCAAAATCGTACAGGAAAATACTCTGCAATCCCCATAAATATTAATAACAATATTAGTATTGTTGGATGAGAAGGGATTTTAATTTCAAGTAAAGATATAGTTATAGTAATCAAACCAAGAAAAGAAATAAAATAAAGATAAGAACTAGCAATCTTTTCTCTCATAAAGATAGAATTTACAGCTTTCAAAACAACCCCTTCTTTCTTTATAGAACTTTATTTTCTCTATTATCCAATAAAAAACCGGCACTGGCAAAATGGAAGAACCTCCACTAGCCAATCACCGGCTGTGTACTGCACCTAAAAAGGCAAGACACAATACTAATAGTATAAATTGCCTTTCATAAATTTCCTATTCATCGAATGATGTAATTATTTATACCGCTAGGCTTATCCTCTATAGTACAAAAGATTTATATCAACACCGCTAATCTAATATATACTTTCTTTCCATCCCCTACTTCTCATTTTCTTTAGTTTAAAAGATGACGTAACGTAACTTTCAAGCTACTTATTTTCAAATAATACAAGCATAAATTTCTCACAAAAAGCAAAAATTAACAGAAGCGACTTTATTCTAAAAGAGGTGGAAATTATGACAGAGCAAAAAGAACAACAAAAGAGTGAAAATCAAAAGCATATGTTTCCATCGCTTCCGGAAAATATTAATTACATTGAAAATAAACTCTGTCATTCAGATGATATAAAAAAATTAGATATCCCTTTTCAAAACGGAAAAGGAACCATTATATATCTCGAATCTTTAGCAGATCCAAATTTAATTCATCAATTAGCTCTCGAGCCTTTATTAACACGGTCGGATTTGGCTTTAGATAAAGCTTTTTCCACATTAAATATGAAAAAAGAAACGAATTTAAATTATGGGGTGCAGCTTTTATTACAAGGAAAGTCATTATATTTTCATGAACATGTTGATAGTTTTTGTATTTTCGAAACAGCTCTATCTTTAAAAAGAGATATAACAGAGCCGGATAATGAAGGCATTGTACGTGGACCACATACCGGGTTTGTAGAAGATTTAGCAACCAATTTAGCTTCTATTCGTAAACTCATAAAAAGTCCAAATGTCGTCGTTAAATATTTCACACTTGGTGAAGAAATGCACACGAAAGTGGCAATTGCTTATATTCAAAATATAGCTAATGACGATCTCGTTGCAGAAGTAAAAAGAAGATTGGAAATGATTAAGACAGACGCACTCATGCCACCAGGCTACATACAGGAATTTATAGAAGATACATCTTTCTCACCCTTCCCGCAGCAATTAAATACAGAATGCCCAGATAGAACCGCCGCTAATTTAATGGAAGGACGAGTTGCTATTTTATCTGACGGAGATCCAACAGCGCTCATCGTACCTGTTACGTTATTCGCTTTCTATCAATCACCTGATGATTATAATAATCGCTGGATTGTCGGTTCATTCGTCCGAATGATTCGCTTAGTGAGTTTTTTAATAGCCTTTCTCTTACCAGCTATATATATCGCAACAGTTGCTTTTCATCCTGATGTGTTGCCACTTGAACTCGTTTATACAATTAAAGCTTCATTAGAAAAAGTACCACTTCCCCCCATTTTTGAGGCTCTCTTAATGGAGTTAATTTTCGAGTTATTACGGGAAGCTGGTATTCGTCTGCCGAGCCGCGTTGGACAAACAATCGGTATTGTAGGCGGTTTAGTAATTGGTGATGCGATTGTAAAAGCCGGACTTGTTTCTTATACGATGATCATCGTTGTAGCTTTAACTGCAATCTCATCTTTTCTCGTTCCATCAAACGATATGAGTTCAGCAGTTCGAATTCTTCGTTTTCCATTAATGATTCTTGCTGCTATATTCGGATATGTAGGAATATCATTCGGTCTAATTATAACTTTCGTTCACCTATGTCAGCTCCATTCTTTTCATACACCTTACCTTTCTCCCCTTGCACCAATGCGGCTAAAGGATATGAAAGATTCTTTTGTAAGACTCCCAATTTGGTCGTTTTGGGAACGACCTCATGATCCAAAGCCGAAAAAAATGCAACGACAACATGTAACGAGAGAGGATGAGAACGGTGACAAACACGCAAAGTAAAATTTCACTTGTTCAATTTACTTTTTTCGTTATTCAATGCCAAATCGGGGTTGGTATCCTTTCTCTACCAAATCGTCTTCACCCGATAGCGAAAGGCGGTGGCTGGATTTCTGTTCTCATCGCTGGTTTTGCGATTCAACTCATTATTTTACTTATGTGGCTTTTCTTAAAACGATTTCCTGATGCTGATATGTATGAAAGTGTTTGTATGCTATTTGGTAATAAATTTGGAAAACTATTAGGTTTTGCTTATGTTTTTTATTTTACCCTTATCGGTATGACGGTTATGTTAAGTGCTTGTAATGTCATTAAAGTATGGATATTACAAGCAACTCCTTGGTCTGCCATTCTCATACTATTTACAATAGCTTGTTGCTATATAGCCTATAACACATTTAAAGTCATCGTACGGTTTTATGTCATGGCCTCTATTCTTATTTTCCCAATGGCACTGTTAATTGGACTTGGGCTCTCACGGGCTGACTTTTCTTATATTTTTCCCATTACAGAAGCTGGATGGTGGAATATTATTCAAGCATCAAAGGAAACAATTACAGCTATGTATGGTTTTGAAATTATTCTTATCGCTTTCCCAAAAGTAAATGGGACTGCTGTGGCAAAACTAAAGGCAATTTCTATCGCTAATGGATTTGTGACTCTCTTTTATACTTTTACTGTTTGGATTTGCTTTATCGTATTTAGTCCAAAGCAAGTTGAGCTTATTCCAGAACCAGTTGCTTACTTATTGCGCTCTTTACATATCGGGATTATAGACCGAACTGATTTACTATTCATACCAATTTGGATGATAACAGTTGTAGCTTCTATTGCTAGTTATTATTGCGCCGCTTCTATCGGAATTGGACATATATTCAATCTTGCTAATCATAAACAAGCTGTTCCAATCGTTGGAGTTATTGCATTTAGTGTAGCCTTATTCATAGATACACCTGAAGAATTAAAAGTAATTGCAACTTTCACTGATAAGTTCACCTATATTTTCATCGTTGTCCTCCCTCTTTTATTTCTACTTTATTCAGTAATAAGAAAGAAGAAAGGAGAACAGTATGTTCAAAAAAAGAGTTAAATTATTTTTTATATTATGTACTAGTTCATTCCTTTCTGGCTGTTGGGATCAAGAACCATTAAGAGAAGCGAGATTAGCTTATAGTATTGGATATGATATTACGGAAGAGAATAAACTACAGCAAACGCTTGAACTCGTAAAAAGTTCAAGCGGAGAGCAATCTTCATTCGAGAATGAAATACATTCAGCAAACGGGTATAACATACGGGATACAAGCGATGCCCTAAAAAAAAATGTGACTGGTAATATTCGCTACTTCAAATATGGTGTTCAATTGCTAGGAACCAAAATTCTAAAAAAGGGTATACTACCCTATTTAGATGTCAGCTTTCGGGACCCAACAAACCCAACTGCTTTAGTAAAACTTATTGCAGTAGAGGGTGAAACATCCGAGATACTAGAAAAAAAGAAAGTAGGAAATTTACTAATTGGAGATTTTCTAAAGAAAAAAGTGAAAAGCTTAGAAGATATGAGTGTATTTCCAAAAGAAACTTTAGAAACAGCTGCTACAAAAATGTTAGATCCCGGTAAAGACTTTACCCTCCCTTCTATAAAAATAAAAGGAAAAGAAGTAATTACAAACGGGTTAGCTTTATTTAACAATGATAAATTAACTGGGCATTTACCTTTGAAACAATCTGTTTTATTCGTATTATTAACCGGAAAAATGGGAACAAGTGCCCGTATAACCCAAAAACTTACTAGCGATGAATCAGAGAAAACATCTGATTATTTAACAATGGAAATTAGCAATCGAAAGTTAAAACGAGACTTAAAAATAACAACAGATAAAAAAGGAAATGTTTATGCTCACATTAAGCTCCAACTAAAAGTAATAGCACTTGAAGCCCCAAGAGATAATATTTATAAAATGGGAGAACGAAAAAAACTAAATAAAGACTTATCGAAACAACTTACGAAAGAAGCGAAAAAAATAACAAACAAACTACAAAAAGCAAATTGTGATGCTTTCGGTATTGGAAGACATCTTATTGCATATCATCCTGACTTATGGAAGAAAAAAAATTGGAATAAAGATTATGCAAAAGTAAAATTCAAACCAGAAGTAGACGTAAATATTTTGTATAGTGGTGTCTTAAAATAAAAGGTTGTATGCCGCGTGGGCATACAACCTTTTATTTCGTATATCGATATATAATTGATTCATATGGTCTTAAGTTAAGTTTTGTAATATCCTTGCTGGAATCTTTATAATTCGACAGTAGTACTTCTTGTTTCATTCCATCTAATTGAACATGGGCTGGTACAGAATACGTTATTTCTTCTCCATAGAAGTTATTAATAATAAGTAATACTTCATTATTTACAGTACGTGTATATGACCAAATCTTAGGGTGATTTTCATCTAAAATAGCATATTCTCCTTCTGTAATAACATCGTAAGTTTTTCTAAGTTCAATTAACTTTTTATAATGATAAAATACAGACTCCTCATCTTGTAATGCTTTCTCTACGTTTATTTCTTTAAAGGTTTCAGCTACTGAAATCCAAGGGGTACTTGTTGTAAAACCACTATTCACCTCTTCATTCCACTGCATCGGAGTACGAGAATTGTCACGAGATTTTTGTTTTAAAATCCCTATAATCTCTTCTTTTAATAAGCCTTCTTCCTGCTTTATATCATATATATTTAACGATTCCACATCACGATATTGCTCGATGGACTCGAATTTAGGATTCGTCATACCGATTTCTTCCCCTTGATAAATATAAGGTGTTCCTTGCAGCATGTGCATAGCTGTCGCTAACATTTTCGCAGATTCATTTCGGTACTTCCCATCATCCCCGAAGCGTGACACGATGCGAGGCTGGTCATGATTACACCAGAATAATGCATTCCATCCCCCGCCCTTTTGCATTTCAATTTGCCAGTTAGACATAATTTCTTTTAATTTAATAAAATCAAAATCAGCTTTCGTCCACTTATCACCATTCGGATAATCTACTTTCAAATGATGAAAACTAAACGTCATACTCAGTTCATTGCGCTCAGGGTTTGAGTATTTAATACAATTATCAATTGTCGTCGATGACATTTCTCCAACTGTAATTACCTCTTTCCCTTCAAATACATTTCTATTCATCTCTTGTAAATATTCATGAACACGCGGACCATCCGTATAATATTTACGTCCATCACTTGTCGCGGTACTTCCGTCATCGCTTAAGAAACGTTGGTCTTTTGAAATTAAGTTAATAACATCAAGGCGGAATCCTGTTACCCCTTTATCAAGCCAAAAGCGCATCATATCGTACACTTCTTCACGAAGCTTTTCATTTTCCCAATTTAAATCTGCTTGTGTCTCATCAAATAAATGTAAAAAATATTGCTTAGTCTTTTCATCGTACTTCCAAGCGGATCCTCCAAACTTAGACTGCCAATTATTTTTTTCATCACGCCAAATGTAATAATTGCGATATGGACTATTTTTATCTTCTTTTGCTTCCTTAAACCACTTATGCTCCGTCGAACTATGGTTTACAACGATATCAAGCATAATTTCAATGTCACGTTCTTTCGCTTTTTCTAGAAGCTCTTCAAACTCTTCCATCGTTCCGTAAGATGGATCAATGCTATAATAATCACTTACATCGTACCCATTATCATTTTGTGGTGATTGGTATATCGGTGTTAACCAAATATAATCCACTCCGAGTTTTTTTAAATAATCTAGTTTCTCTGTAACCCCTTTTATATCACCGGTTTCTTTATTGTAATAACTATTAAAGCTCTTCGGATAAATTTGATAGACTACACTTTTATGCCAATCCTTCATGTTTAACTTCCTCCTACTTCTGTTTAACTCTTTTCGCAAATAACCATGTTAACGTAAATGGGATTACAACTGCGATAATCATTCCTACAATAAACATTGGAATCGATTTCGGAATGATCGAAATAAATGCTGGCAATCCGCCAATTCCGATAGCAGGTGCTAATACACCATTTAATGTAATGAATATCGCTGCCACAGCAGATCCTATAATTGCTGCATAAAACGGAAACTTATTTCGTAAATTCACACCAAACATCGCTGGCTCTGTAATACCGAAGTACGCGGAAATTGCTGATGTCGATGCCATACTTTTATCATTTTGATTTTTAGAAATCCAGAACATTGCAAGTGCCGCACTACCTTGCGCAATGTTAGAAAGAGCGATCATCGGCCAAATAAATGTACCGCCGTGTTGTGCAATTAATTGTAGATCAATAGCAATAAACATATGATGCATACCTGTAATTACAAGTGGTGCATACAATGCTCCAAATAATACTGCTCCAACTACTGGTACTGTTTCATATACGCCTACTAATCCAGCTGTTAATAAATCTCCGATATGACGTGTAACTGGACCGATAATTCCTAATGCTAATACACCTGTTACAACGATTGTTGTAATTGGTACAACTAATAATTGAATTGCATTTGGTACATGTTTCTTTAAGAAAATCTCTACTTTACTCAATACAAATGCTGCTACTAACACCGGTAAAATTTGACCTTGATATCCTACCTTTTCAATTTGGAACAATCCTAAAATATTGAAGTACTCAATCTTTTGACCCTCTAAACCAGTCGCTGCTTTTCCATAATCCCAGGCGTTTAATAAGGCCGGATGCACAAGCATTAAGCCCATAACAATACCTAGTATTGGACTACCACCAAAACGCTTCGTTGCTGACCAACCGACAAGTGCTGGTAAGAATACGAATGCTGTATTGGCCATCATATTAATTAAATCCCAAAGCCCACCTAAATTCGGATAAACATCTAATAAATTTTTACCATCAAAAAATAAGTCCTTTGCCCCTAATAAATTGTTAATCCCCATTAGTAAACCAGCTGTTACGATTGCTGGTAATATCGGCATAAATACATCTGAAAATACTTTTACAAACTTTTGAGCTGGATTTAACTTTTGATTTCCAGAATCTTTCACGTCAGCCACTGTCGCTTCCTTCATACCTGCAAGCGTTATCAATTCAGCGTAAACACGATCTACATCCCCTGGACCAATTACAATTTGAAATATCCCAGCATTATGAAACGCTCCCTTTACTAATGAAACAGACTGTAATTTATCATTATCTATTTTACTTTCATCTTTTAAAGCGATACGGAGCCTCGTTACACAGTGCGCAGCTTGTTCAATATTGTCTTTCCCACCAATGTACTGCAACACTTCCTCTGCTGTTTTACGATAGTCTTTCCCCATATTCCCGTCCCTCTTTTCTTTTTTTGATACCGTTTACACTTACATATTAACTCGTATATATAAGTTAGTCAACACTCGTATATATGAGTTGATGTTTTTTTTATAAAAAAAAAGATGAAACGTTATTTCGTTTCACCTCTTTACTTTCTTCGCGCCACATCCGAAAAGTGAAAAATATCTAAGCGGTGACGTGATTCCGTATATTCGAACTGACTCCCATCATATAAATGAGTAAAGTTTTTCACAACGACAACATAATCTGTGCCATTTAAATCTAAATACTTTCGGTCATCATCTGTACACGGCTGCACTTCAATTACCCTCTGCGAATAACTAATATGTAGCCCTAATTCTTTCTCAATGTATTTATAAATTGATGCCATTGCAATTTCTCTCGTTAATCCTGGAATAAACTCAGATACAAAATGATTTATATCTAAAATTACTTTTTCTCCATCAATATTTCGTACACGTTTAATATGATCTATTTCTGTTTTTTCTTTCACGTTTAATAATTTTGCAACCTCTTTTGTCGCTTCTTCTTTCTCCATTTCCACGACTTCTGTAATACAATGACGTCCTAGACGCTCATTTTCTTCTTGAAAACTTACAATGCCACCGAAGTTAAACTCAATATTTTTTCGCTTTAATACAAAAACACCTTTTCCATGAATTTTTTGCACATATCCACGCTCTTGCAATAAATCTACTGCTTTTCTTACAGTACCTCGGCTTGCCTCATACTGCTTCATTAATTCTGTTTCTGATGGGATTTTGCATCCCTCTTTTAAGTGCTTATTATCAATAGACTTACTGATTTCTATATAAATTTGCTCATACTTACTCATCATCTACAATAGCCCCTTGTCACCTTCTAATTCTATATGTATTATACCATGCTACACTCTTCTGCCAATCTCTCACTTATTTTCCAGTACAAGAAAAATATAGGTAAATATTTAATCTCTAAAACGTATTTTTATAAAAGTTTTTATATTTTTCTTTTCATTCAAAAAAACATGTAGTATACTAACTTCAAAATCAGAGGAGAAAGGGAGCAAAGAACTATGCTTACTTATACAACAATTGTAGTTACATTTGCACAAAAACATCATCATCATACGTAACCCTTGAAACCTAGCGGAAAATTTACGCGTAGGTACAAGGGTTATTCCCGTTGTACCTACGCTTTGGCGAAGAGCCATGTAGGTATTTTTTATCTACATGGCTCTTTTTTTATTGCCAAAAAGCTAGTAAAAAATGATGTTTAAGCAAATCTTACTACAAAGGAGTTAACAAAAATGGAAACGAAAAAATGGGGATTATGGGTTTTAACAGCTTTTGTTATCGGGAATATGGTTGGCGGTGGCGTATTTATGCTCCCAGCAAATTTAGCACAAGTATCAGGTCCAATGGGTTCTACACTCGCATGGAGTATTACAGGACTTGGCGTATTTATGATTGCACTCGTATTTGGAAATTTAGCAATTCGAAAACCAGAATTAAAAGCAGGACCACAAAGTTACGCTCAAGCGATGTTTCCTTCAAAAAAAGCAGGTAAAGTTGCAGGGTATAGTATGGCGTGGGGATATTGGGCTGCGAACTGGGCAGCAACAGCATCTGTTATTATTTCCTTTGCTGGATATTTATCAACATTTTTTCCAGTTTTACAAAGTAAGCAAATTCTCTTTTCAATAAATGGATTTTCACTAGAACTAGGAAAAGGGTTAACTTTTCTATTATGTAGCCTTATGTTATGGGGAATTCAATATATTCTTTCTCAAAATATTGATCGAGCTGGAAATATGAATCTTCTTGCTACCATTGCAAAAATTATCGGATTTACAATGTTTATTGTGATTACATTATTCATTTTCAACGCCTCTAATTTCGGAGACGGTCAAACATTTATGAATGAAGCTGGACAATCCATCTCGTTAGGTGGACAAATCAATTCAGCTGCTATTGCAACACTTTGGGCGTTTATCGGCATCGAATCAGCGGTTATGCTTTCTAACCGCGCAAAATCACAGCGTGATGTAAAAAAAGCTACAATTTTCGGCCTAATTATTGCTCTTATTATTTACATGTCAATTACTTTACTTACAATGGGAGCTCTCTCGCAAGAAGCTTTAAAAGAGTCTCAAAAACCATTAGTAGACGCATTAAATTTAGCAATCGGCAATAAAGGCGCATATATAATGGCGTTACTAGCACTTGTATCTTTATTTGGATCTACTGTTGGCTGGATTGTTGTTAGTTCAGAAGTACCTTACCAGGCTGCCAAAAATGGACTTTTCCCTAAGTTTTTCAGTAAAACAAATAAAAAGGGTAGTCCTTCAAAATCATTATTTATTACAAATGTGATGACACAAATCTTCTTATTCTCAACGATTTCTGGCACTGTTTCAGAAGCATATAATTTCGCTATCGTTGTAGCAACATTAGCTTATTTAATTCCATACCTTGTTTCTACTCTGTACCAATTTAAATTGGTTATTACAGGAGAAACATATGATATAATGCCAGGATCTCGAATAAAAGACGGGGTTATTACTACATTAGCATTTGTATACTCTATTTGGGTTATCAAAACGGGAACTGCTGATTTAAAAACGTTCTTCTTAGGAATTGGATTGTTTATATTAGGTCTTATTCTTTATCCCGTATTAATGAAAAACTCACAAAAAACGAATTAAAAAAAGAGAAGCTTTTAGCTTCTCTTTTCTATTAAAAATCCGTAATTAACTTTTCTTTTAACTCTCCTACGGATAAAGGTTTTGCATAATAAAATCCTTGTACATAGTCACAGCCCATGGATTGTAATAAACTTTCTTGTTCTACCGTTTCTACCCCTTCAGCAACTACTGCTAAATTTAAACTATGGGCAATTTCAATAACAGATTTTACAATCGTTCTTTCTGGCTGTGCATGATCATAATGAAATTCACGAATAAAATTACGATCAATTTTTACGATATCAAGTGGCAATTGTTTTAAATAATACAATGAGGAATAGCCAGTTCCAAAATCGTCTAAAGCAATTAATACGCCCATACTTCTTAATTCTTGTAATGTAGCGATAATATAATCAAAATGGCGAACAGCAATACTTTCCGTTATTTCTAAAATTAAACGATTCGGAGGAAAACCAGTTCTCCTTAAGATGCTACGTACAGACAAAATAAAACGCTTCTGCATTAATTGTTGTATGGATAAATTCACAGATAACCTTAATCCTTCTTGGTAATCCGGTAATGTTTTAAACAGGCGACACGATTTTTCTAATACCCAATCTCCTAATTTTATAATAAGTCCAGATTCTTCAGCTACTGGAATAAATTCGCTTGGTGAAATAGGCCCTTCTTCTGTCATACAGCGCACTAAAGCCTCAATGCCAGTATATTTCTTCGTTTTCAAATCAATGATAGGTTGTAATACTACATCTAATTCTTCATCACGAATTGCCTTTTGCAAAGCAAACTCGATTTTCATTCTACGATTTATTTTTGCACGTAACTCATCTGTAAAGAAACACGCCGCATTTCTTCCCTGTTCTTTCGCACTATACATAGCTAAATCCGAATTTTTCAATAGTGTTTCCACGTCTTGTCCATCTTGTGGATATGAACAAAGTCCTAGACTAGCTGAAATGTATACTTCATGACCTTCAAGCATAAATGGTGCCTGAAAACATGACAATACCGATGTCGCTAACTGCCGCATCTCATCTTGTGTATGTTCATTTGTTAACAGCACAAATTCGTCGCCACCTAGCCTAGCCAGAACATCTTTCTCTCCTAACACATAATGCAACCGTGAAGCAACTTCGCTTAAAAGTAAATCTCCTATCATATGACCTAACGTATCATTTACTAATTTAAAACGATCTAAGTCAAAGTATATTATGCCAAATTCCTTTTTCCCTGCAATCAGTTCATTAACAGTCGTTATTAGCTGTAATCGGTTCGGTAAACTCGTTAAAGCATCATGATATGCAAGTTCCCTATAACGGCTTTCACTCAATCGTAATCTCTGTTCTGCTTCTTTTCTACTACTAATGTCATTTCGGATCGCGATAAATTGATACGGCTCTCCTTTCTCGTTTAAAAATGGAACAATTGTGGTTTTAACCCAATAATATGTACCATCTTTTGCTTGATTTTGGATTTCACCTCTCCATACTTTCCCATTCAAAATACGCTTCCATAAGTTTTGAAAAAAAGTTTTCGGATGATATCCTGAATTTAAAATACGATGATCTTTTCCTATTAACTCTTCTCTTTTATATTTGGAGATTTCACAAAACTTATCATTTACATATGTAATAAGACCTTTTCGGTCTGTAATTGCAACAATTGAAGACTCATCTAATGCTAACTTTAAATCTCGCAATGAAGAGTCATATAATGCATGACCTCTTTGTTCTAGCATGCGCATCTCTCCTTGCTTCCTATCTAACTAAAACACAACTTGTTTCTTTTCATAGAAATAGAGATATTTCATTTTCTAATAATAACCCTTTACATACATCACATTTTGAATTATGCCGATTAAAATAACATAATATTATTTGTAAAAAAAAGCAATATAATACCGTTCCAATTATAATTAGTAGCTTCTCATCTCCCTAATTAGCTTGCCTTATTATACCGCATTCCTTTAACTTGCTCTATGCAACCCTTGTTCCTACTCATTCCACTCGCGTCTAACCTCTATGCTTTTTAATAGCAAAATAGACATTAGAACATACTATATAACTATTCACGAATAATAATATAAAAGTTTAAATTGGTATATATGTTTTTGAATTACAATAATAAAATATTAACATATTTTTACCTTTATTTTGGAAGTATTTCATAAATAAATATAGTATTAAACAAAAAAGAGGATAACCTCTTTTTTGTTTAATACTGATATGGTATTTGCTGATAACCTGGGTATGGAACTGGATATGGTGCTGGATATGTTACTGGGTACGGTGCTGGATAATAACCTCCACTTGCTGCACCCGTTAATGCACCTGCTGTAAGCCCACCTAACATACCTCCCGCAAAACTTCCTGGGAAAACTCCGCCTCCCCATGAGCCGCCTCCACCCCAGCCCCATCCACCACCGTGATGATGATGGTGATGATCATAATGGTTGTGTCCTCCATTATGATGGTGTCCTCCATGATGATTGCGATAATACACTCCGTTATTTTCTATATAATTCATTATTCACCTCTCCCTTTCAATTTCCTCACTTTAATATTGTATGAATAATACGGATCTTGTTGGTAATCTGGATAATAAGCATAATTCGAGTAATATGGATAACCAAATCCTCCAATTGGACGACCATACATTTTATTCATCCCTTTTGCTATATAAAGTGAAATTTTAATCGGCGCGGGCTTTGTCCCTCCCCCACTGATTATTAGCCCAAATCAATCGGGCATTTATGGACAATCATTTCCCGCCTAACTTCCTTGCACTCATCGAATTTTGAGATGGGATTTTTACTACCCAGCAAATAATGGGATAACAACGTAACAATATACTGTATGTAGGACAAATGCGGAAAGTATAGGACAAATGTCTATATTTTGTAAAAAAAACAAAACACTTTATAATAAGGATGTCAGATTATATCTTCTATTTAAGAAGTCTATATTTAAGAAAGATTAGAGGAATTATATAGAAATGAAGAAACCTATCGTTCAATTATTATTAATATTTACAATCGTATCTATCGTTCTTTTCCTATTAAATACATCGGTTATTTCGTTATATACGTTTGTCGGTGCTCTATGGTCCATCACAATCGTAGGAATTTCATTCGTTATTTTTATAGAAAATAGATCTCCCCAAAGTACTTTAGCTTGGTTTTTAGTATTAGCACTTCTTCCCGTTGTAGGTGTACTTTTATACTCTATTTTCGGGCGTAGCCGTTGGAGAAGAAAAAAACATCTCCATCGTTCAGAAGAACAAAGAAAATTATTCCGCGAAATATTAGAAGGAAGACGACTAGAATTATCACTCACAGTCCCATTACATGAACGTTCCATACATTTAACAGAAGTCGTACAAAAATTTGGAGGCGGGCCTGCCGCAGATAGAACAACGACAAAACTTTTAACAAACGGCGATCAAACCTTTTCAGAAATTTTGCAAGCAATCGAGAATGCAAAACATCACATACATATTCAATACTATATTTATAAATCTGATGAGATTGGTACAAAAGTACGAGATGCTTTAATACAAAAGGCAAACGAGGGTGTTATTGTACGCTTCCTTTATGATGGACTCGGAAGTAATACGTTAAGACGACGATTTTTACAACCTATGAAAAAAGCTGGAATTGAAATTGTCGAATTTGACCCTATTTTTTCAGCTTGGTTACTGGAGACAGTTAATTATCGTAATCATCGTAAAATCGTCATTGTAGATGGAGAAATTGGTTTTACCGGAGGGCTTAACGTAGGTGATGAATATCTTGGTCGCTCAAAAAAATTCCCTGTTTGGCGTGATAGTCATTTAAAAATAGAAGGAAAAGCATTGTATAAATTACAAGCCATCTTTCTAGAAGATTGGCTTTATGCGTCTAGTGGATTGAATACTTATTCTTGGGATCAATTTATGAATAGACAATACTTCCCAGGAAAAGAAATTCTGGATGCAACAGGTGCGGTGCAAATCGTAGCAAGTGGACCAAGCTCAGATGATAAAAGTATTCGTAATACATTACTAGCTGTTATGGGCTCAGCCAAAAAATCTATTTGGATCGCTACACCATACTTTATTCCGGATCAAGAAACTTTAACATTATTACGCTTAAGTGCAATATCTGGCATAGATGTACGCATTTTATATCCTGGTAAGAGTGATAGTATTATTAGCGATCAAGCATCTCAATCCTATTTCACTCCACTTTTAAAAGCCGGTGCTTCTATTTACAGTTATAAAGATGGATTTATGCACGCAAAGATTGTACTCGTTGACGATAAAATTGCAACAATCGGAACAGCAAATATGGATGTACGTAGCTTTGAATTAAATTATGAAATTATTAGCGTACTCTATGAATCAGAAACCGTTCATGATATTAAACGCGATTTTGAAGAAGACTTTAAACACTCTACTGAAATTAAATGGAACTCATTCCAAAAAAGAAGTATCAAAAAAAGAATATTAGAGTCCTTTATGCGACTGATTTCTCCTTTACTATAAGCAATCAATGTGATATTGATTGCTTTTTCTTTTATATTTCCCCCTTCTCCTTTTCTTTGCATACCATATTAAAACAAGTTATCATAAGATGTATTACTTTATGAAAATAATGTTAGGTGGGAAATACATGTTAGAACAATTTCATATACATTCTGATTTAAAACAGCAGCTTTCTACAATTCATGAAAAGAATAAACAAGAAGCTGGTGAAAATGCTCATTTAATCGGTACTAAAATATATAAAGCATCTGATAACAGCATTATCGAAGATGCTATTACGGCACTTCTTCTTGGCAAAAATATTCTATTAAAAGGACCAACTGGTAGTGGTAAAACGGTACTAGCGGAAACTCTTTCTTCTTTATTCCAAAAACCAATGCATAGCATTAACTGTTCTGTCGATTTAGATGTGGAAGGTATTTTAGGATACAACACATTACAAACGAAAGACGGAGCATCTGAAGTTACGTTCGTTAACGGTCCTCTTATGAAAGCAATGAAGAACGGTCACTTCCTATATATTGATGAAATCAATATGGCAAAACCTGAAACGTTACCACTTCTTCACGGTGCACTAGATTACCGTAAAATGATTACAAACCCATTTACACAAGAAGTTGTATACGGTGATGACGAATATCGCGTAATTGCTGCGATTAACGAAGGTTATGTTGGGACAAGTGAACTAAACGAAGCATTAAAAAACCGTTTTGTTATTATTGAAGTTCCTTATATTCAAGGTGACACATTAAAAGAACTATTACTATCTGAATCAAAATTAAATGATGTTGCAACAATTGAAAAGTTCGTTGCATTTGCAAGCGACCTTATGCCTTTAGCTCGTGATGGGCGTGTAAGTGAAGAAGCAGCAAGTATTCGTGGTATTATCGACGCATGCGATTTAGGTGTATATATTCCTGTTATGCGCGCTATTGAGCGAAGCATTATTGCGAAATTAAATGATGAAACAGAACAAATGACTGTCCGTGAATTAGCAGAAAGTTATTTCTTTGAGGGATAATTCATGAGACAAATTTTTAGTGACAAAAAAATTGATGCGTCGCTGTTTCTACAAATGGAAAACTTAATGTATGCCCTTCTAAAAGAAGACGATGCCTATCTTGAATATGGCTATAAAGCATACTACGACGAAATTGAAAAAAAGGTTGTCATTAGTCACTTTTGGGATGATCGAAAAGAAGAAGATACAGTAATCGGATTAAAAAGCGAAGTGTTCTTAAAAGCACTTGGTAATAAACATTACTCGGACATGGCTTTAATTCGTTCTTACGCGATTGAATTACAAGAATCGCCCCTAAAGAAGTTCTTAACACAATTATTTGTTCTATTAGAAGATTTACGTGTCGAGGAAATCGTAAAAAACTTACGACCTGGCACGAAACATATTTTTAAACGCCGAAAAGAAATGTACCGCAATTACTTCGGCTCACAAAATGAAATAAACCGCGTTCGTAACTATCACGGTGATCGTCTATTTTGTCTATGTTACCTTTCATTAACGAGCGATAAATATGAAATGTTTACTAATGAATATTTCGAGCAAATTGAAGTAATTTTGCATGAGACATTCCAAGCCCATAATACCGAAGATATTATGTATATCGTTGAGAAAATTCGCTACCGCTTAGAGGAGCTTCTTGAAAATGATATGCTTAACAATTATTTCGGACATGCTCCGCTTTATTTATCTGTCATTGCAGATGAAAAGAACTGCCGCGTTGAAGATTTAGCAAATGATGATACGCAGCTCATAGATGACGATGACAATAAAAACAAAATGGATGAAAGCTTCTCCACATGGCATCGTGAAAATAAAAATAACGAAAACGAGAACTTTTTACGCTTTGAATTAGAAAGCGGAACAAAAACAAACATGATGGGTGATACTGCTCGTGAATCAGAAGATGGCGATCAAGCACTTGGTTCTGTACAAGGTACTTCTCAAAAAAGTACACAATCCAACTTTGATGGTGCTGATACAGAAGAAGCAAGAGCTTCACACGCTTCTAGCCAAAGCGAGGGTGCATATGGTAAGTATAATGTAGGTGCCTCTCATACATTTAAAGAAGCTCGCAAATCAAATCCTGACGAGAAAAAAGATTACCAAGCTATCAAATCAGTCGTTAATAAAGATGTAAAAGAATTAAAGAAAATTATCGAAAAAACGATTGAAAATAAAACGAATGCAAATAGTGATAAATACTACGGAAGACTTCGGAAGAAATTCCTTCGTATTTATACTGAAAAGCAGCCGCGCATGTTTTATAAAAAAGGACAAGAATCGCAAGAGCTCGACGTTGCATTCCAACTATTAGTGGATTGTTCTGGTTCTATGTATAACAAAATGGAAGAAACGAAGAAGAGTGTTGTCTTATTCCATGAAGCGTTGAAATCTTTAAAGATCCCGCACGCTATTAGCGGATTTTGGGAAGATGCTTCTAGTGCTAAACCTGAAGATAAACCGAACGTTATCCATGAGGTTGTAAATTACAAAAACTCAACGTTACCAAACGTTGGTCCAGAAATTATGCAGCTTCGTGAAGAAGAAGATAACCGCGACGGATATATTATTCGTATCGTTTCTGAAAAGCTTGCGAAAAGACCAGAAAAACATAAATTTCTATTAGTCTTCACAGACGGTGAACCTTCTGCCCTAGACTATCAACAAGACGGAATTTTAGATACGCATGAAGCTGTGAAACTCGCTCGTAAAAGTGGTATGGAAGTAATCGGTATCTTCATCGAAGAAGGCGAAGCGAAAGAAGCGACTTATCAATTAATGAAAAACATTTATAATCATCACTTCTTAGTTGCAAATCATGCTGAAGATTTAAGATTGAAGATTAAACCACTACTGAAAAAGCTATTACTGAAGACGATTGAATAGAAAAAAGGAGCCTTTTGGCTCCTTTTTTTCGTTCAATTACTTTGTTTCTGGTTGAAACTTGTATGGAATGGCTACTTCTAACAATGACTCGAATCCTCCATCGTAGAATGGGAATCGTTCATTTGCGATTGTTCGCTCCACCCACTCTATCGCAGAAATTTCTCCCTCATCTTCTGCATGTAGCTCGCCCGTTAGTACTTTCGCTCGAAATGTAAAAAGTAGTGCATGATTCCCGGATTCTTCAAAGAATTTTTCATTGATTGCAACAAGTCCACCTGCCATAGCAGTTAAACCTGTCTCTTCTTTTACTTCCTTTACTAGAGCTTCCTCTAACGTTTCACCCTTTTCAACAGCCCCGCCTGGCAATGACCAAACGTTTTGTTCTACATTATGTACCATTAATATTTTATCTGTTTCTTCGTCATGTATTAGTGCATATACGACATCAACTCTTTGCATGTTATTTTCCCCCTCTCAAAAAGAATGAAGAGCCGATTCCTAAGAATCGACCCTTCCTATTAATTCATCACTAACTCAGCTGTGAGCTTTTTTTTTAACTTAGCCAACATGTCCGTTGTCATTTTGTCTAAATCGTATTCTGCTTTAAAGCCCCACTCTTTCATTGCTGCTGTTGCATCAATAGAGTTTGGCCAGCTATCAGCGATTGTTTGACGAGCTGGATCTACTGCGTAATCCATTGTAAACGTCGGAATGTGTTTACGAATTGATGCTGCAATTTGCTCTGGCTCGAAGCTCATTGCTGTAATGTTGAACGCATTTCTATGCACTAGCTTACTTGAATCAGCTTCCATTAATGAAATGATCGCTTGTAAAGCATCTGGCATATACATCATATCCATGTACGTTCCTTCAGCAATGTATGAGGTGTATGCACCTTTTTTAATCGCCTCATAATAAATTTCAACTGCATAGTCAGTTGTTCCGCCTCCTGGAGGAGCTACGTAAGAAATTAAGCCTGGGAAACGTACACCGCGCGTATCAACGCCAAACTTTTGATGATAATAATCACATAGTAGTTCTCCTGCTACTTTGTTTACCCCATACATCGTAGTAGGACGCTGAATTGTATCTTGTGGCGTATTATCTTTCGGCGTTGATGGACCGAATGCACCGATAGAACTTGGCGTGAAAAACTTACAGTTTAATTCACGAGCTGCTTCTAATGCATTTACAAGTCCACCCATATTTAAATTCCAAGCAAATAACGGATTTTTTTCTGCTGTTGCTGAAAGTAAAGCTGCTAAATGAATAATTGTATCTACTTCATTACGCTTTGCAATATCATGTAGTTTTTGCCCATCTGTTACATCTAACGTTTCAAATGGACCAGACGTTACTACTTCACTATCTGTTTCACGAATATCTGTTGCAATAACGTTTGATGCGCCGTATACATCACGAAGTTTCATTACTAGTTCAGAACCAATTTGCCCTAAAGAACCGGTTACTAGAATTTTTTTCATTTTCCCCACTCCTCATTTGCAAGCTATTCAAAAGATGTCGTTACTTAAATGATGCCCATTTCTTTCCCTACTTTTTCATATTTAAGAATTGCTTCATCTAGCATTTCCTTCGTATGAGCTGCTGTAGGCATATTACGAACGCGTCCTGTTCCTTTAGCTACAGTTGGGAACACGATAGATTTTGCGTATACGCCTTCTTCATTTAGACGTCTACTAAATTCTTGTGTTAATACTTCATCACCAATAATACAAGGTGTAATTGGCGTTTCACTTTCTCCGATGTTAAAGCCAAGTTCTTTTAACCCTTGTTTTAAATAGCGACCATTTTCCCATAAACGATCGTGTAACTCTGTGCTTTCCATTAAGATTTCAATTGATCTCATGCAAGCTGCTGCATCAGCTGGTGTTAATGCTGTAGAGAATAAGAATGGACGTGAACGAACTTTTAACCAATCAATTAAGTTTTGTTTCCCTGCTACATATCCACCAATTACCCCAATTGCTTTTGATAATGTACCAATTTGGAAATCAACTCTATCAGAAAGACCGAAGTGCTTCACAGTACCTGCACCTTTTCCAAGTACCCCTGAACCATGTGCATCATCTACATATGTCATTAAATCTAGCTCTTCTGCAATCTCAACAATTTCTGGTAATTTTGCAATATCTCCATCCATTGAGAAAACACCGTCTGTAATAACCATTAATTTATTGTAAAGACCTGATTCTTTCGCCGCGATTGCTTTTTGGCGTAAATCTTCCATATCAGAATGTTTATAAACGATGATTTTCGCTCTTGATAGACGACTACCATCAATAATAGATGCATGATTTAATTCATCTGAAAGAATTGCATCATTTTTATCCATAACAGCTGAAATCGCTGCCATATTACAATTAAATCCTGATTGATAAGCAATTGCTGCTTCTGTATGTTTAAACTTTGCAATTGTTTCTTCTAATTTAATATGCAAATCTAAAGTACCGTTAATTGTACGAACAGCTCCTGCTCCAACACCGTACTTATGAATTGCACCAATCGCTGCTTCTTGTAAGCGATTATCAGTCGCTAATCCAAGATAGTTGTTTGAAGATAAGTTAATATATTCTTTGCCGCCAATTGTAATAATCGGTCCATTTGGACTTTCAAGCGGATCAATTACGTTATAAAGCCCCTTTGATTTTAAATCCTCTAAATTTTCTTCTAAAAATTTCGCAAGTGTTTTACTAGACATCGTGAAGCCTCCCATCGTTCATGTAAGCGGATTATTGTCTTAATAGTTCTAATAATCCCTCTACTAGCTTAACACGTTTTCAGAATTTATTATAGAAAAATAGTTTAAAGAAACCGCTTACAAATTTTAATTATATATGATTCATTACAAGAAATCTATCATTTACATTCCATATTTGATAGAATTAAAAAAATATTTAGGGAGGCTTCAAACATGGCATTTACAGAATCTGATGTATATAATAACGAAGCGTTTTTTGAGCAATATATGAAACGAAGATACCGCGAAAATAGCCCCAATGAATCCATTGAAAAGCCAGCATTCTTTCAACTCATTGGTGATGTAAAAGGAAAACAAATTCTCGATTTAGGTTGTGGCGATGCTAAGTTTGGCGAGGAATTATTAGAAAACGGATGCCACTCTTACACTGGCATTGAAGGCTCTCAGCTTATGTATGAAAAAGCTAAAAAACAACTAGAAAATAAAAATGGATCTGTTCATTTGATAAACCTCAAAGATTATACATACTCCCCATCCACTTTTGATTTAGTCACATCTAGACTCGCTTTACATTATATTGAACATCTTCATATCATTTTTCAAAATGTGTACAAAACTTTAAAAACAAATGGAACCTTCATCTTTAGCGTTCAACATCCTGTTATTACCTCTTCATTTGAAAGCTTGCAAACGAGTGGTAAAAGAACGAGCTGGTTCGTCGATGATTATTTTAAACTAGGCAAACGGGTTGAACCATGGATTGACCAAGAAGTTATTAAATATCATCGTACAACGGAAGAGTATTTCACATTATTACAGCAAGCCGGATTTACCATTATAAATCTAAAAGAAGCTACACCAAATCAAACCTATTTTCAAAGTGAAGAGGAATATGAACGACGTTTACGAATTCCCCTCTTTCTATTATTTTCTTGCAAAAAATAAAAAGACGATGAATCCCCATCGTCTTTTTTCGTTATCTCATTGCTTGAGCAACTTCTTTAACTAATCGTCTTCCTCTTCCGTGCGGGATACATAGTGGTGTTCCAAACAACGGATCCGTACTGATTTGACACTCCATACGGAATACATCCCGAACTAACTTCTGGTCAATAACTTCTTCTGGTTTACCTTGTGCATATATTCGTTTATCTTGAATAGCTACAATGTTGTCTGCATAACGGCATGCCAAATTCAAATCGTGTAATACCATAACAATTGTTCGTTGCTCTGTTTCATTTAATTCGAATAATAAATCTAGCACTTCAATTTGGTGAGTCATATCTAAATATGTAGTTGGCTCATCCAGTAAAATAATGTCTGTATCTTGTGCAAGCGTCATTGCAATCCAAGCACGTTGACGTTGCCCACCTGAAAGAGCATGCACATCCCGCTCAGCAAATTCTGTCATACCTGTTGCTGCAAGTGCCTTCTGTACCATTTCCTCGTCTTTTTCTGACCATTGCTTTAACCAAGTTTGATATGGATAACGTCCTTGCTTTACAAGTTGCAATACTGTAAGCCCTTCTGGTGCTTGGGGTCCTTGCGGTAAGATTGCCATTTGACGAGCAATTTGCTTCGTTTGCATACTTTGTAACGCTTGATTATCTAACAAAATATCACCATTTGTTGGCTTTAATAATCTAGCTAGTGAACGTAATAAAGTTGATTTTCCACAACCGTTAGAACCGATGAAGATTGTAATTTCACCTTTTGGAATTTCTAAATCCAACTCATCGATAATAATTGTTTCACCATAGGACAGCGTCAAACGTTTTGTCTCCAATGCTTTTTGCATATTCATCTCCCTTTATGAATTCCGACTTTTATAAAGTAAATAAATAAAATAAGGTGCACCAATTGCTGATGTAAATACCCCTGCTGGAATTTCAAGTGGTGTGAAAATTGTGCGCCCAATTAAATCCGCAGCGAGTACTAAAATTGCACCGACAATAGCTGCAACTGGGAGTAATGCACCGTATAAAGAACCAACTAATCTTCGCGAAATATGAGGTGCCATTAAACCAACAAACCCAATCCCTCCGGCAAAGGCAACCGCCCCACCAATTAAAGCTGTACTAAGTAATAACATAAATACACGCGACTTCGTTAAAGGAACACCAAGTCCTACCGCTATATCATCCCCTAGCTCTTGTGCATTTAAATGTCTAGCAGCGATAAAGGATATTACCGTTAAAATGAGAACCCAAGGCGCAAGTACCATCACATTTTGCCATGAAGAGCCGTAAACAGTACCTGTAATCCATACATTTGCTTGGCTCGCTTGATAAATTGGTGCTAATAACATAAATAACGTTGTTGCCGCTTTCGTTAACGCCCAAAATCCAACACCAATTAAAACAAGACTAATCGGTGATAAGCCATCATTTTTCCATGCAAATAAATATACAAAAAGCGCTACAATCGTCGCTCCAGCAAAAGCTGCGAGCGGCATATAATGAATGCTTACTGTTAACGCATTGTTTTTATCACTAAATATAGCTAAAAAG
The DNA here is from genome assembly GCF_038050415.1 of Bacillus sp. FSL M7-1020. Lineage (NCBI taxonomy): Bacteria > Bacillati > Bacillota > Bacilli > Caryophanales > Bacillaceae > Bacillus > Bacillus sp. FSL M7-1020. The sequence goes on along the minus strand of NZ_JBBOTW010000001.1, from coordinate 470,305 downwards.
AGTACAACTGCTACGCTTGCACCACCTGTAATTCCAATGATATCAGGGGAAGCAAGCGGATTTCTAACGAGCCCTTGTAAAATACAACCTGCTACAGCAAGTGCAATTCCTACAAGGATCGCAATTAAAATACGCGGCATACGAAACTTATTTACAACCATATTTGACATCGCATCGCCATTTCCAGTAATCGCTTGCCATACGTCATAAGGAGCAACCTTCATATCTCCCATACCTGCACTTGCAAAAAATAATCCTATTAAAATTACTAATAAACTCACCAAGACGAGACTAGCTCGTTTATACATTAAAAACGAGAATCCATCTTTTCCTATACGAAACGGGATATACTTCTTCATTTGCTAAGCCCTCTCTTACGTGCAATATAAATAAAGAATGGGGCCCCGATAAATGCTGTCATAACCCCTACTGGTACTTCTTGTGGCATAATGACATATCTTGCGGCTATATCCGCTAAGATTAATAGTATTGCACCTAACAATCCGCTATATGGCACTCTCCATCTGTGGTCAACTCCAACAAGAAATCTGGCAAAATGCGGAGTTACAATTCCTATAAATCCTATTGGGCCAGCAACCGCAACTGAACCACCCGACAACAATACAATAATGAGTAGTACGAATGATTTCATTAAAATTGTTCGTTGTCCGAGACCTTTTGCAACATCTTCTCCCATCATCAATGTATTTACTTTTCCTGCCATCATAAGAGATGCAATCCATCCTACTAATAAATACGGGAATACAGATAGTAAAATTTCTATTTTTCTTCCTTGTACAGATCCGGCAAGCCAAAACAATACTTCTTCCATTGCCTTTTCATTTAAAACAAGCAACCCTTGTGTTAATGATGAAAATAAAGCACTTATCGCGACACCTGCTAATGTTAACTTAAGAGGAGTCGTCCCTTCTTTTCCTAAAGAACTAGAAGCAAATACAAGTACAGCTGCAATTGCCGCTCCTAAAAAGGCAATCCACGTGAAAGCCGATAATGACGTCACAGAAAAGATAACAATTGCTACAACTATGAAGAACGCAGCGCCTGAATTTAATCCAATAAAATCTGGTGAAGCAAGTGGATTCTTAGTTAAAGTTTGCATAAGACAGCCTGCAATGGCTAAACTAGCACCAACACTAGCTGCGATTAACGCCCTAGGCAGACGTACATTTTGAATAATAATATGTTCATTGGAACCATTAAAATGGAAAAAAGCATCCAATGCTAGTTTCCAACTCGTATTTGTATATCCAAAAATAATACTTCCCCAAATACAAATAACGACTGCAATGATTCCAACAAATAATCCAATCCATTTTGCTCGATTTGTTTTTAATAACATGCAGCGTTTCCCCTTCAATGTATAATGATACGTTGTTAGTGTATTTCAACTTAATTCTCATTGTCAACGGAAATGAGAATTATTTTCATCCATATGTATTGACAATCAAAAGATAAAGGCTTAATATCATGCTTGCTATTGAAAAATATTCTCAACATGTAGGGGGTACATAATGAATTTCATGCGGAAGAAATCGTTTACATTATTTGTATTTTTACTAGTATTTTCAATGCTTTTAAGTGCTTGTGGAAAATCAAATAACAAAGAAGAATCTACAAAAGAAGATAATAAAAAAGAAGTGGTTACTGTAGAACATGCAATGGGTAAAACAGAAGTTCCCGCTAATCCAAAACGTGTAGTTATCTTAACAAATGAAGGAACTGAAGCTTTACTTGAATTAGGTGTGAAACCAGTTGGTGCTGTAAAGTCTTGGACTGGTGACCCATGGTATCCACATATTAAGGATAAAATGAAAGATGTAAAAGTTGTTGGTGATGAAGGACAAGTTAACGTTGAAACAATTGCTTCTTTAAAACCAGACTTAATTATTGGTAACAAAATGCGCCACGAAAAAGTGTACGAACAACTAAAAGCAATTGCACCTACTGTGTTCTCAGAAACATTACGTGGTGAATGGAAAGATAACTTCAAATTTTATGCAAAAGCATTAAATAAAGAAAAAGAAGGCCAAAAGGTTTTAGCTGATTACGAAACACGTATGAAAGATTTAAAAGGCAAACTTGGTGATAAAGTAAATCAAGAAATTTCTATGGTACGCTTTATGCCTGGTGATGTTCGTATTTATCACGGTGATACATTCTCTGGTGTTATTTTAAAAGAACTTGGATTTAAACGTCCTGGTGATCAAAATAAAGATGATTTTGCAGAGCGTAACGTATCTAAAGAACGTATTTCGGCAATGGATGGCGATGTATTATTCTACTTCACATTCGATAAAGGCAATGAGAAAAAAGGTTCTGAACTAGAAAAAGAATATATAAACGATCCTCTATTTAAAAACTTAAATGCAGTAAAGAACGGAAAAGCATACAAAGTTGACGATGTTATTTGGAATACAGCTGGCGGTGTAATGGCTGCTAACTTGCTACTAGACGACATTGAAAAACGCTTCGTTAAATAAATTTATTCTAACCAGCTCCCCTCTTTTATGGAGCTGGTTTTTTCATTTCACTGAAGTGTCACATTATTTCATTTTGTATTTTTATTCCCAATATGTTATATTATAAAAGTAAATAGAATATATTTTCTCTATATCAGAATAAATATTTTAATCTAAATTTTCTGATTAATCACTATTTTAAATTCGTTTAGAATTCAATTACTACATTTGAAAACGCTTATTATCGAGTTTTCAGGGCAAAATACAATAACGGTTGAAGAAAATAGAACTTTTTCAGAAATTTTCTTTCTATTTCCATATAATTCTATTGACTTCTAAATATTTTGTAAATTAAAATGATTACATAAATATCCGTTATACAGGATTAGGGGGAAACAAAAATGGATGCAGCTTTAAAATTAGACAAAGCTGGAGAGCAACAATCACCAAAAAAACATCCACCAGGGTTATACTTGTTGTTCTTTACAGAAGCATGGGAAAGATTTAGTTATTACGGAATGCGTGGCTTATTAGTTCTTTATTTAACAACGAGCTTAGTAAGCGGCGGTTTAGGCTTTGATAAAGCAGTTGCAGTTCAAATTTACGGTATTTTCACAATGCTTGTATATTTCACACCTATTATTGGTGGCTGGTTAACTGACCATTTCATTACGAAACGACACGCCATTACTATTGGCGGTATCATTATGGCGATTGGTAACTTCGTACTATTTTCAATGAATACGAAAACTGGACTATTTTTAGGATTAGGATTATTAGTTATCGGTAACGGATTCTTCAAACCAAATATTTCGACTTTATTAGGTCAATTATATAGCGACAACGATTCTCGTCGTGATAGTGCCTTCACTATCTTCTACATGGGAATCAACTTAGGAGCTCTTATCGCTCCATTCATTTGCGGTTACTTCGCAGATTACAGATACGGTTTCTTAACAGCTTGTATCGGTATGATTATTGGGCAGATTGCATTTAACTTATTAGCACCTCGTTACTTAGGATCAGCTGGAACAACAGTTGTGGGGAAAAAATCTAAAGAACACAATGCAAAAGCTGTTGAGAAAAAACCTTTAACACCACAAGAGAAAAAACGTACTGTTGCAATTTTAATTTTAACTTGTTTCGTTGTATTCTTCTGGGCAGGATTTGAACAAGCTGGTAGTTCTTTAACACTTTACACAGATAAGTTCGTAGATCGTACAATTGGTGGATTTACAATTCCAACACCTTGGTTCCAATCTGTAAACCCATTATTCATTATCTTATTAGCATTACCAGTTTCTGCATTATGGATTAAACTTTCAAAAACAAAAAATGGTGATTTAAAAATCCCTACAAAAATGGCTTTTGGTATGATTTTACTAGGAGTCGGGTACTTAGTTTTAACTTTAGCTGTTCTAAAAACTGGTAGCGATGAAGGTAACATTACAATGAAAGCAAACTTACTATTCATTGTATTCACTTACATGTTCCACACAATCGGTGAACTATTCTTATCACCAATTGGATTATCTATGGTAAGTGCAATCGCTCCTGTTAAATTAGCATCATTATTAATGGGTGTATGGTTAGCTGGTACTGGCTTTGCAAACTTATTAGCAGGACAATTAGCTGCTTTCACTCAATCTTTAGGATATTTAGAAGTATTTGCAAGCATAGGTGTTATCGTAATCGTACTAGGATTAGTACTTCTTATGTTCTCTAAGAAAATTGCACATATGATGGAATAACAAAAAGACGCTTCTAAAATTAGAAGCGTCTTTTTTATTATTTCTCCTCTAAAGCCGTCACGTCCACATGAACGCTCTCACCAGGATTAGATACGTCATACACTTGGGCACTCCCCTTCTGCTCATCACAGCTCTCAATCCATACTGGTACGCCCTCATATGTAACGTCAATTTTACTTGAAGAAGATAAGATTTGTTTCACACGTTGCACATCCATACTACTATCCCTCCTTTTGCTTACTACACTCCTTTCTATTTTTTCTTTTCCTTTTAGAATATATTCCGTAAGGCAGCATGTTGATTGATAGTCATTTCTTCCTCACTTGTTAATATTTACTCTCTCGCTACCTTTCTGACAAATAAAAAAAGACGTATATTCCACACGTCTTTTTCCATAATATTCAAATTTTAAGAAAATAATGTTTTTACTACTGCACTTACTTTATCATTATGGATTTGATAATACACTTCTAATCCTCGTCTCTCAAAGCGCACTACCTTATTTTGCTTTAACTTCGTTAAATGTTGTGAAACCGTTGATTGCGGAATTTCTAATACTTCCTGTAGTTGTGTTACATTACACGTTCCACGTTGCATTAGTTCCATTACTAGGCGTAGACGCAACGGATGCGCTAACGCTCTTAACATTTGTACATCTTCTTCTGAAATACGACATTCGAATTGATTTTGGCTCATAAAGTTCCCCTCATTTTCGTTTTTATTTTCTTTTTATTTATTTATATATCTGTTCTTATATTTCCTGTTACGACATAACTTTATCAACCTATAACGCTGAAAATTTTTTCCACCTTTATCAGCATAGAATTCAGGAAAAAATCCTTACTGATTTTGAATATTATACTATATGATATAACGAAAAAGCAAAACAAAGGGCTACAAATACTTTGCTTGCAAACGTTGTTTTATCAGGCTTTTTGTTATATTTTCACCTCATTGAAACGCAAAGTAATGATATTGTAAAATACCGTCTATAATTGATAAACTTCCGTAAAGTAGTTGGAGTATACTTAACCTCTTTGTTACACTAAAAGGAATTTTCAGTAAAAAGAGATGCTCTAGTATTAAGAATTTGCTTCTTATTTTTTATTCATATTACATTTGGCTGGAATGTTATTCAAAACCTCATAATGAAATAAACCACTCCTTCCCCAACTAGATCAAACAGGACAGATAAGTGCAATATATCAAACTTTATATTCGATACAAAAGACGGCATCTACTATACACCTATTGGGACAATGACATATGAACAAAATACTCACTGAATAAAGTTTCACTTTAAAAAGCGCACTCAAATACATTTAAGTGCGCTTTTTGTCTACTTTATGAACAAAGCTTTCTTTTAACACTATTATAGAATAATTATACTTTTTTACGTTGACAATAGTGTTGAAGGAGAATATACTAAGCATGTAAGTTGATTGTGAATTGTTTCACAAATAATGTGAATTTCTTCACATATAATAGATAGGAGTTGTCATTATTATGAGTACTTGGACACAAATTTATGACCCATTAAACAACATTTGGTTATCTGCACTAATCGCAGCACTTCCAATTTTTTGCTTCATTATTTGTTTAGTGGGATTCAAAATGAAAGGTTACATGGCTGGGCTTTACAGTGTAATTGTTGCTATTATTCTTGCTATATTTGTTTATAAAATGCCTACAACTGCAGCAGTAGCATCTGCCGGATTTGGTGTTTTATCTGGATTTTATCCAATTTGTACTATCGTTATCGCAGCTATCTTCCTTTACAAATTAACTGTTAAAACAGAACAATTCAATGTCATTCGTGATAGCATTTCAAGTATTACAAATGATCAACGTTTACAAGTATTATTAATCGCTTATTCTTTCGGCGCTTTCTTAGAAGGCGCAGCTGGTTTCGGTGTTCCGGTTGCTATTACAGCTGCATTACTTGTAGGTATGGGCTTTAATCCATTAAAAGCAGCGGGCATTTGCTTAGTAGCTAATATCGCTGGTGGTGCTATGGGGGCTATGGGTATTCCAGTTACAGTACCTGCACAATTAACTGGAATAGATGCATTAACTGTCGGTCGTCAAGCAGTTTACATTTTGCCATTCATTAGCATTGTTTTACCGTTCTTACTTGTTTCAATGGTAGATGGATTTAAAGGCATTAAAGAAACTTGGCAAGGTATTCTTGTAAGTGGTGTTTCTTTCGCAATTACTCAGTTCGTTGTAACTTACTTCTTAGGCGCTGAACTTACTAATATTTTCGCAGCAGTCATAAGTATGGTCGCTCTTGCATTATTCTTACGTGTTTGGCAACCAAAATCTTCTGCTAAAGAAGAAAAACAAGAAGAAAAAGAATCTCATACATTCAATCAAATTTTATATGCTTGGTCTCCATTCGTATTCTTAACTGCATTTGTAACAATCTTTAATTTAAAACCAATTAAAGCTTTATTTGCTCCGGATGGTCCATTAGCAAACTTAGTATTTAACATTCAATTCCCTGGTCTTCATAATCAAGTTATAAAAACTGCACCAATCACAAAAGCTGATATACCTTTCGCAGCGATTTTCAAACTAGATGTATTCTCTTCTACAACTACTGCGATTGTATTAGCAATTATCGTTTCACTTATCGTCTACCGTGTAAACGGCAAAATGATTAAAGAATTAATGATTGAAACAATAAAAGAATTAAAGGTTCCAGTATATACAATTTGTAGCGTTATCGCTTTAGCTTACGTAGAGAACTACTCTGGTATGTCATCTACACTTGGACTTGCATTCTCTTCTACTGGAAATGTATTCCCTATTCTTTCTCCAATCTTAGGATGGATTGGCGTATTCATTACTGGTTCAGTAGTATCTAGTGGTTCACTATTCGCACCACTTCAAGCAGTAACTGCCGATCAATTAAACATCGTCCCATCTACTCTCGTTTCATTAAACGTAGTTGGTGGCACAATAGCAAAAATGGTTTCACCACAATCCATAGCAGTTGCTTGTGCGGCAGTTGGACTAGTTGGTAAAGAATCTGCTCTATTTAAAACAGTGATGAAATATAGTTTAATCTTCTTAGCTATTATTAGCTTACTTCAATTAAATGCTGTATTTAATATCTTTTAAAAATAAAACACCGATCCAAATAGATCGGTGTTTTTTCACATTACATCTTCTTATTCTTTAATAAAGAAGCACCAGCAATTTCAGGATGCGTCATTTCGAATGGATCTAAAATAATATCCAATTCTTCTTCTGTCAGTACGCCATGTTCTAAGCATAACTCCCTAACAGATTTCCCTGTTTCAATCGCTTCGCGAGCAATGCGAGATGCTGCTTCATAACCAATGTGCGGGTTAACTGCTGTAATAATTCCAACACTTTTCTCAACATATTGCTTCAGCAATTCTTCATTTGCTGTAATTCCTTTAATACAGTATTCTCGGAATACACGGAATCCGTTATTCATAATACTAATAGATTGAATTAAATTAAATACAAGCACAGGCTCCATTACGTTTAATTCTAATTGTCCTGCTTCTGAAGCCAAGCAAATTGTATGATCATTACCAATTACTTGGAAAGCAACTTGATTAATTACTTCTGCCATAACTGGATTTACTTTACCTGGCATAATAGATGAACCTGGTTGGCGTGCAGGCAATTGAATCTCTGCTAATCCGACACGTGGCCCAGACGCCATAATACGAAGATCGTTTGCAATTTTAGACATATTCATCATACATACTTTTAATGCTGCAGATACTTCTGTGTATGCGTCTGTGTTTTGCGTTGCATCAACTAAATGCTCTGCGCCGACAAGTGGGAATCCGCTAAATGTTCGTAAATGTTTTACCACATGTTCAATGTACGTAGGATTTGCATTTAATCCCGTACCAACAGCTGTCGCCCCCATATTCACTTCATATAAATGTTGACGAGACTGTTTAATTCTTTTTATATCACGCGCAAGCACGCGGCTATACGCTTCAAATTCTTGTCCAAGGCGAATTGGCACTGCATCTTGTAAATGTGTACGTCCCATTTTAATGACGTGATCGAACTCTTTTGCCTTTGTACGGAAAGCAGCATGAAGTTCTTCCATTGTAATAAGAAGCTCTTCTAACATCATAAGAGTTGCAATATGAATTCCCGTTGGAAACGCATCATTTGTTGACTGAGCCATGTTCACATGCGTGTTTGGGCTAATTTTCGCATACTCACCTTTTTCGTATCCCATACGTTCTAATGCTCTATTCGCAATTACTTCATTTGTATTCATATTAATGGAAGTTCCAGCACCGCCTTGAATTGGATCCACAATAAATTGATCATGGAACTTTCCATCAACAATTTCTTGTGCTGCTTCCGCAATTTCTTGCCCAATATCTTTAGCTAAATAACCGGTATCCATATTCGCAAGTGCCGCCGCCTTTTTCACAATTGCCATTGCCGTAATGAGTGACGGATGAATGCGATATCCTGTAATTGGAAAGTTTTCTACGGCACGTAATGTTTGTACACCATAATAAGCTACACTTAGTACTTCCTTTTCACCTAAAAAATCTTTTTCTATACGTATATCCTTCGTTGCTATCATTTGCATCACCTATACTTTTTCATTCTAAATCCTTATCTAAAAAATCCGCCATCTCAAAATACGAGTATTATTCAGAAGAATTTTTCAGTATCCACCTTCACTATATAGCACCTTTTTTGAAAGCGCAAACATTTAATTTTCTATATATCCTTTTTATTAAAGTTTATAGAAAATCATTCTTCTACTTTCTTTATCTCAACTCGTTTAATTTGATGCATATCCTTTTCAAGGACTTTAAAATAAAAACCATGTTTCTCAATAACATCCCCTTCAGCAACGACTTGTTTTTGTACCATGATCCAACCACCAATTGTATCTACATCATCAGCAACCAAATGTATGCCAAATAAATCATTTACTTCACTAATAAGCACTTTTCCCTCTACAATTTTACATCCTTCGCTTATGTGTTCGATAGGCGGGTGTTCATCTTCATCGTATTCATCTCGAATTTCTCCAACAATTTCTTCTAAAATATCTTCTAGCGTGACAATGCCTGCTGTACCACCATATTCATCATATAATACAGCTAACGGAATTCGCCTTCTTTGCATTTGTAATAGCAAATCATGAATTGGGATATTTTCTAATACTTCAATAACTGGCCTTGTATATGGTGTAATCGAGCACTCTTCCTCTCGATTACCATCCATATAACGAATAAATAAATCTTTTACATTAACCATTCCGATAATCTCATCTTTATCTTCACCAAATACAGGATATCTCGTATATTTTTCTTGCGCAATTACTGTAATATGTGTTTCAAACGGCTCGTCCTCATATAATCCTACAACTTCCGTACGAGGTACCATAATTTCCTTTGCTACTCTATTATCGAATTCAAAAATATTATTTACGTATTTAAATTCCCTTTGATTAATCTCTCCGCTCTCATAGCTCTCCGATAAGATTAACCTTAATTCTTCTTCTGAATGAGCTACTTCATGTTCAGAAGCTGGATGTAATCCAAATAAACCTGTTACAAGCCTTGCTGAACCATTTAAAGCCCAAATAAACGGATACATAACTCGGTAAAAATAAATAAGTGGCTTTGATAATAATAAGCTAACTTGCTCTGACCTTTGTATAGCTAATGTTTTTGGGGCAAGTTCCCCAATAACAACATGTAAAAATGTAATCACTGCAAAGGCAATAATAAATGAAATTGTACTAGCAATGGCAGGAGATAATTGTAACTTTAAGAACAATGGCTCGAGTAAATGTTTTATAGTTGGCTCTCCTAACCACCCGAGCCCTAACGCAGTAATCGTAATACCTAACTGACATGCTGATAAATACTCATCTAAATTTGCAGTTACTTTTTTAGCAGCCAATGCACCTCGTCGTTTTTCAGTAACGAGTTGATCAATGCGACTGCTACGCACCTTAATAATTGCAAACTCAACAGCCACAAAAAAAGCTGTTAATGCAATAAGAATGGCTACCATCAATAATTTTAAAATATCCACATATGCCCTTTAGCTTTCTTAGCTAAAGTTACACCTCCTTTTAAAAAGAAGTTTCACTTTAGTTTCTTCAATTATTAGAAAGCAACCCTATATAAAATTCACCAATTTTCAAACCTCATATAATTCTAAAGGTAAACCGTCAGGATCTTGGAAAAAGACGAATTTCTTCCCCGTTATTTCATCAATACGTATCGATTCCGTCTCAACACCACATTGATTTAAATGCGTCACAGCTTCTTCTATATTTATAACTGCAAATGCTAAATGTCTAAGACCAGCTGCTTCTGGAAAACTTGGGCGCTCAGGCGGACTTGGAAATGAAAATAATTCTATTTGATACTCTTCTCCTACACATAAATCCAACTTATAAGAATCGCGTTCCTTTCTATATACTTCATTTATCACTTTAAAACCTAATATTATAGTATAAAAATCCTTTGACACTTCATAATTCGAACAAATAATTGCAACGTGATGCACTTTACATATATTCATGATTTCTCTATTCCTTTCTTTACCAAAGATGCATATTCTCCCTTGAAATGAAAAACATATATAGCAGAACATCTCTTTTAGGGGGCTTACTATGAAATTTATCACTTTTTTTGTCGGACTTATCGTCGTTTTCTTCCTTGCTTATATTGCTAGCAATAATAAGAAACACATTAAATTCAAACCTATTTTCATCATGCTTATTATACAGTTAATTTTAACCTATTTATTATTAAATACAGAAATTGGTCTCATACTTATTCGGTTCATTTCCAGCCTTTTCACAAAGCTACTCGAGTATGCTGCTGATGGTATAAACTTTGTGTTTGGCGGTCTTGCAAATAAAGGTGAGATGTCATTTTTCCTTACTGTATTATTACCGATTGTCTTTATTTCCGTCTTAATTGGTATATTACAACATTTCAAAATACTACCATTTTTTATTCATTGGATTGGTTTCTTTCTTAGCAAGATAAATGGTCTTGGGAAATTAGAATCTTACAATGCCATCGCTTCCGCTATTGTCGGCCAATCAGAAGTGTTTATTACGGTAAAAAAGCAATTAGCACAAATTCCAAAACACCGTCTTTATACACTTTGTGCATCAGCCATGTCAACAGTATCTATGTCTATCGTAGGTGCCTATATGACGATGATTGAACCTAAATATGTAGTAACCGCACTCGTTCTCAATTTATTTAGCGGTTTTATTATCATACTCATCATTAACCCTTACGACGTTAAAGATGAAGAAGATATTTTGGAAATAAAAGGTGAAAAGCAAAGTTTCTTTGAAATGCTTGGCGAATATATTCTTGATGGTTTCCGAGTAGCCATTGTCGTTGGCGCCATGCTCATCGGATTCGTAGCATTGATTAGCTGCATTAATGACCTATTCCTCATTATATTCGGCATCACTTTTCAGCAATTAATCGGCTACGTATTTGCACCTATTGCATTTCTTATCGGTGTACCAAGTTCTGAAATTGTCGCAGCTGGTAGCATTATGGCAACGAAGCTTGTAACGAATGAATTTGTAGCAATGATGGATCTTAGTAAAATTTCCAATAGCCTTTCTCCCCGTACAGTTGGTATCATTTCTGTTTTCCTCGTTTCTTTTGCCAACTTTTCTTCTATTGGAATTATTTCCGGTGCAGTAAAAGGGTTAAACGAAGACCAAGGAAATGTTGTGGCAAGGTTTGGGCTTAAATTACTATATGGAGCTACTCTCGTTAGTATTTTATCTGCAATTATCGTAAGTATTATGTTGTAATTAGGTAAAATTTTATCATTTTCTTATCCCTATCTTTTGTATACAATAACGAATAGGTGTCTTATAAAGTGAAACTTTACTCAGAGGGGACTATCCCCCTCTGAGTATTAGCCTTCACCAATCGGGCTTTTACGGGCAGTTAACTCCCACCTAACTTCCTTGCATTCGCTGGACTTTGAGGTGGGAGTTTTACTGCCCGTTAATGCGGGATAAATAATCAAGACATCTATTTTTTATACATGTACAATCGCTTTTATTTAGCGTAAAATATTTTTTATGTGTTTTAATACACCTAGATGTATACACTTTGATAGTTTTAAAGGAGAAAAAATGATGAAATCCGACACAAACAACAATATGCGAGCCAAAAAAGGACGCTCAAAGAAAAAACGCCTACTTTGGTTCCTTCTTATTCCATTACTAATTGTAGCACTTGGAGCAGGAGGTTACTCCTTCCATATATACAGTAAAGCAAAATCCATTTTAAATAACGCTTATTCTGAACTAGGTCGAGGAGATAAATCCAACAAACGTGAAAAAGCAGTTAAACCTATGACTGATAACATTTCCGTACTTATTATGGGTGTTGATGAAAGTGATATTAGAGAAAAAAATTATGGAAAAGCAACTCGTACGGATGCGCTATTACTTGCAACAATTAATAAAAACGATAAATCCGTTAAACTTGTAAGCATTCCACGTGACTCACGCGTCTACATTAAGTCACGTGATAAATACGATAAAATTACACATGCACACGTATTCGGCGGTGTAGACAGCACGATTGATACAGTAGAGAACTTTTTAGACGTTCCTGTTGACTACTACGTAAAATTTAACTTTAAATCCTTTATCAAAATCGTTGATTCCCTTGGCGGTATTACTGTCGATGTTCCTGTTGAGTTTACAGAACAAAATAGTAAAGACGAAGCAAATGCAATTCATCTTAAAAAAGGACGTCAACATTTAAACGGAGAAGAGGCACTTGCACTAGCTAGAACTCGTCACATCGATAGCGATTATATGCGTGGTCAACGACAACAACTTGTTTTAGAAGCTATTGCCGAAAAAGCACTATCTCTTAATTCCATTAATAAAATCGGTGGCCTACTAGATGCTGTCGATAATGATTTAAAAACAAATTTAACTTTTGATGATATGATGACAATTGCAAAAAATTCAATGGATTCAAGTTTAAAAATGGACAAATTTCAAGTGGAAGGTACAGATAAATATATAGATGGTATTTATTATTACGTTCCAAACGAAAAAAGCGTCAATAATATATCGACAACACTTCAAGAACATCTCGGTGTTACGAATAAAAATGAGCATAAAAAATTATAATAAAAAGGCTGCTAGATTTTTCTAGACAGCCTTTTTATTATAATTTTCAACAAATTTTTCATGCATATTATGACAAAAAGAGACAATTATTACAACAGTGTAACATTTTTTATAAAAACATTACACACACAGTGGAAATAATAGTATACTAGAACTTACATACTGTTATTTTCATCATTTTTATACAAAAAATGTAATACATATATTTATACACAAATTTCTGGGGGGAAATAAATGAAGCTAAGTAAAATACTGATCGGTTCTGCAATTGCAGGGGGCATATTACTTTGTGTAGGCGGTATTGGTGGATATCAATATGTATCCAAATTAAATAATCAATTAAATAACACCGCATTACCAAATACTACGTTTGAAGGTATTTCTCTTGCTGGAAAAAATAAAGCAGATATTCAAGCAATTATTAATCAAAAAATAAATGAATTAGATCAAAAATCTCTTACCTACATATTCCAAGATGATAAACAAACTTACATATGGAAAGATTTAGGTATAAATTATAAAGAGAAAGATATTGTAAACAAAATCTTTAAAGAACAAGAAGGAAACGTAATGAGTCGTTACAAAATGCGGAAGCAAGCTGAAAACGATGAATTAAAACGTGACTATAAATTAACACCACAATTAAATACAACAGCTTATGAAACCTTTATAAAAGATAAATATAATGAAACATTAAAAAATCCTGTTAATGCAGAATTAAGTATTGAAGGCTCTACTGTAAATGTTAGCCAAAGTCAAAACGGAGAAAAAATTGATAAAGGCAAACTACGCGATTTAACAAACGAAGCTATTACTACTGGTAAATCAGATGTTACATTACCGGTTACATTAATAAAACCAGAACGTTCTACAGGAGATATACAGAAAATGGGAATTAAAGAAGTCATTGCTGAGTACTCTACTCCAATGGCTGGCCGTAATGGTAATCAATCCTTTAACGTAAATAAATCAGCTAATACTTTAAGTGGAGTTATTGTAGCACCTGATGAAACGTTTAGTTTTAATGGCCGTGTTGGTGTAACTGATGCTGCACATGGTTATAAATCTGCCGCAGTATATTCACAAGGTAAAGTTATACAAAGTGCAGGCGGAGGCGTTTGCCAAGTCAGTAGTACTTTATATAGCGCAGCTTTAAGGGCAGATTTAGGAATTGTTTCTCGAAGTAATCATTCTATGCCCGTAAATTATTTACCACTTGGGCAAGATGCAGCAGTGGCAGACTATGGTCCGGATTTAAAATTTAAAAACAATACAGGTAATCATATTTATATTCAAGCATTTTCAAATGGAGGGAGTATTACTACACGCATTTTCGGTACAAATACTGGTAAAAATGTTGAAGTTTCTTCTCAAGTAATTAGTAGAACTAATGATAAAATAACAGCGGTTACGTATAAAAAAGTAACACAAAACGGCGAAGTACTATCAAATGGACAAATTTCAAAAAGCGTATATAAAAGTGCCCCAAAACAATGAGATACTATCAAACGGACAAATTTCAAAAAGCATAAAGAAAAAGGCGTGATCTACTCACGCCTTTTTCTTTTGCAGTAATAGTAAAAAAGTTTCAAGATGATCCTTCGTTTCTTCTAAAGACCATATACGATTCCCTTGCTTCGCAGCCAGTACGCACGCTTCTTCCCACGCGTTCTTGTTCTTCATATATACTAATTCATCGCGTAATTTCAAAACAATTTCTTCATCTTCTTGCTCTATAAACTCTGCCATCACGCTTACTATTTCATCCTCATGAATACTTAACGTACAGTATGATTTAAGAAAGTATTGTAATGTCGTATACATATGTACTCCCCCTTCTTATTTGTCAGATGGATAAGAAGTAATAATCTTATATCCTAAATCTCCTGACTTATCTCTCGCTAAAACAGTAACAGTTTTTACTAACTTATCTTTTACATTCATATTTTTCTTTATTACCGTTTTCCCGACCGGGAATGAATGAGTTGTATTTAATACGAGACGAGCCTCTTTAGAATTTTTTAACCAATCTTGAATTTCTTTATCATGTTGCTTCAAACTATCTTTTACAGCTTTCGTCGCTGTTTCTTTATCATAATATGTACTTGCCGCTGATACTTTATCTGTCTTCAAACGATTCTTCAAATCCTCTTCTGATTTACCTACATGCCTTTCAATCGTATGACCATTTTTAGGCGCCCCTTCCATTTCATCTAAAATATTATCACTAATTTTTTCTACTGACGTACCTTGATTCCCTGTTTGTTTCTCAGTTTTTTGTTCTTTTCCTGCACATCCACTTAAGATCAGCATCAATGCCAGTAAACTACTGAAGAAAAGACTACTTATTCGTTTCATCATATCACCTCTTCCATGATTATTATCGTAACTTCACTAAAAGTCAATTTCACAACGAAAAAACACATACATTTTTTAAACCCTTCAGCTATTTTGCTATGTTTACCACTCTATCTTCATCAAACCACTATTTTTCACCTACTTTAAAATATACCCCTGTGATTTTCTAATTATTTCCCGAATTAAAATACCATTTAAAACACTACATAAACCCTTTAAAAACAAGGTTTATGTAGTGTTTTTCAACAAATTAAAATATACCCCCTTTTTTCTATACCCAATACCTATATACCGTATACAAATGCCGTTCTGTCAACGTTTTCTACATTATGTAAATTTCTCCTTGCCTATCCATTCGAAATATGGTGTAATGCAAAAAAAGATAAAGGATTTTATAATATGGCAGAAACGATTCAAAATTTCCTAACAGAATACTATTCAATCGCAATTCCACTTAGTATCTTAATCAATATCATCATCAGTCTTTTAGGTTTTATCCCTAGCATCTTTTTAACCGCCATTAATATACAGCTATTTGGCGTTACAAATGGCACACTCATTTCGATCGCAGGCGAAGCATTAGGCGCTATTATCTCGTTTTATATTTATCGCATAGGCCTTCAAAAGTTCACTCACGATAAAGTAAATAAGTATCCAAAGGTAGAGCGTCTTCTTTATGTAGAAGGTAGAGAGGCCTTTCTACTCGTTCTATCGTTTCGATTGATACCTTTCATCCCATCAAGTATCGTGACTTTATTTGCAGCTCTAGGGAAAATGTCATTACTCTCCTTCAGTATTGCCAGTACAATAGGTAAAATACCGGCCTTATTGATTGAAGTATATTCGGCATATCATGTTATGAACGGAACAAATGAAGCGAAGTGGATTGTAACAATCGCAGGTTGCATTGGATTGTTCTATTTGTGGAAAAAATGGAGAAAAAAATAAAGAAGGAGCCTATGCTCCTTCTTTATTTTTGAAGTATTTTATTAATATCTATCCCTTAAATCCTTAGTTTACACCAACAGCACTAAATGATTGCTTCACTGCATTTACTTCTGCAGAGCTAGCACCATATAAATCCGCTGCAGCTTGTACTGCACCAGCACGAGCTTGACTAAATGTAGTAGATTGCGTGAAATACTGTGTATTTGCACGGTAGTAAATCGCACCTAATTTATCTTTACCAATACCAGTTACAGTTACACCAGAATGCGTACCGCCATTTGCTAATAAATAAGCTTGCTTGTTAATAATACCACTGTTCGTATGAACCCCACCGTTATCACTAGTACCAGTGTAACGCTTAGAATAATGGTCTGGGTCACCATATTTCGCTGGATCACTCATAGAGCGAAGTGCATCTCCTGCTTTACCAGGCGTGTAAATATCTTCACCAATTTCCCAATCTGGATTACGATTATCATAGTATTCTACTAAAGTACCAAAGATATCAGAAATTGCTTCATTTAGCGCTCCTGATTCATTTTGATAAATTAAATCCGAGCTATTTTCCGTAACAGCATGCGTTAATTCGTGACCAATTACATCAATTCCACCAGATAATGAAGTGAATGTTACACCATCACCATCTCCGTATACCATTTGTGAACCGTTCCAGAATGCATTATTATACTTACTTCCGTAATGAACTGTTGATTTTAATGGTGCTCCTGCATCATTAATAGAGTTTCTATTAAATGTAGCTTTATAATAATCATATGTTCTACCAGCATAGAAATGAGCATCTACTGCTGCTGCATCATACGCTGCATTGAAAACATTATCTGCATCTGCCCATAATGTTCCCGGTAATGTTGAACGGTTTTTCGCATCATATGTGAAAATTGTTGCCCCGCGCGTATTATCTTGCAAGTAGTAAGATGACCCAGATAACGTTGTATTAAGCGATTTCGTATCTCCTAATACACCTTTACCAGTTCCCACTTTATTCGTTCCTGTTACTGGCTTTGCAGCAGCTTTTGCTTCCTGTTTAGGAGCATCTTGCTTAACTGGTGACTTATCTTCATTTGTTACATGATCAAGTTTATTATATTTATTTAACACTTTGCCGCTGTCTGCTTCAATGAAATAGTAGTAGTTTCCTGGGCTTGGATCTAAGAAGTTTAGATTTACAACGTATGCATATGTTGTTTCTTCACCGTTTTGATATACATATAAGTCCGCTTTTGGTTCTACCTCATATTTCGGTGTTACACCTAAATCTTGCTGCGCGATTGCAATCGCTTTTGCGCCTTCAATCTTATTTTTATTTTTCAACTTTTCTTTCTTGTCTAAATCAGGTGCAACTGTTCCAGACAATACTTTTAAAGAACCATCTTTACTTACGTGAGCTACTTGAGTAGAACCCCATACAGGTACTCCTTCGTAAACTTGTTGCATACGTACTACTGTTGAATCAGTTACAGCATCTTTTTTCACTTGTTTCACTTTGAAAGAATCTTGCGCACTCTTTTCCCCTAGCTTATAATCACCTTTTGCTGCATTTAAATAATCAAACACAACAGATTCCGCTTTCTTGCCAGTTGCTCCAGTTAGATCACCAGAAATAAACTCAGGCGACTTCACTGTCTCATTGTACTTCTTCGTAGAGAGCACATTTTTTGAATCTGCAAACGCAGAGCCTGTCCCTCCAAATGTAGTAACTGCCATTCCTGCCGCTAACACTAACGCTAAACTTTTCTTTTTCATGAACCTTCCCCCTAATAAAAATTTTTTTGAAAAAGAGTAGTTTCATATTAGCATTATGTTTCCACTATTAATATACTAAAAATTCAAATAATTATTTTCTCAAGTTTTGTAGAATTTTGAGGAACAAATATTGAAAAAACCCTTTCCGTTAGGAAAGGGTTTTTTTTATAAATTAATTTGTTCAACTGTTTTAGCTTCTTGCCCTAGAGTATCCGGCTTCCAAGCATACTGAATATCCAATACTACAGCTGCAATTGCCATAACTACAAATGTTCCTGCAATTAACTTTTTCATACTATCCCTCCTCTTTATTCTTCTAATAAAGTAATTGCTAATTTATAATAGCGATTACTTTCTTTAAAATCTGAGCATTCTTCTAAGTATTCAGCTAGTTCTAAGTATACTTTCTTTAAATCTTTTATATTTTCCTCTGTTTTAAAGAAAGGAACTACTTCTGTTTCTAGAAATTTTTTATAGAGGTCTCTTTCTTCAAAATATTTATATCTTAAATTTAACAATAAATATAACATCCCTTTGTATCTCTCATCTTTCCTTGCAGCAAGGATACCTTTTTCAATCCATTCAGCCGCTTCCTCAAGTTCTCCTAATTGAATACACTGCAACGAGAGCTCATACATGGCATCAATATAATTCATATCCTCTTCTTTTTTATATTTTAAGCATTCTATATAATACTCTTTCGCCTTGGCATAATTTTTTTGTCGGTAGTACAGATAACCAATATTATTTAAAGCAATAGAAAGAATATTATCTTTATCAGCAAAAGAAGTTGCTTCTCTTATGATATGATTATAGATTTCCATAGCTTCATTATATTGTTTTTTTCTAGTATAACTAAACGCAATTAAAAACTTACAATTAATTATATTTCTAAATTTATATTCGCTTTTAAAACCTTCTAATGCCACATTAGCAAAGTATAATGTCATATGATCTATTTCCATCTGACTATATGTCAATGCTAAATTATAATATATTCCTGTTTCATAATATCCTAACTCTTTCGCCATCGATTCTGTTTTTAACAAATACTCTAACGCTTGCGTATATTTGTACTGCACAGAATATAATAATGCCTTATTATACGTATATAACATCTTCTGAAAAGGCGAGTATTTCTTATACACTTTCTTCAATCCGTCCAATTCTTCTTCAACAGCAGGGAGATCCCGCTTCATCATTAAATAACGTGTATACAGCAGTTTATAATAATTTATAATTTCAAAATCCAAAACATGCTTCATTTCACCTTGCAACTCTTCATATATGCGTTCTACTTGTTGCTTATCCAAATGAACTAGTGCATTCAACCATTCATCCAGCTTCCCCTTCACATCTTCTTCTACATCTCTTAAATCCGTTACAGCAATCTCTAATCTTGCGCAGAGCAATTGTAGAATTTCTTCTGATGCTTCGATCTTTCCATTTTCGATCTTACTTAAGTATGAGACAGAACAAATGCCCTGACATAATTCTTCTTGTGTCATTTTTTGCTGTAGCCGTTTATAAAAGACTTGTTTGCCTATTTTTTCTAATGTTTGTTGCATTGTCCTCCTCCATTCTCATTACCCCCATTACTCTAATAATACATAAAATTTAAAGAAATATAAATTGATAAATGTTAATTTTCTAAAAAATATGCATTATTTCATTTTTTTCTCTCTTGACTTCACATCAATATCTCTTCTTTGCTACGAACGTCGTAAAATTGGTATACTATAACCAAATTACGGAGGTGTTTTCGCAATGAATTATTATAAAGACGATAGTTATGCCTTACATACAGATTTATATCAAATCAACATGGCTTATACATATTGGAAAGATGGTATTCATAATCGCCGTTCTGTTTTTGATTTATATTTTCGAAAGCTTCCATTTGAGAATGGCTACGCTGTTTTTGCTGGTCTTGAAAAAATTGTAGAGTACATAGAAAATTTCAGTTTTACCGAGAGCGATATCGCTTATTTAGCAGAATTACAATTTGAAGAAGAATTCCTTCATTATTTACAAAATATGAAATTCACTGGGGTCATTCGTGGTATGCAAGAAGGTGAAGTTGTATTCAATAACGAGCCTTTATTACGTGTTGATGCACCACTCGGTGAAGCACAAATTATTGAAACTGCCCTTTTAAACATTGTGAATTACCAAACATTAATTGCAACAAAAGCTGCTCGTATGAAGCATGCTGCAAATAACGATGAACTTTTAGAGTTTGGCACAAGACGTGCTCATGAATTTGATGCTGCCCTTTGGGGAACACGCGCTGCCTTTATTGGCGGTTTCTCATCTACAAGCAACGTTCGTGCTGGAAAACGCTTCGGGATACCTGTAGCCGGCACACATGCTCACTCTTTCGTTCAAGCGTATCGCGATGAATATGTCGCGTTTAAAAAATACGCTGAAACTCATAAAAAATGTGTCTTTCTCGTCGATACATATGACACATTAAAATCTGGTGTTCCAAATGCGATTCGTGTTGCAAAAGAATTTGGAGATCGTATTGATTTCTATGGCATTCGTCTTGATAGTGGTGATATGGCTTATTTGTCTAAAAAGGCAAGAATATTACTAGATGAGGCTGGGTTTACAAATACAAAAATTATCGCTTCTAGCGATTTAGATGAATACACAATTATGCACCTTAAATCTCAAGGTGCAAAAATTGACGTATGGGGTGTTGGAACAAAATTAATTACATCCTTTGAACAACCAGCATTAGGGGCTGTTTACAAACTAGTTGCGATTGAAGATACTGACGGGAAATTAAATGACACGATTAAAATTTCATCTAACCCTGAAAAGATTACAACTCCAGGGCTTAAACGAATTTATCGTATAGTCAACAGGGTTAATAATCATGCTGAAGGCGATTATATTGCGTTAGATTCTGAAGAGCCTGAAAAAGAAGAACGCTTAAAAATGTTCCACCCTGTTCACACATACATAAGTAAATTCGTAACAAACTTTGAAGCACGTGAACTGCATAAAGACATTTTCGTTAACGGTGAAAGAACATACGAACTACCAAGTATATTAGATATTCAAAAGTATAACGAACAGAGTCTCGCTCTATTTTGGGAAGAATACATGCGAACTTTAAACCCCGAAGAGTATCCTGTCGATTTAAGCCAAGAATGCTGGGATCATAAAATGAATTATATTCAAACTGTTCGTGAACAAGTTGAAAAAAACATACAAAAATAAACAGAGAAGTTTCCTCCTTCTCTGTTTTTTCAATACTATATGAATATTTGTAAAAAATATATTAAAATAACAAGGTGAATATTTTTTATTTGTAAAATTTAATATTGCGTTATTAAAAACTAAAATAATATTTGATATTATTTTATTGAGTCACTTTCAACAAAATAACCGATAAAAAAGAGGACGCAATTGCGCCCTCTTTTTATAAATCTTTCACTCGTAGTACACGCATTGCATTTAATACTGCAATTAACGTCACACCCACATCTGAGAAAACAGCTTCCCACATTGTCGCTATACCAAAAGCACCAAGTAATAAAACTAATCCTTTTACACCTAATGCAAATATAATATTTTGCCATACAATACTTCTTGTGCGTTTTGCAATTTTAACAGCTGTTGCAATTTTTGAAGGTTCATCAGTCATTATAACGATATCTGCAGCTTCAATCGCTGCATCCGATCCTAAGCCACCCATAGCAATACCAACGTCCGCTCGTGCTAATACTGGCGTGTCGTTAATACCATCACCAACGAAAGCAACTTTTTCTTTTCCACGCTTAGCCGCATCAATTTTTTCAATCTCTTCTACTTTTTGTTGTGGTAGTAGTTCTGCGTGAACTTCATCTAAACCTAATTCTTTTCCAACAGCTTCACCAACTGCTTTTGCATCCCCAGTTAACATCACTGTCTTCTTGATACCTAGTTCTTTTAACTTTTGAATCGCTTGTTTTGAATCCTCTTTTACCTCATCTGAGATAACAATATAACCTGCGTATTTACCATCTACAGCAACGTGAACTAATGTACCTACTGTTTCTGGTTGCTTAAATTCAATATTTTCTTTTCTCATTAATTTAGCATTACCTGCGAAAATTTCTTTTCCTTGTACTTTTACAACTGTACCATGACCAGAAATTTCACTATAGTCTTCAATAGCATTTTCATCGATTGATTTTCCATATGCATTTCGAATAGATTGTGCAATTGGATGATTTGAATATACTTCTGCAAACGCTGCATACTCTAACAGTTCTTCACTAGTAGTACCTTCACTTGGCTCCATTTTTGTAACTTTAAAGACACCTTTTGTTAATGTACCTGTTTTATCAAAGACGATATATTTCACATCATTCAATGCTTCTAAATAGTTACTTCCTTTTACTAAAATCCCACTTTTGGATGCACCACCGATACCTCCAAAGAATCCAAGAGGAATGGATACGACTAACGCACATGGACAAGAGATAACTAAGAATACTAACGCTCTATAAATCCACTCGGAGAATGTAGCACCTTCTAAAATAAGCGGTGGAATAAACGCCATGATCGCTGCTGTAATAACTACAACAGGAGTATAGTAGCGCGCAAATTTCGTAATAAAGTTTTCTGTCGGTGCTTTTTTACTACTTGCATTTTGAACTAAATCTAAAATTTTTGATACAGTAGATTCACCAAATTCTTTTGTAACTTCAATTGTTAATACACCATTTTGGTTTACAAAACCACTTAATACGTCATTACCAACTTCTACTTCACGCGGTACAGATTCACCTGTAAGTGCTGAAGTATCCATCATTGATGTTCCCTCGACTACTTTTCCGTCTAATGGTACTTTCTCACCCGGTTTTACGATAATATAATCGCCGATTTGTACATCTTCCGGTGATACTTGTTTCGTTTCATTTCCAACCTTTACATTCGCATAATCAGGGCGAATATCCATTAATGAAGTAATTGATTTTCGAGAGCGATTTACTGCAATACTTTGGAATAGTTCCCCTACTTGATAAAATAGCATTACCGCAACAGCTTCTGAATATTGTTGAATTGCAAAAGCTCCTACAGTTGCAATTGCCATTAAAAAGTTTTCATCGAATACTTGGCCGCGAGTTATGTTTCTTACCGCTCTCCAAACGATATCTCCACCTATTAATAAATACGCAAGGACGAATAATGGAATTGTTATCATTTGTGGTAAATCAGCTAAGGCAGCAATTCCTGTCAAAATTCCACCGACTACTAATCGCCCTATCATCTTTTTCACATTTGCTTCACCATGGTCGTGACTATGTCCATGGTCATGGCCGCTCTTTTCTTCACGAACAACTTTCACATCTGGTTCTAACTTTTGAACGACATTCTTTATATCTTCTACAGTCGATTCTAACTCTCTTTTATTCGCAACTTCTACTCGTAATTTCTTTGATACGAAATCAACAGTTGCTTCTGAAACTGTCGGCATTTCCTTAACTTTATTTTCAATCTTCATTGCACAGTTCGCGCAATCTAAACCTTCTAATATAAAAACTTCTTTTGCAGCTTTATTTTTTTGCTCTTCTTGCACTTTAATATGTGGTTCTAACTTTGTAACAAGCTGTTTTGCTTCTGTCACAACTTCATTTTCTTTATTTTGTGCTGTTTCTAAAACCATCGTCTTTGTTGCAAAGTTTACAGAGCAAGAATTTACTCCTTCTATATTCCCAACGCCTTTTTCAATTTTCATTGCACAGTTCGCACAATCTAAACCTTCTAACATCAGTTTCTTTTTCACTAATGCTTCTGCCATCGTTCTCCCTCCTCGCGTTTTTATTCTTCCTCGTTTACGTGTTCAAACGCTTGCTCGAAGATATGAATTACGTGCTGGTCAGCTAACGAATAATAAACGACCTTTCCTTCTTTACGATTCTTTACAAGTTTCGCTTGCTTTAACACACGTAGCTGATGTGAAATAGACGATTGTGTCATTCCTAATAAGTAAGCTAAATCACAAACGCACATTTCAGCTTCAAATAATGCATGTAATATTCTCGTACGCGTACGGTCACCTAATACTTTAAATAGTTCTGCTACTTTACTTAAACTTTCATCAGTCGGAATTGTTTGCTTCACTTGATCCACGACTTCCTCATGAATTACCGTTTGAAAACAAGTTTCCTGCGGTGTTTCTACTTTATTTTCAGCCATTATAGCTCACCTCTTTAATTGAACATATGAACAACTGTTCATATATCTTATATTTTTATTATATGAGCGCCTACTCATATGTGTCAATAAAATCCGAAAGATTTTTTTGACAATTCCATTCATATTTCAACATATACATATCAATATTCTCCACACCTATCATACTCTTCATACAAAAAGGATACACGAAAACTATCGTGCATCCTTCTCTTATTTCCCCTACATTAGCTACCCGTAAAAGCCCGATTGTTGAAGGCTAATAATCAACAGGAGATGAAGAACCCCCACTGATTAAAGTTTCACTGCATCCACAATTAACGAAGCAAATTCTAATGTACCATCTTGATTTCTATGATCAAAACGTTTCGAGCGATAAATAAAACCATCTTTCTCATTCCAATCATTATAATGAAACTTACCATTCTCATCACAGTATTCTAAAGTCCTAACTTGAAAACCTGCCGATTCAAACATGGACGTGATTGTTTTATAGTTATGAACGATTTTATGACTTGCTGCTGGATGATCTAATGGCCCTGGTCCACCTACTTGTACACCTTGCTGATATTCTTCATCTGGGAAAAATGCATCTGGCACTGCACAACGAATATATCCACCCTCCGTTAAAAACTCATAACAAATTTTTGCAGCTTCGATTCCTTCTTCGTACGATAAATGCTCCCATACATGTTCCGCTAAAATTGCTGATAAAGAATTAGGTTGAAATTTATCAAGCCAAGTTTCTCTTCGCAATAAATTTAATTCTTCTTCATTCGTATGTAACCAACCAGGGTTATTATTATACTCCTCTGCTCCAACAACCACTTTCGTTTCTAGCATTCCTCTTCCTCCCCTTTTTTCATATTCCGACATAAAAATTCGACAATTTAACATTTATTTCCTTCCTTATCCAAAAGAAAAAGCCTTGTGCGCTCCCTAGACGCACAAGGCTTACTATTTTATATCCCTTTAATTAGCTTGATCTAAATTATCCTGCGAACTTCCATCGTCTTTTAAATGACTATGTTTTTTCGAATAAACAAAGTATACAACTACTCCAATTGCTAACCAAATACCGAAGTATATCCATGTTGTTAATGGTAAATTTACCATTAAGAATAGACAACATGCAATTGAAATAATCGGTAAGATCGGTACAAGTGGTACCATAAATCCACGTTGTAATTTCGGATGCGTTTTACGAAGAATGATAACAGTTACACCAACCATGGCGAATGTTAATAACGCTCCAATATTCGCTAAATTCGACAATTCTTTTAAATCGATAAATCCAGCAATTAAAGCACTACCAATTCCTGTTAACCAAACTGAAAATGTTGGCGCTTCAGTCTTCTTGTTAATTTTCGCAAAAGATTTTGGTAATAAACCGTCACGGCTCATTGCGAAGAATACACGTGTTGTCGCATAAATGTAAGCGAAAATTACAGCCATAATACCGATTACAGCTCCAATAGCAATTACACCAGCCACTTTATCTTGTCCTACAACTTCTAACACATATGCCATAGCTTCAGGTACATCTAATTCCTTATAAGAAACCATACCTGTCATAACGAGACAAACTACAACATAAATGATTGTACAAATAACTAACGAGGCAATAATACCAATTGGTAGATCACGTTGCGGATTTTTTACTTCTTCAGCAGAAGTTGCTAATGCATCAAATCCTAAGAAAGCAAAGAATACTGCTGCTCCCCCTGCGAACACTCCACTTAAACCGTAAGGTGCAAATGGTATCCAGTTTTCTGGTTTCACGTAGAATACACCAACTGCAATGAATAAAACAACAATACCAATTTTAATTAATACCATTATGTTATTCACACGCTTACTTTCTTTTGTACCTCGTGATAATAGCCAAGTTATCACTAACGTAACGATAACTGCCGGTAAGTTTACCATACCACCTTGCGCTGGAATCGTTAGCAATGCTTTTGGGATTTCAAGTCCCAATCCACTCACTAAATTATTGAAATAACCCGTCCATCCGCCAGCTACTGCGGCAGTCGTTACGACATATACGGATAACAATGTCCATCCCATTAAATGAGCAACAAACTCACCAATTGTTGCATACGAATATGTGTACACACTACCTGAAACAGGGAGTGTAGATGCAACTTCCGCATAACATAAAGCTGCAAATCCACAAACAATTGCTGCAATCATAAATGAAAAAATAACTGCTGGACCAGCATCTCTTGCTGCTACTAATCCAGTTAATACTAGAACTCCTGTACCAATTATCGCACCAATTCCTAGCATTGTTAGGTCGAATGCCCCTAGCGTTTTCGTTAAAGTTTTACTTTTACTTTCCCCTAACAATTGCGTAACGGATTTCTTTTTAAATAGGTTGGCCACGATGAATGCCCCCTTTTGCCAAGAAGAGCTAAGAGGTATTATCTCTTAGCTCTTATCATGTTGTTTTATATATTGTTCGATTTTGTTTTGTATAATGCTTCTATTAGCAAGATACTGTTTCTGCTTCTAATAATTCTTTAGCACCTTTGTACTCTACACCGTGAGCTTCTGCAACAGCTTCAAATGTTACATAGCCATCTAATGTGTTAATACCTTTTAATAATGCAGTGTTGCCTAGGCAAGCAGCTTTGTAGCCTTTGTTAGCAATTTGTACTGCATATGGTACTGTTACGTTTGTTAATGCAAGAGTTGATGTACGTGGAACCGCACCTGGCATGTTTGCAACTGCATAATGAACAACACCGTGTTTTTCGTAAGTTGGGTTATCATGAGTTGTAATACGGTCAGTTGTTTCGAAAATACCACCTTGGTCAATCGCGATATCTACAACAACAGAACCCGGTTCCATTGATTTAATCATTTCTTCTGTTACAAGTTTTGGCGCTTTTGCACCTGGGATTAATACTGCACCAATTACAAGATCAGACTCTTTTACAGCTTCTGCAATATTGTAAGGATTAGACATTAAAGTTTTTACTTGGTTTCCGAAAATGTCATCTAATTGACGAAGACGTTCTGCACTTAAGTCGATGATTGTTACATCCGCACCTAGTCCAACTGCAATTTTAGCAGCATTTGTACCAGCTTGTCCACCACCGATAATTGTTACTTTACCACGTTTAACCCCTGGAACACCTGCAAGTAAGATACCTTTACCGCCTTTGTTTTTCTCAAGGAACTGTGCACCAATTTGTGCAGCCATACGACCAGCTACTTCACTCATAGGTGCAAGTAATGGTAATGAACGGTTTTCTAATTGTACTGTTTCGTACGCAATAGCTACTACTTTCTTCTCGATTAAAGCTTTTGTTAATTCTGGTTCTGGAGCTAAGTGTAAGTATGTGAATAAGATTAAACCTTCACTGAAGTGTTTGTATTCGCTTTCAATTGGTTCCTTAACTTTCATAACCATTTCCATGTTCCAAGCTTCTTCAGCTGTATCAACAATTTTTGCTCCAGCTTCAACATACTGAGCATCTGTGAAACCAGATCCTAAACCTGCACCCTTTTGAATAAATACTTCGTGATTGTTACGAATTAAATGTACAACACCAGCCGGTGTCATTGCCACACGGTTTTCGTTGTTTTTAATTTCTGCTGGTACCCCAATACGCATAATGAAATGCCCCCTTATAATTAACAGAAAAAAGAAAGTCTTTTTTCTTTTTGTAATAATTAATAACTTATGTCCTTATTCTAGCATAACTTAAAATTTATGAAAACGCTAACATATCATTTTTCTAAAGTTTATATATTTAGAATAGTGTAAATATATAAAACATTGATTCTATTAGGAAGTTCGTTCTATTTCATTATCTATTACTCTATTTTTATTATATCCCTTCAAAATAAGCAGTAATCATTTATTATTTGACAATAATATAACAATGTAAAAACTCCAAATGAAGACGTATACATATACAGTTATTACTTTACACAATATTTTAGAAATATATTCTTTTTACAAAAAACAGCTGCTGGCATTTAGCCAGCAGCTGGATAACTTATAAATAACTTTGAAAACAAATCATCTGTTGTTTCAGTAATTTTATCAAACAGATCACTTTCTTCCGCTTCTTGCTCTTTTAACTCCTTAATTGTTTCACGTGCATCTTCAGGATAATCGGTAATGATACCATCTACGTTTAACTTATAATATGCCTTTAAACTCTCCATATCATTTACTGTCCATACGTAAATTGGCTTATTTAACTTCCTTGCTTCTTTTACTAATTTCTTATTTAACATGTATTCTTCTGCTACATAAAAGTCAGCTTTTACATTCTTTAAGTTAGCTCTACTTGCATACAGTATATATCCTACTTTTATATCTGAATTTGCACGCTTAAACTCTTTAATGAGTGGATAGTGTAACGTTTGAATTACACATTGCTTCTCAAATTCATTATCTTTAATCGCTTTTAATACTTTATTTACAAAGTCTTTTTCGCCCCCATGAAGCTTCACTTCAATATTGAGTTTGATTTTCCCCTTTGCAAGCTTAATGATTTCATCAAGTGTACTTATTTGTCCTGAAAATCCATCTTGACTAAGAGTAAGCTGTCTTAATTCATCCATCGTTAAATCTGACACATGCACATTGGCATTTGCAAGACGTTTTAACTTCAAGTCATGTATAACCGCTAGCTCACCGTCTTTCGTTTGTAATACATCTATTTCAGCGTAGTCTGCTTTTGCATCAATAGCACCTTGCACAGCTTCTTTCGTATTTTCTACCCCTTTTGATATATATCCGCGGTGCGCCATAATAATCGGTTCTTTATACGAATTTGAAATAAACGTTACAATGAAGGCAACGACCATTCCGGCCGTAATAATCCCTACAATATATACACTAATAAATTTCCAGCGATGTTTTTGAAAGAAACATTTATCTGCTTTCGTTTTCGAATAATCTAATCCTTCTTCTAATAACACATCTTCAACCGGAACCTTTTGTAAGTACAATCTTGTTATAGCCATAATATAAAATGGTGTCACAATAAAGCTAAATAAATACAATGTACTTGTTAGGAATACAGAAATCGTTGATTCGGCTAATAACGCAAATGTTCCTTCCGGGTTTGTAAATTCATACACACCCCATAGGCACAATAAATATATTCCAAAAAACAAAATATAAACAATCCCTATTGAAATGAAAAATCCTACTAAAAAGAATAGTACTTTAAAAAAGCTTTCTTTTACTAAAGCTGCACTTTTACGCGCTGCTGTGCGAAACGGCTTTTGTTCTAAAACGACAATAGGTAGAACGAAAATCCAGCGAAGGTTCAAATACGCAACTACGGCAAAGAACGTGTAATAGCCTACTTGTCCCATCGTCGTTTTAAACAGTTCTCCTGTAATAAAGTTAGGAATTTGGATTTGCGGAATTAATGCCGTTTCATATCCCATATTTAAAAGAGGTAATAATACGACAGCATATAAAATAAATCCTGGTAAGCAATATGTGAAAAGCGTAGGTAAGTACGTTACGGTTTTATATAAAATCGGGCGTAATTTCACCTTTTGTCTTTTATGAGCGAAATACGAAATAATAATAAGCACCGCAAATTCCGTAAAGATAAGAAACAGTGCTAACAAGGATAAAATTACGATTGCCAAAATGCCGTATGGTGTTTTCAAAAATGCTAATAATTCATCATTTGTCGCATTTGCGTAACCACCAAAATACAATAATTTATTAAAAATGATCCCAAACAGTGGAACAAACACAATCGCTGCTAACAATTTATAAGCAAGTTGAAAGGTTAATACATTCCAAAAAGCAAATTTTACTGTTTGAAAGGAATGGCTCATTACTCCTGGTATAGATAGTCTTTTACGGTGTTGCATATATTCCTCCACATTCTAAAACGATATTTGAGATGGATTCCACATTTCCATTTCTAATCCATCTTTTTAATAATAATATATTCCGCTTAACATGAACACTCTTATACATACAATGAAAAAAGTGATGGCTATTTCCCATCACTTTTTCATCTACTCTATTTTTTCTCTAATCCTTGCCCAAATGCTTTCAAAAAGCTAAAACCGAATGTAATTGCTCTATTGATATCTGGATCTTTTAATACTTTAAAGAAATCCATCACTTTTGTTTTTTTACCACTATTTAATTCATCTGTTGCAAATTGCAATCCAGTAACTAAACTCGATGTGATTTGTTTTGTTACCTCTGGGTCAACTGAAGATAAAGCCTCTCCTGCCCCCATCATATTGTTCAGTGCATTTTTCACTGGTTCACGATTTAATTGCTCAACAGCAATTTTCGAAACATCTTCTTTCGCAGCAAGTAAACTAATTGCCGCATCTAAAATACCAGCTTTCTGTAATTGCGCTAGTAATTGCATCGTTTCCTCGACTGCTTCACGGTTATTCGCTAACTCCGTGAACAGTTCCTCTGCTAATTGCTGTTTCTTCTCTTCTTCTGTTACAACTTTCTTTTTAATTAACGTAATTTCTTTTGCCACTATCTCCGCCCCCTAGTCCACAAGTGATACGTATTGTTTTCTTTGCCACTTTTGCTGAATTTCAACACCATTTTGTGGATGGCGTTTTTTATCTCGCGGGTTTGAAGATGGTAATGGACGATTTCCTTTTTCACGTAATACGCGCAGTTTCACCATCGTTTGTTTATAAGCTGGTGTACACGTATAAATGTCTGTCGCTGTTCCTGTTAAAATATTAATAGCCTCTTCATTTACTGTCGCATGCATTGGTAAATATAACTCATTTCCCGTTACACGGTCTGTAACAAGTGCTTGTACTTTAATCTTTCCGAACGGCGATGATAATTCTACAAGACCACCATCTTTCACATTACGCTCTTTAGCAAGTTCAGGTGAAATTTCAACGAATACTTCAGATACTTTAGATAAAATACCAGCCGACTTATTCGTCATATTCCCTTCATGGAAATGCTCTAGCATACGACCATTATTTAATAGTAAATCATACTCATCCGGCGCCACAACTGGTGGTACCCATTCATCTAATGATAAACGAGCAAGTTTATCTGGGAAGTTAAATCCATCTACATATAATAGCGGTGTATCGCTACCATCATGGCTACCCCAACATAAACTATTCCATCCTTCTAAACGATCATATGTTGCCTGAGAATATAACGGTGCAAGCGATGCTATTTCATCCATAATCTCACTTGGGTTTTCATAATTCCAATCTCCGCCTAGTGCACGAGCTACTTTTTGTAAAATCCACCAGTCTGGTTTTGAATCACCAAGCGGCTTCAATACTTCATATAATCTTTGAATACGACGTTCTGTATTCGTAAACGTCCCTTCTTTTTCTAAGCTCGGTGCTGCCGGTAAAATAACATCAGCAAAACGAGCTGTTTTTGATAAGAACATATCTTGAACAACAAGGAAATCTAAATTCTCTAAAATATGTTGCACATGGTTCGCATTTGAATCTACTAAAGCCATTTCTTCACCCATAACATACATACCGCGCAGTTTTCCTTCTTCCGCCGCAAGTAACATTGCAATATTATTTAATCCTGGCTCTTTCGGAATCGTCGTACCGTACGCTTTTTCAAATTTAGCACGGAGCGTATCGTCAGATACCGCTTGATAACCTGGAAGCCAATTCGGTAAGGTCGCCATATCACAAGCGCCTTGTACGTTATTATGTCCTCTTAATGGGTATGCACCTGCACCAGGACGACGGTAGTTACCCGTAACAAGTAATAAATTTGAAATTGCAGCTGAAGTTGTACTACCACCTGTATTTTGAGTTACACCCATTCCCCAAAGTACACAAGTACCGTCTGCTTCATATACCATACGAGCCATTTCTTTCAGGTTCTCTTTAGAAATCCCCGTAATTTCTTCTGTGTAATCAAGCGAATACTTTTCTAACATTTTGCTATATTCATCAAAGTTCTTTACATTTTCAGCTAAGAACTTTTTATCATGCCAATCTTGATCGATAATATATTTCGTAATACCAGCAAGCCATACATAATCAGTTCCTTGACTCGGATGAACAAATATATCCGCACGCTCAGCCATTTCATGTTTACGAAGGTCTGCTACAATTAATTTTTGTTCGTGTAATTTATGAGCACGTTTCACACGCGTCGCAAGTACAGGATGTCCCTCTGTCGGATTCGCACCAACGATAATAACAAGACCTGCTTCAGCGATATCTTTCACTGTTCCAGCATCCCCACCCATACCGACAGTTTTAAATAAGCCGTCTGTTGCTGGAGATTGACAATAACGGGAACAGTTATCTACATTATTTGTTCCATATATTTGACGAGCTAGTTTTTGCATAAGATAATTCTCTTCATTCGTTACTTTCGAAGAAGAAATAAACCCAAATGCATCGCTGCCGTATTCTGATTTAATATGCTGCATGTTAGATGCAACAACTTCAAGAGCTTCTTCCCAAGAAGCTTCAACAAACATATCTCCTTGGCGAATTAATGGCTTTGTAATGCGATCTTCACTATTTACAAAGTCCCATCCAAATTTGCCTTTTACACATGTAGAGATACCATTAACCGGTGCATCTGAAACAGGTTGTACTTTTAAAATATGACGGTCTTTCGTCCACACTTCAAACGAGCAACCTACACCGCAAAATGTACAAACTGTTTTCGTCTTTTTAACCTTCGTCTTGCGCATCGCAGATTCCACTTCTGAAACTGCTAAAATACTGCTATATCCTGGCTCTACATCTTTTACAAAATCAATCATCGGATCTAACACATCTGGTTTTAATCCTGTCATAAACCCAGCTTCACCTAGCATTGTTTTTTCCATTAACGCATTACATGGACAAACTGTTACACATTGCCCACAACTCACACAAGACGAGTCATTTATACTTACACCATTGTCCCAAATAACACGCGGGCGGTCTAAATTCCAATCAATCGATATAGTTTCATTGACTTGTAGGTTTTGACATACTTCTACACACTGTCCACAAGCAATACATTGATTGGGATCATACCGGTAAAACGGATGTGACATGTCCACTTCACACGCACTTACTTTCGGTTCATACGGGTATTTCTGTTCTTCAATTTCCATCATATGCACTGTATTATGCACTTTACAGTTACCATTATTGTTATCACAAACAGTACAATACAATAAATGGTTCTCTAATATTCGATCCATCGCCTCAGTCTGCGCCTCTTTTGCGCGCTGCGACTGTCTTTCAATATGCATACCGTTCTCTATTTGCGTTGAACAAGCACGCATTAACTTCCCATCTACTTCTACAATACATGTATCACAAGTTTGAATTGGATCTACTTCTGGTACATGACAAATTTGAGGATGTTCCAAGTTACTCTCGTTAAATAATTGTAGTATCGTCTTTTCACCTGATGCAGCAAATTCTTTACCATCAACGGTTACACGGACTGTCTGTTCTGCCATAGTTTCCCCACTCCTTACAACCAACTGTACAACACGTTTATGAATCCGTTTTCAAAAAACAAGTTACTGTACATATTTTTGAAACGCTCTGCTGAAATCCTTTTCTTATGAAGTCGATTCTTGATGTTATAAGGTATAACTACGAAAGCTTGAAAATGTCACTATTCTACAGTTCTATTATATCGTACATATACAATAATAACCAAAATAATCTGTGATTTCCCTGCTAATAGGTGTTTTTATTTTTTCAATGTTTTATGATAAATGTGGGAGAAAAATACATATAAAAGGGGAATTTAATATGGAGTTTACGCAAGAGACATATACGATTGTACGCTATCAATCTGGCTCATTTTCAAAACAAGTTGATGAGATTGTTACAGAATCTCCTATTACTATTAAATTAAATGGTGAAGAATACGTAACAGTTGTATGCACACCAAATTACATTGAAGATATGGTAGTTGGTTTTTTAATTTCTGAAGGAATTATTTCTTCCTATAAAGATGTTGAAGAAATATGGGTTCAAAAAGAGAACGGAATTGTCCATGTAAAATCATCAAAAGTGAATCCACTCTATCAAACTTTATATAATAAACGATACATCACTTCTTGCTGCGGAAAAGGTAGACAAGGTTTTATTTTCGTAAACGACGCCGCAAAAGCAAAAGATTTACATGATATACATGTAAAAATTACTCCTGAAGAATGCTTTTACTTAATGAATGCCTTACAACAATCTTCCACTACATTTCGCCAAACCGGCGGTGTTCACAATACTGCGCTATGTGATCGAAACAATATCCTTATATCAAGAATGGATATCGGAAGACATAACGCATTAGATAAAATATACGGCTATTGTTTACGTAATGATATATCTGTTAAAGGAAAAATTATCGCATTTAGCGGACGTATTTCATCTGAAATTTTACTCAAAGTTTCAAAAATCGGCTGTGAAATTGTTCTATCCAAATCCGCTCCAACAAAACTAGCCTTGCAACTTGCTCATGACTTAGGCATTACAGTCGTAGGATTTATTAGAAATGACTCTTGTAATATTTACACACATCCAAAACGAATTGATGGCTATCAATTGAATGTTTAAAAAATAACTCCTCGATCGAGGAGTTATTTTAGTTATAAAAATGTAATATATTAAGGACTTGAATAGTTAATAAAGTTAATATATAATTTCATTACACAATTAAATCAAAACATTGTAGCATATATCTTTTCATTCTTTTACAAATTAAAAGAGACTGCTAAAAAACGCATACTCAATCTTATAAAAGTAATGGATTTATTTGAAATCCACCAAGGAGGTTACAACTATGGAAATTCGCTTATTAACAACAGAGGACGCAGAAATATATTTAAAAGTTTGTATGGAAGGTTTAACGAAGAACCCGGAAGCTTTTAGCTCTTCTTATGAAGATGTTCTTAAACATGAAAATCCTGTAGCTGCTATGGCAAAAAGATTAAGCAATCCCGATAAGTATACTCTAGGTGTCTTCAACGATAACGATTTGATTGGTATTGCTACTTTAGAAACAAAACCATTCATTAAACAAGAACATAAAGCAAAAATCGGCTCCGTTTTTGTTTCCCCAAAAGCACGTGGCCTTGGGGCAGGACGAGCTCTAATTAAAGCAATTATTGAAAATGCCGATAAATTACATGTAGAACAACTTATGCTCGATGTTGTAGTTGGTAACGATGCCGCAAAAAAACTATATGAGTCATTAGGTTTCCAAACTTACGGCGTGCAAGAACGTTCATTAAAGCACAACGGTCAATATTGGGACGAAGAACATATGGTTTTATTCTTAAATGATTAATACTTCAATATAAAGTGAAACTTTAATTGGTGGGGGTGTCTATCCCCACTGATTATTAATCCACAAATAGCGGGATAGTTTTCCCAAAGCATCTTCTTATTAAGAAAGATGCTTTTTTCATTACAACAATGTAATCTTCATGTCACCTTTATCGATCGTACCAATCCTTTCCATTCATT
Organism: Bacillus sp. FSL M7-1020; assembly: GCF_038050415.1. Taxonomy (NCBI): domain Bacteria; kingdom Bacillati; phylum Bacillota; class Bacilli; order Caryophanales; family Bacillaceae; genus Bacillus; species Bacillus sp. FSL M7-1020. Next base: position 434,153 of record NZ_JBBOTW010000001.1, on the reverse strand, counting down.
ATACTAAAAATATAAAATGAACGAACAGCATTCAATTGATATGTAGAGGAGAATGTGACATGAAACAAAAAAAACGAGCTATCTTTTTAATATGTGCTACAGCAATGGTAACTTCTGGATTAGCAATTTTACCTTGGTTTATTATATAAAAATATGCCTCTTGATAAAGTAGAACTTTAATCCAGGAAGTCATTCCCCCACTAGTTATTACTCCACACCAATCGGATAAAATAAAAAAAGCTGATTGCTTGTTAACAAGTAATCAGCTTTTATATATTATAAAATCCCCAAAATTTTATTTACGCAACTTATAATAATAATCATAGATACGGCAACACACATTACAACCGTATTACGATCTTGCTTTTCTTTTTTTGAAATTTCTTCTTTTGGATTCATGTGTATTATCTCCTTTTAAAAAAAGTGTGAGATAGGAAATTTTTCTTATCCGATGCGAGGTGAATACGAAAACCCTCTCTATCTCACATACACAATAGAATGGAATTGTCATTTTATAAATAAAATGACATGACGTTATGTCGCAACATAGGGTATTTGTGTCGCTACGTTTTCTATTATAAATAATAGTTGTGCAAAACTAGTGCATTTTTTATGTCAATTGCCCTGAGCGAAAAAATCAGCCATCCATTCAATCACATAAAAAGAGTTTTTTATTATTTTCATGTAAACTATACAAGTAGAATGAATAGTTTGGGGTGCACAAGATTATGGTAAAAATTTTATTAGTAGACGATGAAGAACGTATGTTACGATTGCTAGATCTTTTCTTAAGCCCTCGCGGCTATTTTTGTATGAAAGCTAAATCTGGCCTTGAAGCGCTGGAATTAATCGAGCAAAAAAAATTCGATATTATTTTATTAGATGTTATGATGCCAAATATGGATGGATGGGATACTTGCTATCAAATCCGTCAAATTTCCAACGTTCCAATCATTATGCTAACAGCTCGTAATCAAAATTACGATATGGTTAAAGGCCTTACTATGGGAGCAGACGACTATATCACAAAACCATTTGATGAGCATGTATTAGTCGCACGAATTGAAGCTATATTACGCCGGACAAAGAAAGATGGCTTTGTTAGCTTCAATGGTATTGAGTGGGATAAAACGAAACATACTGTCACAGTGTATGACGAAAAAATCTCACTAACTCCTATCGAATTTTCATTACTTGGACTGTTTTTACAAAATACAAACCGTGCTTACAGCCGAGATGATTTAATCGAAAAAATTTGGGGCTATGAAACAGACATCGAATATAGAACGATTGATTCGCATATTCGCAATATCCGTGATAAATTACGTAAAAAAGGATTTCCAGTCGAGGATTATTTAGAAACCGTTTATAAAGTCGGATATAAATGGAAAAGTGAATAATTATTTAGGTCAGTGGAAATATCATACCACTGACCCTTTATTATGAATAAGGTATGGTGGGAAAATGAGTAAACTTTCACTTAAAATTGGGACATACTTTTTAATATTAGCTTTATGTATTGAAACAATTGCTTTCGTATCCTTTTACAAAAGTATTTCAAAAATGCGGATTACAGAAGAAACAGGTGCTCTATTAGAAAAAGGCAATCGGTATCGTGACAAAATTGTAAACCGCGCAAAATGGAATGAATATTCTAAACAAAAACCAAACACCGAACGACCTAAACGCCCTTGGTATCAAGAGTTCACTATCGAGCATGCAGCTGAAGAATTAATTGGCTCAGAATTAATTGCTAACACCGATACCACTATCATTATAACTGACAAGAACGGCAAAATTATTTCCACCTCAGAACCCGTAACAAAGGAAATGCAAAAACAACTTATTTGCAAAACGAAAAATATCCCCCAAAACGGGGTGATCGTAGAAAAAAACTGGAAAAAATCGAAATTCATCTCTACAGTAAGCCCACTTGAAATAACTGGATTTCAAGGTAACTTACATATGTTATTAAAGACATCTTTTTTAGAAAATATGTTAATTAAACTCATGGACCAATTTCTTATCATCAGTATTTTAACAATTATTTTAACAACGATTTCTGTTTTTGTTTTTTCTCGAGTTATTACAGAGCCGCTTATAAAAATGAAAAGAGCGACCGAAAAAATTTCAAAATTAAATAAGCCAATTCAATTAGGAATTAAACGAAATGATGAACTTGGAAGTTTAGCAAAAACGATTGAAGATTTATCGAGTGAACTTACGTATATGAAAAAAGAACGAAATGAATTCCTCGCTAGTGTTGCTCACGAATTATTAACTCCATTAACCTATATGAAAGGTTATGCAAAGGTAGCAAAGAGAGACTCTTTAACGAAAGAAGAACGCGAAGAATATTTACAAATCATTGAGGACGAAACGGATAGTGTAACCGATCTCGTACAAGATTTATTTATGCTTGTACAATTAGAACAACACCAATTTGTTATTAAAAAACAAACGATGCTTCTTCAACCATTTTTAGAAAGAATGGTTGAAAAAACAAAAACAACATTAACGAACAAACAAATGCAACTTCATGTATATTGTAAAAACGATTTAGAAGTTTGCATAGACGAAAGACGCATGGAACAAGTTATGTTAAATTTATTGCATAATGCTTATCAGCATTCACCAGAAAACACTACTATAACAATACGTGTACTAACGGAAGCAGATTATTTTACAATCAGTGTACAAGATGAAGGTGAAGGTATTCCAGAAGAAGATATCCCGCATATTTTCGATCGCTTTTACCGTGTTGATAAATCCAGAACAAGGGCTACTGGAGGAAAAGGTATCGGACTGGCTGTTGCAAAGGAAATTGTAGAATTGCATAACGGTTCCATTCTAGTAACAAGCCAATTAGGAGTGGGGACAAACTTTATAATCGAGATTCCTTTTGAATAAGATGCGTGTGAAAACACCAGTAGTAGTAAACACTACTGGTGTTATTTTGTTCATAAAATCTGCCCTTAGAAGCTAAGCTTTTGAAATTATTCTTATTTCAATATAAAATAAAGTGAAACTTTAATCCATGGAAAGGTTCACTCCATGGATTATTAGTTGAACCAATCGGGCATTTACGGGCAGTTACCTCCCACCTAACTTCCGCGCATTCGCCGAATTTTAAAATTGGAGCCTTACTGCCCGCGAATAGCGTGGTAAAGGTACATTTGTCAAAGATCTGGAGGGTGATATAATTGGATATCCATGTATTAACAAAAGACGAAGCAGAAATTTACTTAGAACTTCGCGTAGAAGGATTAAAGCAAAACCCTGAAGCTTTCAGCTCTTCTTATGAAGATATTATTAATAAAGAGTGTGCTATTGAATATAAAGCACAAAAACTAGCACAAGACGAAAACTATACACTAGGTGCATTTAAAGACGGAAAATTAATCGGAGTTGCTACACTGGAAACGAAACCATATGTAAAACAAGAACATAAAGCAAAAATTGGTTCCGTATATGTGTCTCCAAAAGCACGCGGACTTGGAGCAGGAAAAGCACTTATTAAAGAATGTCTTGAGCTTGCTAAATCTTTAGACGTAGAACAAGTTATGCTTGATGTTGTTGTCGGAAACGATGGTGCGAAGAAACTTTATGAGTCATTAGGCTTTAAAACGTTTGGTGTACAAGAACGTTCACTGAAATATAACGGACAATATTGGGATGAAGAGCATATGGTCTTATTCCTAGATGAAAATAAATAATAAAAAACATCCTCTCATATATGAGGATGTTTTTTTACTTTTTTATAAACCATGCCTTATTTAATAATTGAATCGCTTTCGCAATTTCTTCTTCTGATAAAATCGCAAATCCAAGTAGTACTATATTTTCAGGTGCAGTACCGTCTTTATAGTACGTAGACACAGGGTATATTTTGATACTATGTTTCGCAGCTTCTTTAATTAATTCTTTTTCCCGCATTCCATTATGCACCTTTAATAAAATGTGCAATCCTGAATCTTCTCCTATCACTTCAACACGATTTGAGAAGTACTTTTCTAGTTCAAAAACAAGTCGATCTCTCTTCTTTCGATAGACGACACGCATTTTATGAATATGTTTTTCCCAATATCCTTCATTTAAAAACCTTCTAATCACTTCTTGGTCCATTCTTGAAACACTTTGTGTATAAAATAAATATTGTTGTTGATACTTTTTAATCAATTTCTTTGGTAACACCATATAGCTCATCCGTAATGATGGCAACAATGCTTTCGATAGCGTCCCCATATAAATAACTTTCCCGTCTGTATCTAACCCTTGCAGTGCCGGTATAGGTTTTCCCGAATAGCGAAATTCACTATCGTAATCATCTTCAATAATATACCTACCTTCTTCTTTCTTCGCCCATTGTAAAAGCTGCATCCTTCTCGTGATAGGCATAATCATTCCGCATGGGAATTGATGGGATGGAGTTACAAATACAATATTTGCATCGCTATTTTCTAAATCTGCCATACAAATTCCGTCCCTGTCTAAAGACAACATTTGAACCTTCTCTTCTCCCTGTTCAAAAACAACCATTTTCCTATGATAACCTGGGTTTTCAACTGCATAATTACTTCCTTTTAATAATTGAAACAGTAATTTCACTAATATTTGTGTTCCCGCTCCTAATACGATTTGACTAGCTGCACAACGCACACCTCTAGATTCATACAAATAGTTCGCAATTTCTTCTCTTAAGCTCCATTCTCCTTGTGGGTGACCAAGAAAGAGCAACTCATTATTATGAGGCTGCCATACATCATTTATAATTTTCCGATACATGTTGAACGGAAAAGCATTTGTATCGACTCCTGTTTGTGTGAAATCAAATTTATAATCCCTCTCCTGAAAGGGTACTTCTTCTATTCTCTCTTCGTTTTCTTCTACATGAACCATTTGCTCAATCTTACATACAAAATAACCTTTTCTCGAAATTGATTCAATATAACCTTCTGCAAGTAATTGCTCGTAAGCTGCCTCTACTGTATTTTTACTTACTTGTAAATGTGTTGCTAACTTTCGCTTAGCCGGTAACTTCGTAAAAGATAGAATCGTTCCATTTTTAATTTCTTTTTTTATATACTCATACAACTGCACATACAATGCCTTCTTACTATTCATATTTAAATTAGGCGTTAATTCTAACATAATATCTGACCCCTTAATAAAACTAAAATCTGATACTTTTTACAGTACCAGATTTTATATATAATTCCTTTTATCATGTCACACAAAAAAAATCAAATACTAAAGAGGAGATGCATGATCATGAACAAAAATAGACGTATTGGACTCATTATGATTATTACAGGAGCCACATTATGGGGATTATCTGGACCGATGATTCAATGGCTATTTCAACATACAAACGTATCATCAATTGATTTTTTAACAATTCGCTTGTTGCTTGCAGGAGTATTTATTTTGTCTATCTTACTAATAAAGAAACAAAACATATTTCAAATTTGGAAACATCCTAGACATTCTATACAGCTTATTATTTTCTCTATTCTTGGCATGCTCGGCGCGCAATATGCCTTTATCGAAACAGTTCATATTAGTAATGCTGTCACAGCAACACTCTTTCAATTTCTAGGCCCTGTTCTTATTACAATGTATGTTGCATTTCAGAAAAGAAAATTCCCTGCTTCTATGCAACTACTTGCAATTATAACTGCGCTAACAGGAACATACTTTATTATTACAAATGGCTCAATCGAAAATATTGTTTTATCTAAATCAGCCATTATTTTCGGACTATTAACGGCAATTGGATTTGCATTTTATACCCTTCATCCAGCTTCTCTCATTAAAGAATGCGGAACAACTGTAGTAATTGGTTGGGGGATGTTAATCGGAGGAATTGCACTACTTATTTATAATCGTTCATTTGGATGGAATCAATTTTCACAAACTCTTACACTAAAAACTTTTTCTATGCTTATTCTTATCATTATTAGTGGGACCCTTTCTTTCCTTCTTTATATTGGTAGTCTTAAATATTTAGCAGCAACAGAAACAAGTATTTTATCTAGTATTGAACCACTTGTAGCAGCCATCGTTTCAATCACTTGGCTAAATGAATCGTTTGGATCATATCAATTATTAGGCGGCGTATGTATCGTTCTGTCTGTTATTTTTTTGACGATGCCTCAAAAAGAGACCGAGCCAACCTACACAACTGAACAAATATAAAAAAATGTCAAAAGAGGTCGTACAAAACTTACGACCTCTTTTTATACTTTAAAGGAATTGTCCCGCTATCTAGCAAATACAATTACACTAACAATAATAATTAGGAGCGTGGCACCATGAAAAAAATCGGAACTATGCTACTTTTCTCCTTTCTCATCACTGGATGCACACAGGCTCAACCTGATTCAAAAGCACTAAAAAAAGAAGCCATAGTAACATCATCATCTCAGGTTAACGCACCTTCCTTTTTTCATCTTAGTGTTTTAAAAGATGTAAATTGGGAAGAAGCGCCCTCCTTCGTAGACGGAAAGATACCTTTAAAGGGGATTGAAAGAAGAATTGCAATTGCTGATACATCTATTGTCGCAAATGAACAAAATGAAATTATGTGGTACTTTCTAGATCCTGAAATACCAACTGGAAATGTATCTATTATCGCGCTAAAACAGGGATCTGTAACTCCAACACCAATACTCTATCAACAAGAAACTTCCAAACAAACTTGGACTACTTCAAATACAATCGATTCTACTACAAACGAACTCCCTCTCACTATATCGCTACCTTCATCCGGATTATGGGTATTAAATATATATGTGAATGAAAAATATTATGATCAATTTGTAATCACTGTTGAGTAAGTTGTCAAAACTAATCTACTTCCTTGCATCCACTGAATTTTGGGCGGGATAAATAATGCGGGAGCACGAATAACTCTACACTTCTTCATTATTTTGATTTCTTACCTCAAAAAAGCAGTGCCTTGAAGGCACTGCTTTTTACTATTTATAACTTGGCATTTTCGTAATTTGTGCCACACCTGAATCTATGGCTGCTTTCGCTACTGCTTCTGCAACATTCGGAACAACTCTTTTATCTAATGGATTTGGAATTACATAGTTCGCACTACGCTCTTCGTCCGTAATTATGTTAGCGATCCCATATGCTGCCGCTAATTTCATCTCTTCTGTAATATCAGTCGCGCGTACATCTAAAGCACCACGGAATATACCAGGGAACGCTAATACATTATTTACTTGATTTGAATAATCAGAACGACCAGTTCCAACTACAGCAGCTCCAGCTTCTAATGCATCTTCTGGGAATATTTCTGGAATTGGATTTGCCATTGCAAACACAATCGCTTTCTCATTCATCGTCTTTACAAATTCTTTCGTTAATACGTTAGGCGCAGATACGCCAATAAAGATATCAGCCTGATGAATCGCTTCTTTTAATGTTCCACGCACATATTCTCGATTTGTCTTCTTTGAAACTTCAATTTGCGCTTCGTTCATCCATGTTTCACCTTCACAAACAATACCTTCTAAGCTAACTAACGTAATGTGTTTTGCACCAGCTTTTAATAATAATTTTCCAATTGCAATTCCTGCCGAACCCGCACCGTTAATAACAATTTTCACATTATCCATTTGTTTACTTACAACTTTTAATGCATTAATAACAGCTGCTAAGACGACAATAGCTGTTCCATGTTGATCATCATGGAATACAGGGATATTCGTTTCTTCTTTTAATCGTTTTTCAATTTCAAAGCAACGTGGTGCTGCAATATCTTCTAAATTAATACCTGCAAATGTAGGTTCTAAATTTTTCACAAGGGTAACGATTTCATCCACATTCGTCGTCCCTAAACATAACGGGAAAGCATCTACATTCGCAAACTTTTTAAATAAAATACTTTTCCCTTCCATAACAGGCATAGCCGCTTTCGGTCCAATATTCCCTAAACCAAGTACTGCTGTTCCATCTGAAACAACTGCAACCATATTCCCTCTTGCTGTATAGTCATACGCTGTTTCTTCATCTGCTGCAATTGCTTTACAAGACTCCGCTACACCTGGTGTATAAGTCAGGCTTAAATCATCCGCTGTATTAACTTCTACCTTACTTGTAATCTCAATTTTCCCTACCAACTCTTTATGCAATAACAATGATCTTTCATTAATTTGATTTTCTAACATACTTATAATCTCCCCTTAATTTGACAAGCTAGCTATATGAATATAGCTAGCTTGTTTGATCATGAAAACATTGTTAATAAGATTGTCGCTGTTACAACCATTGCTGCCCCGCCTAAACGCGTCGAAATTTGTGCGAAAGGCATTAATTCCATACGATTTGAAGCTGATAAAATAGCAACATCTCCAGTTCCGCCTAAACCGCTATGACATCCAGTTACAATTGCTGATTCAACTGGATACATTTTCATCACTTTTCCTATAAGAAAACCTGATGCTACCATTGTAAGAACAACCGATGCACAAACAACAACATATCCCACTGAAAGAACTGCCGCTACGTCTTTTAACGGAATATATAGCAATCCTAATCCGACCATTAACGGCCAAGTTAAATTCTTTGAAATAAATTTATATAAATGGAATGCTCCTTGCTCCATTTTTGCTGGCATTAGTTTAAAGTATTTCACAAGTGCTGCTGAGAAAATCATAATGATTGCCCCAGGAATACCGATGAACTTAGAAGCAAACCCTCCGAAGATAAAGAACGTACATGCAATTAATAAACCTGCTCCCATTAATGAGAAATCAATTGGCTTCTCTGTATTTTGTTCTTTTAATAATTCTGCTTGATTGTCTGTTTTCACTAATACACCATTACCACTAAGCTCAGGTCTCTTCTCGCCTAAACGCTTCATATACCCTGCACTCACGATTGCAAACATATTCCCAATAATAGCTGCCGGAATAAGCTGTGATACGAATGTTGCTGATGATTCATTTAAAATGTCACTGTATGCTAATGACAATGGTAAAATCCCTTCTCCAATACCACCGCTCACAATTGGTACGATAATAAAGAAGAATGTATGCTTCATTTCAAACCCGAATAGTGAACCGACCAATAATCCTACTGCTACAGAAGCTAATGTTCCTACTACTAAAGGAATAAACATACGAACGAAACCTTGCACTAACACTTTACGATTCATTCCTAAAATACTTCCGACTACTAAACAAGAAATATATAAATATAAAAAGTTCGATTTTTTCATTAACATAGTCGCAGCTTCCATTGAAGCTGGATTCATCCAGTTAAAAAATACAAGTAATGATGGAATAAATAATGAGAGAATTGCTGGACCACCGATATTTTTTAAAATTGGAATTCTCATCCCAATGTCACCTAAGAAAATACCCATGATCATAATAACTGCAAAACCACCAATCATGTCTGCTGGCAATTTATTATATACAGATGCCCCATAAATAATAGCAGCCAATACTACATATAACGGTAAAGGTATAACACCGATTTTAACGTTCATAATTTTAGAAGCGAAAGATTCATTTTTCAATTCATTTCCTTCAGCAAATGATACCGCTTCCACATTCTTTTGAATTCCCATATGGCACCCCCTTGTTTTCTTAATAACAATATTAAAACGCTTTCAATAGTAAAAATAGTTTTTGTAAGTTTTGTAATTGGTTTTGTAATTAAAAAAAGTATAAGCGACTTATAATAAGTCGCTTATACGTAAAAACCTATTTTATTTTGATCAACACATCTTAATTTACTTACAGGTCTTCCCACATGCTGATACACCATTTCGTTTTCTAACACTCCAATTTCAGTCAAAAACATTACATACTTTCGAATAGAAACTCTTGAAATTCCTACTAATTGTGCCATTTCATCTGTTGTAAACGCTCGTCCATTCAGCGACTCGATCTTCTGCCAAATTAATTGCAACGTTTGCTTCGTTAATCCTTTCGGGAGCTCTTTATTGACAGTAGGCTCTCTTTTTTCTTTTTGTAAAATTAACGAATCTAATTCCGATTGACTAATTTTTTGTTGTTCTTTCATGAAAGTAAGTTTTTCTCGATATATAGTTAATGCATCTTTAAATCGTTCAAATGTAAATGGTTTAATTAAATAATCTACTACGCCATATTGTAATGCTTTTTTAATACTCCCCATATCATGTACAGCTGAAATCATCATAATATCGATTTCTTTTTCTTGGTTCCGAATATACATTAAAAGCTCAAATCCAGTCTCTTCAGGCATAAAAATATCAAGTAAGACTAAATCTATTCGTGATTTCTCTAATACTTCTATCGCCGATTTTACTGAGTTAACTGCTTGAACAAGTTCGAATCCTCCTACTTGCTCTAAATAATGTGTATTTAACATTGCTACCATCGGGTCATCTTCTACAATTAAAACTTTAATCATATTTGCTTCTCATCCCTACCTTTAGGTATTTCAATTGTTATCGTTGTTCCCTCTCCTAATAAGGAGGAAATGTGAATCTCCCCATTTATTCGCTGTATACTTTCTTTTACAAGATACAAACCATAACCGCGATTATCCCCTTTTGTGGAATAACCTTTTGTAAATAATGCATCCACTTCGTCTTCTTCTATACCTTTCCCCGTATCTTGCACTGTAATAGTTAATGTATTCTGATATTGCACCCCAATTTCAACTTGTTTCTTTTTGCAATGTATCACTGCCTCTAATGCATTATCTATTAAGTTCCCTACAATCGTAATAAGTTCATGAGTAATACTTTCATCATATATTTCCGGCAAGTAAGAATCTTCACTTATAATTAACTTAATATTTTTCTCCCTAGCATAGCTAAGTTTACCTAGTAAAAAACCAGCAAATACTGGACTTTTTATTCTTTTCATAACTCCACCAATTTCATATTGATGCTCTGATACCATGCCACTTATATATTTTTGTAATTCTTCATATTGTTTCATATGTGTAAGCCCTAATACAACATGCATTTTATTCATAAACTCATGAGATTGTGCCCGTAATGCTTCCGCATATAGCCTAATACCAGTTAGTTCCTCTGCTAGTTTTCTAATCTCTGTTTTATCACGAAATGTTGCAATTGCGCCAACTATTTCTCCTTTTACATATAAAGGAACACGATTCGTCACAATCGTAATTCCGTAAATATTTTGTTCTTCGTTTAATTGTACCTCTCCCGTTTGCAATACTTCTTTTATACGCGAATTCGGCATATATAGCTCAACGTCTTTACCTATAAAATCTTCTTCAAGTCCACTTTTTTTAAATAGACGTTTCGCTTCATTATTAATTAACGTTACTCTCGCCTCTTTATCTACAGCAATAATGCCTTCCTTTACAGATTGTAACATCGTATTTCTTTCTTCAAGAATTTTCGCTATCCTGTGCGGCTCAAGACCGAATAAACTTTTCTTTATATGTCTAGCTAGCAATATTGCTCCTATAATTCCGACTAGTACTCCAACTCCGACACCGATATAAATAATATGTCTACTTTCCTTAACTCTCTCTTTTACATTATCTGCCGAGATACCAACGGCTACCGCTCCAAGTTGTTCACCTGTTTCAGAAAATATAGGTACAAACACTCGCATTGAAATACCTAACGTTCCTTCTGCTAGCGATACATGTTCCTTTCCTTTCAATGCAGGCCCTTCATCTCCTCCAATAAAATGATGACCTATTTTTTGAGGGTTTGGATGTGATTTTCTTATTCCATTCATATCCATAACTACAATAAATTGAACACCTGTGTTTTTTAATATTCTATTTGTATACGTTTGAATTGCAGAAGTATCTGCTTTTCCAATCAAACCATCGATTACAATCGAATCATTTGCCACAATATGGGCAATCGTTTTTGCTTTCTCTGCCTGGCTATCCTCCGTTGTCCGCTCTACATTATGACTAATTAATATATCTGTAACAAGTAAAGAAAAAATTACAACTGTACAAACTAGCAATGTAATCGTTTTCCATAAATTCCATAGTTTTTTTCTTTTTTTCATCCCACTAATGACTCCCCTAATTGCTGAATAGAAAAATAAGTAAGGTGATATTATTTTCACCTTACTTATTTGCTGTTATTATACTTTAAATTTACTAGTCATTGCTTGTAGTTCTTCGGCCATCTCAGCTAAGTTTTGCGAAGCTGAACTAATTTCTTCCATCGAATTTACTTGTTCTTCTGTTGACGCTGCAACACTTTGCATACTAGCTGTATTTTCTTCTGCAGCCGCTGCAATTTCATCAATAGCATTTGTCACTTCATTTGCATCTCCAGCGATTCTCCTCGTTGTTTCTACCATTTGATTAACTTGAGAAACAATATGAGTAGTAGAACTTAAAATTTCTGTAAAACTTACTTTCGTTTTTGTTACAACATCTAAGCCTTGTTGAACTTCCCCACTCACATTATCCATTGCCTTAACAGTATGTTCAATATCAGCCTTAATTTCTGCAATTAAATTTGCAATCTCTCCAGATGATTCTCCTGATTGCTCTGCTAATTTTCTAACTTCATCGGCTACAATAGCAAATCCTCGTCCCTGTTCACCTGCTCTTGCTGCTTCAATAGCCGCATTTAAAGCTAATAAGTTTGTTTGAGTTGCAATGTTTTGAATTGCTTCAGAAATAGCTCCTACTTGCTTTGACTTCTCATCAAGAAGTTTAATAATAGCATCTGAATCGGATACCGATCTAGAAATAGACTGCATTTGTTTTGCGGTTTGTTCAACTAAATCTTCTCCCTCTTCAGCTCTTTCTCGCGCATGTAATGAGGAAATAGAAATTGACTCTGCGCTTCCAGTTACATCTTGAATTGCTGTATTTACTTGTTGTAATGTAGCCGCGCCTTCTTCAACACCTTGGCTTTGTGACTCAGCCCCACCTGATACTTGTTCCATTGCAATTGTAATTTGATCTGTCGCATCATTCGCTTGCTGTACGCTCGCTGTTAACTCTTCTGCCGATGCTGCAACATGCTCTGCCGAAAAGCTAATTTGGGTAATCACATCTTGTAAAGACGTAGACATTTCATTAAATGAATTCCCTAGTTTCCCTATATCATCCTTGGAGTGGATTGTAATTTTCTCGGTTAAATCTCCCTTACTAATTTTATGTGCCGATTCAGCTATTTTTCGTAATGGCCTTGTAATAGAATTTGTAATGAAATAAATTAATACACTACCAAATGCAATAGCGATAGCTATGACAATCAAAGTCTTATAAAACACTGGACTGGCAGCTTGCATAATTTCTTCGTCAAACATAACTCCAACTATTTTCCATCCTGTTTTCTCATTTGTTGCAAAGATTAAATTCTTTTTATCATCTTGTTCTGTATAAGATACATTTCCTTGTTTGTCTTCATAAATTGGTTTAATCCAAGGATCAGTAACCTTTGAACCAGGCTTTCTAGACGGATGACTAACAATTTGCTTATTTTGATCTAAAATAACTGCATAGCCTTTTTCACCAATATTAATCATTTTTGAAATCTTTAGGATGTTATCCAAATTCAAGTTAATACCTATAACACCTTTACCATCTTTTACTTCTTTAGCAATTGTTACTACCATATTTTTTGTAGATGCCGATTGATACGGTGCAGTAACAATTACCTTTCCTTTATTTTCCTGCGCTTCTTTATACCATGATCTATCTGTTGGATTATAGCCATCAGACATTTGAATAAATGGTTCTCTTATAAACTTCCCCGTCTGCGCTCCAATATAAATACCTTCTACTTCTGGATGAAGCTTTATATATTGTGCTAACTTCGTTCTTACTATTTCTTCTTGTCCATTTGGATATGTATCCTCTGTTAAGATGTCTGCAAAGTACGTCGCATCAACAAATTTCTCTTCTATATTTTGAGAAATAACAGTATTTAAAACTGAAATATTCTCCTTTGCTTTATCTGTCATTTGATGTTCAAAATTTGTTTTGGCAGTTTGATATGAAACACCACCGATAATAAGTCCTGGTATAGTTAAAATAATAAAAAATGAAATGATTAATTTTTTCTTGATACTCATACATTTAACCCAGTTAAATATATTTTGCATAATAAGCCTCCTTTATGTAATGTGAATACTTGTGTAATTTTATACAATTAACATACATAAAACAATATATAATGATAAAATGTATTTTTTTCGTCGATTATGCATTTTTACATATTCACTACTTCTAAGCATTTTAATCATAAAAATAAGAGAACTTTAGCATTATATATGCTAAAGTTCTCTTATTTCTTAACAGCTTCTATTCTAAACAAAACACCCTACAAAACTTTTCTTATAATTCCTTAAACCTCTATCCTTCACCTTATAGCTATATTGTTAAAACTCTCCGTCCTAATTTATTTAGAGCTCTTTACATAACTAATTGCCTGACTCCCCATTTGCACCCATGCCTGTTCAAAGTTTTCTCTTGGTACTTTCACATCTAAGCTATCATCAAGCGGGTCTCGAATATATACAGATTCCTTATCGTACCCAATAAGTACAACACAATGTTCATTATATGTAATAGAAACATCCCCACTATTTGTTTTCCATGTAGTAAATTCATCTTCATCTAAAGGAGCATATGTTGCATTTGTAATCATGACTACCGGTTGCCCTGCTTTTACACTCTTATATATTTCCTCTATACTCTTTCCTGTTAAATCCACAGCTTTATTAGATAAATATTTTTTCGCTAACTGAAAAAGTGGCCCATGATATACACCATAACCGGATTCAGAAAAGGTATAAATATTTCCTACAAACCCTTCATTCGGATTTCCGCGTACACCATCAACCATAAAATCAACTTTTTTTATTTCATTTGCTAATTTCATCTTATCTACTGAAACGCCTGCGTATTGTAACATCATTGCTAAACTTGTCACTTCACACCCTCTATCCAGCTCTGGTAACTGCTGAATTAAAGGCACATTTGATAAGAGGATCTTTTCATCATTATTACTAAACTCCGTTCTTTTTCCGCTTTGTATGAAGGATGTTAATTTCTCCATATACTTTGTGATTCCATTTGTATATACACTCCATACTGCTACGCCAAGTAAAGCTATGCATATATACCACTTCAATTTCCGTATCACTCTCACGCCCTTTTTAATTCGTTAAATAAGAATAAAACGCGTCAGCATCCGTTCGAACCATCGGTACAAAATTTAGTTCTTTTCCTTTTTCAGGCTGATCTCTTTTTATTTTTTCTGCTAATTCTTGAATGTTCATATTCATTTTGTCCATATTAAGCTCATCTGCCAATTGTAGCACTTTTTGTTCATTAATTTCTCTTAATACTTGATATATATCTTTACCATACAAATCAATATGATATTTTTTTGCTTCTGCCTGTACTTTTTGTTCGTACACTTCTTGCGCTAACTCTTCTATCTCTTTTCCTTTTTGAGAAATATCTAACTTTCCTGCTTCTTCTCTTACTTTCGTTCCATAAATTTCTTCCGCAACCTCTTCTATTTCTTTTCCTTCAGTCGAAACGCCTAATTTCTCTGCTTCCTTATTAATTTTGATTGCATTGATTTGGCTTATTAAATCCACAATCGATTTGTTCTCTACAGATATCCCTAAGTTTAACGCTTCTTGCTTCACTTTTGTTTCATAGATTTCTTCTGAAAGAATTCCAACATCTTTTCCTTCAATCGAAATTCCTAACTGTTCTGCTTCTCTGCCTACTTCTGTTTCATGAATTTCTTTTTCTAGCGTAATTTGTTCTTTTCCTTCCGTTTCAATACCTAATTTCTCTGCTTTTTCTTCTGTATTTATTACATGTATCTTTCCATTGTTTAATTGCTCTTTACTGCGCTGCGCATAGTCTGTCTTTCCTTTCGATGTTTCAGAAGGAGAGGCACCGCCTAATATACTTAAACTCATTACTCCAATAGTGAATACCATCATCATTTTCTTTTTCAAAATTAATTCCTCCCTCTTATACTTTCTTTCCCATCATTCCCATAAAGTGAAACTATGCTCAATGGGAAGCTTCATCTTCCACTGAATATTAGCCTTCACCAATCGAGTATTTCCGGACAGCCCGACTCCAGCCGAGTTTTACTGTCCAGAAAATAGCGGGATCATTTTTTAAATACTATACATACATCTCATCACTGCCTGAGATAACATTATGATCGAGAAAATTTACTCACATACACCTCTATAATCTCTTCTTCATGTAACAATTTTTCTTTATGCAATACATAATATAAATAGTTTCTTAACTTTCCCTTAAAAAAAGACGACCTTGTAAAAACAAGATCGTCTTCTTACTTATATTTTTTGATTTTTAGGGAGAACTACTTCAAAACAAGTACCCTCTCCCCATTTGCTCTCTACTAATATTTTTCCGTAATGCTTTTCTACAATCCACTTGGCGATTGAAAGACCTAATCCAGCTCCCTCTGATGTACTCCTTGCTTTATCCCCTTGATAAAAACGATCAAATAATTTTGGGATATCCTCTACTTTCACGCCTATCCCATCATCTTTCACCTGTATACAAATCGAGCTGCTCGTTTGCGTGCAATCAATTCGAATATGACCGCCTTCATTCGTATATTTCATCGCATTATCTAACAATATGACCATCATTTGATGAATCCGTTCTCTATCACCCATAAAAGACATGTTACGTTCTACTTTTAATATCATCTCTTTTTCTTGATAAGAAGCAATTTCTTTATATGGATCTACTATTTCTTCTAACAATTTACCCATTTCAAATGTTTTTTTATCCATCTCAATTTGATTTGAATCCGAACGTGCTAACAACAATAAGTTGCTAACTAGTTTCGATAACCGCCTGCATTCTTTAGATATTGTAGAAATGTCCATCGCTTTTTCTTCTATCGTAGCGGAGGGGGACTGAAATAACACATCCGTCTTTGATTGAATAACTGCAAGTGGCGTTCTTAATTCATGCGATGCATCGGAAACGAACTGCTGCTGTTTCTCCCATGAATTTTGAATCGGTATGAGTGCTCTGCCAGCTAGGAAAAAGCCGATACCTATTGCACAGAGACTTCCTATACTACAACCTATCACGAGAATTAAAAATAAAGTATTTAACATTCCTTCTTCCGCTGTTATATCTCGCACGATTTGAACTATTTCTCCATCTTTTTGAAGCGAAAATGCTCTAAAATATCGTCCTTGCACTTCAATATCTTGCAAATCCTCTAACTTTTTTGGAGAAAACTTTTCCAAATTCTCTTCAAAAATAGAACGGAATTTACGATTATCGCCCTCTATTTTCACTATTTTCCCATTCCAAGTTATTCTAGTTACCCGCGGATCTCCAATTTGGATTTTCTCCATGCGTTTTCTTGGTGGTATTTTAACATCTAGTTTTTCTCCATACTGAGCCATCATTTTTATAGATTGATCCACTTCATTATAAATACGCTTATATGTGTACGAATAAACAATACTACCTAATACTCCTATTAATAGGATAAATACTAATGAGTTCACTATAGTCAGACGAATGCGTGTTTTTTGAAACATACTTCCTTTTTTCATTTCTCTTTTAATATATATCCAATACCACGAACAGTTTGAATATCTTTCTGATAACCGAATGGCTCTAATTTTTTACGTAAATGATGCACATACACTTCTACAATTGCTACTGTCGTATCTGAATCAAATCCCCAAACACGATCAAAAATTTGTTCACGCATTAAAATCTTTCCGCTATTTTGAATGAGATACTCTAAAAGCTCATATTGTTTTAATGTCAGCTTAATATCTTGTCCCTCTACTTGAACATCTTTATCTTTTCCAAACAATTCAATTCCTTTATATCGAATTGTCTGCTTTGTTGTTAAACTACCACTTCTGCGTAATAAAGCACGAATTCTCGCCTTTAGTTCTGGTGCTTGAAACGGCTTTACGATATAGTCGTCTCCGCCAAAATCCAATCCTTTCACTCGATCTTCTAAAGAATCTCTCGCTGTTAAAAACAGGACTGGCGTTTCAATTCTTTCATCACGTATTTTTTGAATTACTTCAAACCCGTCCATTCCTGGCATCATCACATCAAGTAAAATTGCATCATAAATGTTTTGCATTGCCAAAAACAATCCATCTTCTCCATTTAACGCTGTATCTACTTCAAATTCATCACGCAAAATTTGTACGATAGACTCTAATAACGAAGCATTATCTTCTACTACAAGTAAGCGCATATTCTCACCTTCCATACTATAGTTCAATTCTATTTATTATTACATTTCTGCTCTTCATAACGAAAGAATGTAATCCTATTATGTAATTTCATTTTCAACTATTTCCTTCTAAGTTTTTGCTAGATATAAAATTTTGAGCCTTTATTATAAAAACTCTTTCTTAAATTTTGCTTAATAAAAAATTGAAAGAAATAAGATTCCCCTTATCTCTTTCAATTTTTTACTACGTACACCTTTTTACTCGGCAACTCCAAACAATTTAATTGACCGCCATACACAGCCCCGCCATCAATTCCAATAATACGATTACTACCAAAATATACTCCGCAATTCTCACTACCATGAAGCGTTTTTGTTTCCGTATGGCCAAATACAACAACCTTTTCGCCACTATATCCACTATGAAATTCATTACGGATCCACATTAACGTATATGGTTCAGATTCAGAAACTCGTTTCATTGGCTCAACACCAGCATGTACAAATATATACTCTTCTGTTTCAATGTAATGATCTAATTCTTGAATAAATTTTACATGTTCCTCTAATACGTGAGATTGTAAAATTGGCTTTTGGAAGTCCCCTTCATTAACTGCAATATCTTCTTCTACAAATCCATAGCTATATAACGTTTTATCTCCACCATTTCTTTTTACCCAATGGTTCCATGAGCGTTCCTCATCTGTCGTTAGCGCTTTAATCATCATATCTTCATGATTTCCCTTTAAAACGAATGCTCCTTCTTCTTTTAGCTCTTTCACCTTTTCAAGTACAGCACGTGCATTCGGACCACGATCCACATAATCCCCTAATAGAATTAATTGATCTTGTTTTGCGTTGTATTGTATTTCCTCAAGTAACTTTTTAAATTTATCAATCTCTCCATGAATATCACTAATGACAAGTATCCTATTCATTTTTCTCCTTCTTTCTAAATAAAGTTATTTCTAATTATAACTTTATTTAAAGGAATTTTCTGAACTCAACTACTAGAAAGTATTATTATTACAAATGCAGCTAATTTCCTTACAACACTGTAAGTCTCTTGTCATTCAATTCGATAGTTGTAATTACTATATTTCCTTATACTAAAAGTAAGAAATGAAACAAAAAACAAGGAGAGATGAGATATGAAAAAAGTGATGGAAGTTGTAGTAGCGGTGGTAGAGGTTTTCGTAAATGGTAAGCAAGTTGCAATGGAGTTAAATAAATAATGAAAAGGACAATATTCATTCTAGACCCTTTACTCATATAAAAGAGATAAGAGTTCATCATTTCTTTGATCCCTTATCTCCCTATAAAGAAAGCCGTATCCCTTTAGGATACGGCTTTCTTTTATTTTTGGCTCGTACGAGCTGAAATGCTAATCGCTCTATCTGTT
Organism: Bacillus sp. FSL M7-1020; assembly: GCF_038050415.1. Taxonomy (NCBI): domain Bacteria; kingdom Bacillati; phylum Bacillota; class Bacilli; order Caryophanales; family Bacillaceae; genus Bacillus; species Bacillus sp. FSL M7-1020. The sequence goes on along the minus strand of NZ_JBBOTW010000001.1, from coordinate 414,540 downwards.
GCTTTTGCAGCTTCATCCAACGCTTCTTTACTATTCTTTCCGTCATACATTGCTTCTAATGCTTTTACAACTGCATCTCGTGATTCTGGGAATACACTAATTAATGCACCTTGAGTTGCTGGAGATTGCTTCGTCGCTTGTAATTGTTCTACTGTTACTTTTAACTGTGGATATTTTTCATATTGCTCTTTTACTAACGATTCATTATATGCATCTGGATTAATTGAGAAATATCCTGTTGCAGTATGCCATTTTGCTTGTACGTCTGGCTTCGTTAAATATTTCATAAAGTCCCATGCACCTTGCTGCGTTTCTTCTGAAACCATATTCGTCATCCATAATGATGCACCGCCAATAACAACACCATTTCGCTTTGAATCTTCTGGATACGGAATATACGAAACACCTACATTAAACTTAGATGCATCAATTAAATCACGAACACCTGCTGAAGAATCTAAATACATAGCAACTTGTCCAGATTGGAACGCGGCACGAATATCATCCCAACTTGCTCCATACTTTCCTAGTGCACCAGCTTTATTCAATTCATCTAACATTCCAAATACTTTCTGTCCTTCTTTACCGTTAAATACCGCTTTCTTTGCAGCATCTTTACGGCCATTTTCATTATCTACATATAAAGCCCCTTGTGTCGCTAACAATTCTTCAAAGAACCAACCATAATTGAGCATAGAAAATCCATATTGTTTTACATTTCCGCCTTCTTTAAACGTTAACTTTTTCGCGGCTTCTTTTAATTCAGCATATGTTTGTGGAGCTTTCTCTGGATCTAACCCAGCCTTTGCAAAAGCATCTTTATTATAAATTAATACTGGCGTAGATGAATTAAATGGCATAGAATACATTTTTCCATCAACTGAATAATAATTTGTAATTGCTTTTTCTAATTTTGATGTATCGTACTTATCTTTTTTAATCCAACTATCGATAGGCGTAATCTTTTTGCTATCAATCATATATTTCGTTGTAATTTCACTCGATTGAACAAGAGCTGGAGCTTCTTTCGTAGCAGACATCGTTTTAAACTTCGTTAAAGACTCTTCGTATGTTCCTTGAAACTCTGCCTTTATCTCGTACTTATTCTGCGATTTATTATAGTCTGCAACAAGCCCATCTAGTACACCTTGTGTTTTTCCACCCATCGCATGCCAAAAACGAATTACAGTTTTATCACCATTTTTTTCAACTGGTGCTACTTTTGCCTGCGCTTCAGGTTTCCCCTCTGTTTTACTATTTGAACAAGCAGCCCCAGTTAATGCCATTGTGGCTGCCATTAAAAGAGCAGCACTTTTTTTCAATAAACTCATCTCAATCCCACCTTTTCCTATGTATGCTTATTTAATTGCACCTTTTGTTAATCCTTGTTGTAATTGCTTTTGCCCTAAAAATAGTAAAATCAACGTTGGAATGACGATAACCGTAACACCGGCCATTACGCTTCCCCAATCAGTTGCAACTTCTTGAGATTGAAGTTGCTTCACACCAATTTGAACTGTTCTGACTTTTTCATCAGTGGTCACTAAGAGCGGCCACAAGTACATATTCCATGTTGTTAAAAAGCTATATACTCCAAGCGTAATAAAACTCGTTTTACAATACGGAATTACAACGCTGAATAAAAACCTTACATTTCCAATCCCTTCAATAAAAGCAGCTTCTTTCAATTCATTCGGAAGCGTCATAAAATGTTGGCGTAATAAGAAAATACCGAAAGCTGTTGCAAAAAATGGCACTGTCATCCCAGCAAAGCTATTGATCCAACCAAAGTTTTGAATCGTTAAAAAGTTCGGTACCATCGTTGCTTCCCACGGAATAAGCATCGTTGAAATAAACAAGAAGAAAATTACGTTTCTCCCTTTAAACTGAAAAAAAACAAAAGCATAAGCTGCTAAACTGGATACGATAAGTTGTCCAATCATAACAATCGTCGATACAATTAAACTGTTGTACAAGTATGTAAAAAGCGGTACTTTTCGAAAGATATTCATAAAATTATCGAAAGTAAATTGGGTCGGAAATAACCTTCTCATTTGAATATCATCTGGTGTCATAAAGCTTATTAAAAACGCATAGAGTACAGGAAAAAACACCATTACTGCACTAATAATGAGCAGCATGTATAATAGGAAATTTTGTTTCCACTGTTTAACGATCATTTATAATGCACCTTTCTCTCAGCAAACTTAAATTGAAGTAATGTAGCAATAAAAATGAAAACAAATAATACCATCGCTTGTGCACTTGCTGTTCCAAATTGATGATTCACAAATGCCTCTTTATAAATCGAATACACAATTAAATTCGTTGCATCATTCGGTCCACCGTGCGTTAAAATATCAATTTGTCCAAAACTTTGGAATGCACTAATTAACGTTACTGTCACGATAAAGAATAAAGTTGGTGATAGCATCGGTAATGTAACGCGGCGAAGCTTATATAAATAACTAGCACCATCTATAGATGCACTCTCATATAAAGACGTATCAATATTTTGCAAACCACCTAATATAACTAAAAATGCAAATCCTGTATTCACCCAAACCGTTGTAACCGATACAGAAAACAGTGCCCAGTCCGGACTCGTTAACCATGCGATTGCCGGAAGATTCATAGCGGCTAATATATTATTAAATAACCCTACACTTGGATGAAATAAAAATAGCCAAATCACTGCGCTAGCAGCTACTGATATTCCCATCGTTGAAGAAAAGAGAACACGGAACAATCCAATACCTCTTACTTTTTCATTTGCAATTAATGCAAGAAATAAGGCGAATACAATACTAGTAGGCACTGTATATAAAACAAATAATAAAGTTGACTTTATACTTTTGTAGAAAGCAGGATCAGAAAATAAATATTGATAATTTTCTAAGCCAACGAAAAGATTGGCTTCTCCGTGTATATCTGTTAAATAAAAGCTATAGTAAATCGTCCTAAACAATGGATAGAAAAGAAAAATTGAAAATAACAAAATAGATGGAGCCAAAAACAATAATCCTATTCTTAAATCTTTCGTTCTGCCCCATAAACTCTTCTTTTTTGACACTGCTGTTTGAACTGGTAACTTCCCTACTTCAATCATTATTTCGCCACCACTTTCAACTCTTCTTCAGCCACCACTTTTAATCGTTCATTCTTATTTTGGTGAAAGAAACATAGTTTTTCTTGCGAGAATAATAATTTTACTTTGTCACCTTTGTTCAGGATTAACTGTCCGATGACTTTCGCACTCCAAGTTGTTCCATTTACCGCAAAGTTTAATATAGACTCATTCCCTAATACTTCTACAGATTGCAGCGTAACTTCTTGTCCTGCCTCAGACAATGCAATATGCTCAGGACGCATACCTATTCGAATTGTCCCTGCTGGTAATTGCTTTAACTGTCCAATAGATAATGGAATTTGCAATTGCCCTATATGTAATACGCCTTTTTCTTTATCCACTTCTCCATCATTTATATTCATAGAAGGAGAACCTATAAAACTTGCAACAAATTCATTTGCTGGTTCGTTGTATATATCAAGAGGTGTTCCAACTTGTTGTATACTTCCTTTATTCAAGACCATGATACGATCTCCCATAGTCATCGCTTCTATTTGATCGTGAGTAACGTAAATCATCGTAATTCCGAGTCGTTGCTGAATTTCTCTAATTTCAATCCTCATTTGCGCACGTAATTTCGCATCTAAATTCGAAAGTGGTTCATCCATTAAACAAATCGGTGCTTGACTCACGATCGCCCTGGCAAGCGCAACACGCTGTCTTTGTCCGCCTGATAATTGGCCCGGTTTCATTTTCACATACTCTTTCAGCCCTACCATTTCAATAGCTTCTATTAATCGTTTTTGTCGCTCTTCTTTTTGTACCTTCCTTACCTTAAGTCCAAATAAAATATTTTCTTCTACAGTTAGGTGTGGATATAATGCATAATTTTGAAATACCATTGATAAATTACGGTCTTTCGGCTCTAAATTATTTGCAACACGTTCATTAATCATTAAATCTCCCGAAGAGATTTCTTCTAAGCCAGCGATCATTCGTAGTAATGTACTTTTTCCACATCCCGAAGGTCCAACTAAAACGAAAAATTCTCCCTTCTTAATATGAACCGATACATCTTTAACCGCTGTCTCTTCCGCATTTATATATATCTTTGAAACATCTTTCAATTCGATCACAAGGTTGCACTCCTTTTTTCTTCTTGTATCCATACTTCATAATGACTCGTTGAAATCGCACTTGCTCCCGCACGAATGGCAATTTCCGCATCTTCCCGCGTTTGAATCAATCCACCTGCAATAATAGGAAACTCTATTTTCTCTGCTAGCTGTTTTATAATAGAAGGCATAATTCCAGGCATAATCTCTACCGCATTTGGTTTAGTCGTTTTACAATTTTCAATTGATTTTGTAAGAGATAAAGTATCGACAATAAAAATTCGTTGAATCGTTTTTAATCCAATTTTATTGGCATTTCGAATTGTCGAACCTTTTGTTGAAATAATACCTTGTGCTCCGATAACATCTTGAATATACAAAAGGGCTTCCTCTGTGTTCGTATTTAAGCCTTGTATAAAATCACAATGAAGAAATACATCATGTCCATGTTTCTGTAATTCGTATACACGCTCTGGTAACTCCAGCATTGAACCAGTCATAAGAAAAACTGTTTTCGGTAATTTTTTGTACGCTTTATACCCTTTCCAATCCTTTATCATCGCGATATGAGGTTCTTTAAACATTTATTCCACCTAGCTTTTCTATTTTTATCCAAACTAAAAACACCTACTTACATAGAACACCCTTCTCCTTATTTGAACTCTAGGGAATAGAGCACACCTAAGAAAGTGGCACGTTATATGTAAGCGGGTGTTCTCAAATGTTCTCTACCCTAGTTATTTTGTTACCTTTACTATATTACGCATTTATTAAGTCAGTTTTGATAAATTGTTAATTAGGTGTTAATCGAATGTTAATATTCACCATATTGTTTTTTACAATAATCCAGATATACGAATAAACTCTAACAGAACACAACAATATTTACATTTCAATCAATATGTAAATTCATTCCATAGTTAATAAGTTTTAGTTTTCTCGCCACTGCTTGTGAAGCACAATTATCCCAAGAGGTACTATAAAGCGGAATACGTTTTTCTTCTTTTATTGACATTTCCCAAGCTTTAACGACATCAGCACCATATCCCTTTCCCTGGAAGCCCTCTACAGTTTCCACACTTGCCTCAGTAGCTATAGGCGTACTTCTTGCACTGCAGCATATAGAAACGACTTGTTCATTTTCAACAATTGCAAAATAAGGTTGCCTCCATTCCATCTGTTCTATTAGATTAGGAAAATTTTCTCGCATGAGCTCTTTATTCTTCTCTGTTATTTGTATCACCCTAGTCGGCTCATTTGAATTATTTGGAAACATGTAAGCAGGACCCATCCAAATATTCTCTACCGTTCTCTCTTCATTTAATACTTTCATGATCTTTGCTATCTCTATGTGATTTGAACGTTCTCGAATTAATTTCTCAATCTTACTTATTATTTCACCATCCAAATTACAATGATATCTCGTTATATTCCCTTCACGAGTTTTGCTAAGAAAAAAACGTGGTGCTTTCGGATTTCCCTGTTCATTTACACTCTTTATTCTTCCCACTTGATTATGAACAAATAAAACCTCTGCCTGAATTACTATTAACTCAAGTTCTGAAAATCGCATTTATGCCCTCCTTCATTACCCTGTGTAGCCTCCATATACCATCCATTCATACTCTATTTTCTGATGTTCAAAACAAAAATCCCATTTAAATACACATTACTGAATCAATCATACTAAAATGACTTCTTCATTCTGTCTATCTAAATGGGATTATTTCGTACTCTTTATGTCTTTTTCTTATTATTCCACCGGTTGTGGTTGCGGCTGCACTACTTCATTCGCACCAGCTATTCTCAACACATTCGCAATATCTTTAAAACCTCTTTTTTCAGCATATTGCAGCGGCGTAATATTTTCCTTATTGGCCATATTTACATCTGCCCCGTGGTCAATAAGCATTTGAATTACTTTCTTATGGCTTTCACTACCATTTCCCAATACAATTGCTTCTATTAAAGCTGTACCACCACGTTCATTTTTATAATTCACATCAATATCTGTATGCTCTAATAATTCTTTAACAACCTCTACATGACCACGCTCAGATGCAGAAATGAGTGCTGTGCCACCTGACTTAGTCGTTTCTTTCGTATTAACTCCTGCATTAATTAATACTTTTACAATATCCGTATACCCTTCTCTACTTGCATAAAGGAATGGATTGCTTTGTTTCTCATCTTTGACTTCAATATTTGCACCTGCACCAATTAATGCTTTAACTGTCTCTACATGATTTTGGTACGTTGCTGCAAGGATAGGGGTTTCTCGGTTGTCACCTTCTACGTTTATATTCGCTCCATCCTGAATCAACTTCATAGCTGTCTCTGTGTCTCCAAGAGTCGCTGAAAGTAACAACTGTTTGTCCAGTAAATTTATACTTTTTTCTTCTTTAACTTCTTCTTGTTCTTTATGCTTTTCTTTTTTCTTTTCGTTTTTCACATGAACCGGTTTCGATTCTGGTTCCTCTTGCTTATCGCAAGCCACTACCGTCATTAAAAGTCCTAATAACATACATAATAAAATTTTTTGTTTTCTCACAACTACAGCTCCTATGAAAGATAATGTTTTCTTAACCATTCCTCCATCACATACAATAACTCTTCTTGAGTACATTTATCCATAAGCCCTTTATATTCCTTCTTTAATCGGATTATCTTAAGCTTATCCTATGTTTCTCAACCTATTGGAATGATACGCCTGATGGCCTCATCATTAACATTATGAAGCAATTAGTTTAGCACGTTTTAACCGCATTTGTATACATTTCTAAAAAGTACATAAAGTGAAACTTTAATTAGTGGGGGTTTTGTTCATCTACCACTAATTATTAGTTGAACCAATCGGGCTTTTACGGGCAGTTGATCTCCACCTAACTTCTTTGCTTTCACTAAATTTTGAGGTGGGGATCTTACTGCCCGTTAATGCGGGATAAATGATTGCTTTAGGTCACTATACTCCATTGTAACCGTTCTTCTAAAAATTTTACACCTTTTCTATATTTGCACCTGAGTAATGCTAGAAAAAGACAACTATATAGTTGTCTTTTTCTAGTATTAATGATGCCCACCGTGATTCCCTGTTTTCGGTTTCCCCATCATTTCTTTATTCATTTCCCATTTATGCTCTGCTAGCTCTTTATACGAAAGAACCTTACCCTTATAGTTAGATACAAAGCTCTCTGCATCTTTTTTATTTTTAAATGAAATGACATTATAAGCCATTGGTGTCGTTATTGTTTTATCATATACGTAAGTAGCGTCTTCTAACGAAACCCAATCTTTCGAATCATAATCTCGAACAAATTTTTCTTTCGTCTTTTCGCCTGGATTAATCTCCATCCATTTATACATACAACCAATATCATCAAACTTTAACGCTTTTCCATTTTCTAAAATGATTTCTGTTGCAAATTGATTATCCGTTACCCCAATTTGGCAAATATCACACTTATCATGTTTCTCATCAATTGCCACAGCTGTTGTTCCCTTTTTCCCACACCCCACTATCGTAAATAAGAAACATAAACATATAGCAAGCACAACATACTTTATTCTCATCACTATTCCTCCCTAAAAACCGTATACTCCACAAGGAGAATATCAAAAACTTGTGTGGGATTTGTGAAAAAACAATGTGCTTTTTGTAATATAGAAAACAAAAAAGATGTGTAGCTATTTCTACACCTCTTTCATCATTCACAGCCTGTAATTAATAAATCATCTTCTAACTTAACTAATAATGTATCTGTATTAATTTTCTGCCCAACTTCTACATTTACTAATCTTATATTTCCACTGATACCGACCGCGACTTTTTCAAGCTCACCATTATTTTTTCGGACCATCATTAATTTTTCCCACTCATATACATAAGAAGATTCATTAACAAAAATCTCTTCTATCTTCCCCTCATAAGAACTATAAACTTCTTCTATTCTCGTTTCCATTCAAAATCTACTCCCTACTTCGCACTTCACTATTTTCACCTTATTCTATCACTCTTGTTAGAAGTAAATTATATTTTTAAAAATTCAAAATTACCTTCGTGAACAATATGACCAAAATAAAAATTATGCTTCTAATGGTGTTATTTTTCAAATTATTTACCATTTGGATAGATGCTTTTATGATAAACAAAAAACATTGTTCTGAATTTTTACTTTGTTTTGAAAGCGCAATCATTTTTTTAAGGGGGAGATCGGATGTTAGCTCTACTTGGATTTGCAATGGTATTTGTCTTTATGTTTTTAATCATGACGAAACGTATGTCAGCATTAGTAGCATTAATATTAATTCCAATTACTTTCGCATTAATTGGCGGATTTTATGCAGACATGGGTCCTATGATGTTAGAGGGCATTCAAAAATTAGCACCTACCGGTATTATGCTTATGTTTGCCATTTTATATTTTGGAATTATGATCGATAGCGGTTTATTCGATCCTGTCATTAGTAAAATATTAAAATTTGTAAAAGGGGATCCTTTAAAAATTGTTGTTGGTACAGCCATTCTTACTATTATTGTTTCATTAGATGGGGATGGAACAACAACGTATATGATTACTGTTTCCGCAATGTACCCATTATATAAACGTCTCGGAATGAATCCACTTATATTAGCTGGGGTTGTTATGTTAGGGGCAGGTGTGACAAATCTTACACCTTGGGGTGGACCAACTGCTCGAGTTATGAGTGCACTTGGACTAGATGCATCAGAGCTCTTTACACCACTTATACCAGGAATGATTGCTGGTGCAATTTGGGTAGTTTTCGTTGCCTACTATCTTGGAAAAAAAGAAAGAAAACGTTTAGGCATTATGGATGTGCAATATTTAAAACAAATGCAAACAATGGATGAGCAAGCTGCCACAGTAGAAGCTGCCGTGCATAAACGCCCTAAACTTCTATGGATTAACTTTTTATTGACCGCTACATTACTTGTCTGTCTCATACTAGAAGTTATGCCGTTACCTGTTCTCTTTACAGTTGCTTTCGCTATTGCTGTTATGATTAACTATCCAAACTTAGAACAACAAAAAGAACGTATTGCCTCTCATGCAGGAAACGTATTAGCTGTTGTTTCACTCGTATTTGCTGCTGGAATTTTCACTGGTATTTTATCTGGAACAAAAATGGTAGATGCAATGGCTCAAAGTGTAGTAACTCTTATACCAGATGCACTTGGACCACAGTTGCCAATTATTACAGCTCTTCTTAGTATGCCGTTCACATTTTTCATGTCCAATGATGCATTTTACTTCGGGGTATTACCTATTTTAACGAAGGCTGCTGCTACTTATGGAATTAGTGCAGCTGAAATGGGACGCGCTTCCTTACTCGGTCAACCCGTTCACTTATTAAGTCCTCTTGTCGCTTCCACTTATTTATTGGTCGGAATGGCTAAAGTTGATTTTGGTGAACATCAACGCTTCACTTTATTGTGGGCCGTTGGAACGACAATGGTGATGTTGATTACTGGAATTGTAATTGGGATTATTCCAATATAAGACGCAAAAAACAGTAGAAGAAATAAATCCTCTACTGTTTTTGTTATGAAGAAACGAGAAAATACCTTCTCTCTGGTCTCCCTACACTTCCATATATAAGCTCTGCATGTACTTTCTTCCCAGATATTAAATACTCTAAATAGCGTCTCGCTGTTGATCGACTTACTCCAACCATCGAGCTTAACACTTCTGCGGTAATTCCTTCTTCATTAACTGTTAACATATGCTTTTTTATTTTCGCTAAAGTTAAAGGATCTATTCCTTTTGGAGCATATTCAACTGTATTTCCCTTCACACCTCTTTGAGACCATAAGTGTTCAATTTGTTCTGTAGATAATTGATTGCTTTTCTTTAACTGCCTAATCTTTTTTTGATAACTTTCTAAACTCGCTTTAAAACGGTCAAACATAAGTGGTTTTACGATATAATCAGTTACTCCACCACGTAAAGCATGCCTTACTACATCAGTTTCCGATGCAGCTGTAATCATAATAATATCTGTATCATGCAAATTATGCCTAATATATGTGACAAGTTCTGTTCCTTGTATATCAGGTAAGTACACGTCTAATAAAACGAGTTGTGGCTTCACAAGCTCTAGCCATTCCTTCGCTTGTTCCCCAGTCGTTGCTGTTCCAATTACTTTAAATCCTTCAATTTTTTCAGTAAAACGCCGATGAATGTCCGCAATCCGAATATCATCTTCTACAATTAATACTTCAATCTCCTCACCCATTACAACTCGCCTCTCTCTTTCGGTAATGCAATAATGAACAACGCACCACCTAAATCCCCTTTTTCAATTGCAATGCTTCCATTTAAATCTTCTACTAACTCTTTCACTTTTGCTAATCCATATCCTCGCTTCTCTCCTTCTTTCGTTGAAAAGCCTTTATAAAATATGCTAGTAATTATTTCATCATGAATCCCTTGCCCCGAATCTTCCACTTCAATTAATATTTCTTCTCCGATATCTGTTACAAACATTCTAACTTTCTTATCATGCTCTTGATTTTTTTCAATTGCTTCAAATGCATTCGTAATTAAATTCCCTAAAATCGAAACGACATAATTACTCTCAATATGCGGACTTAATGTTTCTAAACTACTTTCTCGATCTAGTACAAAATCAATCTTCAACTCTCTTGCCCTATTATAAAATCCAATTAAAATTCCACCTAGCCATGGATTTTGAATTCGCTTCATAATAAATTGAACAAAATCTTGATATACCGCCGTCTCCTTATGAATGAGCTCTAGAGCATCTTCATATGACTCTAATTGGATAAGACCTGAAAGCGTATACAATAAATTGTTGTATTCATGGGTTTGTGCTCGTAACGCCTCTGTATATTGCTTCGTCTGAGATAATTCTGCTGTTAACTGGTCCATTTCAGATTTCAAACGTAAGCTCGATACGACGCCGGTTACTTTATTATTTACTTTAATAGGTAGACGATTAGCAATAACAGCCTGCCCTTTTATATTTAATTGACGATCAAACTGTTCTTCACCAGTTTGAAGTACATCTAGTATGGATGAATTAGGAATTATATTTAAAATAAATGATCCAATGATATTTTTTCGGTTGTCTAGTGAAAGAATATCGTAGGCTGCTTGATTGACTAAACTAATCATGCCCTTTTTATCAATTACGATAATCCCTTCTCGTACAGATTGAATCACTGTACTATGCTCTTCATATAAAGATGAAATTTCTTCTGGTTCCATCCCAAACATCATTCTTTTTATACTTGCAGCTAAATATATGGAACCGATTATTCCCATTAACAAACCGATTATTGTAATCCAAAATACACGCTTTCCATACACTTCTACCGCTCCATGAATATCATCCATTGAAAATCCAACAGATACTACACCAATAATTTTATTATCCTGATTACGGATTGGAACTTTTCCGCGTAAGGAAGGTCCTAATGATCCCGTTGCTTTCGAAACGTAAGATTTCCCTTCTAATAGCACTCCTTTATTATCTCCACCAACCATTACTTCTCCTATTTTGTCTTTCTTGGGGTGTGCATAACGAATCCCTTCTTTATTTCCAACCACAATAAAATCAGCATCTGTATCAATTCGAATTTTTTCTGCAATCGGTTGAATAATAGAAGCTGGATTTTCTTTTTGAAAAGCTTCCGCGATTTCCGGTATAGCTGCAACTGTTTTCGCAACATGCAAAGCTCTTTTACCAATTTGCTCTTCTACTGTTTCAGATAATATGTAGTAAAACAAATAACTTGTTAACAAAAGCACAACAAGAATAAGTGTACTAATAGTTAATGTAATTCTCGGTTGTAGTTTTAATTTTTTAAATTTCAAAACCATTCCCCTAACATGGATAAAGATAGAATTTAAAGAAAATACAGTTTTTTCAATTGTTAAACTTAATCATAACACGGTTACTACACATTTCTTTATTTTTATCTCCATAAAAAAAGAAACGAAGTAAAATTACTACCTCGTTTCTTAATATTTTTTATTACACTTTAAACTTGCCAATCATCTCTTGCAATTCTTCTGCCATTTGTGATAAGTGAACTGCTGCTCCATTAATTTCATCTACTGAAGCTAATTGCTCTTCAGAAGAGCCAGCAATATTTTGAACACTTGCTGCATTTTCTTCAATCGTAGCTGCAATTTCATTAATAGATGCACTTACTTGTTTGGCATCTACCGTCATTTGTTTCGCTACTTCTACCATACTATCAATTTGCACAACTGTATCATTTGTAGATTTCAATATTTCAGCAAAGCTTTGCTTCGTTTCATTTGCAACTACAAGACCTGATTGTACTTCTGTTCCAACTTGATTCATAGAGCTTACCGTTTCTTTTATATCAAATTGAATCTCTTTCACTAGTTTTCCGATTTCCGTAGAAGACTGTCCTGATTGTTCAGCTAATTTTCGCACTTCATCCGCTACAATTGCAAATCCTCTTCCTTGCTCCCCAGCTCTTGCAGCCTCAATTGCAGCATTTAATGCTAATAAATTTGTCTGCTCTGCAATATGTTGAATCACTTCCAGAATTGCTCCGATTTGTTTCGACTTATCATCTAATAAAGCAATGACTTTATCTGAATTTGAAACTGACTCATGAATTAATTGCATTTGATTCACAGTTTGCTCAACTAACTTCCCACCATCTTCAGCTTTTTTCTTCGTATACATAGAAGCTGTTGATACTAATGAAGAACTATCAGCAACACGCTGAACTCCTTCTGTAACTTCTTCTAATAACGTCGCTCCTTCTTCAACTTCTCTCGTTTGTATTTCAGCCCCACTCGACACTTGCTCTATAGCTTGTGTAATTTGTTCTGTCGCTTCACTTGTCTGCTTCATGCTAGCTGTTAATTCTTCTGAAGATGCTGCTACATGACTTGCTGAAATATTTATATTGGAAATGACATTATGTAATGATGATGCCATCTCATTAAAACTTTCTCCTAACTGCCCGATTTCATCTTTAGAATGAACTGTAATAGATTCTGTTAAATCACCTTCACTAATTTTCCTAGATGATAGAACAAGTTGTTTTAACGGTTTAATAATAGAAGCAATTATGAAGTAAATTAAAACCCCACCAATCATTAATGAAATCCCAATAACAGTTATCGTTTTATAGAAAATAGGTTCAGCCGCTTGAATAATTTCTTTTGAAGGCATTATCCCCGCTATTTTCCATCCAGTTTTCTTATTCGTTTTAAAAGTAATGTTACGATCTTCACCATCTAATGAATAATGAAAATCACCAGCTTCCTGTTTATAAAATTCCTTACTAAGTTTCTCTTCTAACTTCACACCCGGCTTCAGTGTCGGGTGTGCGACTACATTTTTATCTTGATCAAATATCGCTACATAACCTTCCTTACCGATATTAACCATCTTGGAAGTAGTTACAATATTATTGATAATTAAGTCAATCCCAAGAACGCCACTTTTATCCTCATTTTGTTTTGCCAGTGTGATAACAGTATTCCCTGTCGTTTTTGACTTATATGGAGCAGTTACAATTACTTCTCCGCTTTTTTTCACTGCCTCTTTATACCAATCTCTTTCTGTAGGATTATATCCTTCCGGCATTTGAATTGCCGGTGATTGAATAAATTGCCCGTTGCTAGACCCAGTATAGATAGCTTCCATTTCCGGATGTAACTTATTATATTCTTCTAGTTTATTTTGGATATTTTGTATTTGATCCGCTTGGTAACTTGATTGTGTAAATAATTTCGTAAAATAAGTTGCATCTACTTTTTTACTATCCAATTCCTTATTAATTACATTATCCAAAATTTTTATATTATCTTTTGCCGAGTTTAAAATCGTTTCATTAAAATTTGTTTTCGCCTGCTGATAAGACGTCCAACCAATTACAATACTTGGAAGAATTAAAATGATAATAAATGACACAAGTAACTTTGTTTTTAAACTACTACTCCTTAACTTCCTTTGAAACATATTTCTACCCCTCCATACCGTTTTACATGCAATAAATTACAATTAATCTATTTATAAAAATTATAAGATATAAATAAATTGACGAGACTCTCTATTTCTTTTTACTCATCATTCTAAATTTAAAGGATTATTGCATACTTACTTCATTCTATAAAAATTAAATAATTAAAACAATGTATAAAAATGTATATTATTCGAAATATTATGATTCACAGAAGAACCTCTAGCACATGCTAGAGGTCCTGCCTACCTTACTATTCTTTATCTTTTTCTACTTCTTTTTTCTTATCTTCTACTACAGATACAACCGGTTTATCACTTGATAATTGTTGTACCGCTCCTTTTCCTGCAAATCCTTCTAATAGCTCTTTTAAGTCAATTCCAGAAGAAGCTTTTAAAGTTTCTTGCATCGTTGCCATTAAATCGGTCGCATAGCCCGCAACTTTTCCGGCCCCGCTATTTTTACCACCGCCGCCTGTATCGACAACTGTGATTTTATCAATGTTACTAAGCGGACTTGCAAGTTCCTTCGCATAACTTGGAAGCATTTTAAGAACCATATCCATAATTGCCGCTTGACCATATAATTCAAATGCTTCTGCAATTTTTTGTTTCGCTTCTGCTTCTGCTAAACCTTTTAACCTAATAACATCTGCCTCTGCTGTACCTTGTGCTTTTTGTACTTCCGCTTTCGCTTGACCTTGTGCTTTCTCAATCTCTGCTTTCGCTAAACCTTCTACACGAACTTCTTCTGCACGTGCTCTTGCTTCTGCTTCAATCTTATATTGATCCGCATCTGCCTTTTTCATTTGTTTTACTTTTTCCGCTTCTGCTGATTGTTCGACAGCATAGCGATCTGCATCTGCTTTTTTCTTCACTTCTGCATCATATTGCTTTTCACGACGTGCAATCTCTTTTTCTTCTAATTCAATTTGCTTTTCACGCTCAATGATTTTAACGCGCATTTGCTCTTCTGTAACACCTTGTTGCGCTTTCGCTTGTTGTAATTCGTAAGAAAGGTCCGCATCTGCACGAGCTTGTTCTTGATCTCTCTTATAGGACTGCACTTTTAATTCCTTATGTTTTTCAGCTTCAGCGATTTGTGCATCACGTTGATATTCTGCTTCTTTTGCTTCTTTCTCAGCACGAGCTTTTTCAATTCGTGCCTCTTTTTCACGCTCTGCATTTGCAACTGTTGCATCACGCTTAACCATTGCAATTTGCGGCTGTCCAAGCGCATCTAAGTATCCGTTTTTGTCCATTATTTCTTTAATTGTAAAAGAAACGATGCGAAGACCCATCTTCTTTAAATCTGTAGAAGCTACTTCATGCACCTTTTGAGCAAATTGCTCTCTATTACTATACGCATCTTCTACTGTCATAGAAGATAAGATAGCACGGAGATGCCCTTCTAAAACTTCTTTTGCTTCTATTTTTAACTCTTCCGTTTCTTTTCCTAAATATTGTTCAGCTGCTGTAGAAACTTCTTCAATTGTCGATCCTACTTTAATAATAGAAACACCATTTACTGTAATTGGTACACCTTGTTTCGTATACGTATCACGTGTACCAACTTCTAATTTGTAGTTTAATAGACTTAAAGGCTCTGCTCTTTGCATAATTGGAACTACAAAAGTACCGCCACCGCGAATAATCTTAATCTTCTTTCCATCATCAGTGGTAACAACATTTTTCCCACCACCAAGCCAGTTCCCTGTAACAATTAACGCTTCATCTGGACCAACTGTTCGATACTTCGTAATGAATACTAAAATGAGTAGAATTAAAATTGCGAGTAAAACTCCACCGACAATTAATGGAATCGTCATGTAAATTCCCCCTTATAATTTTGGTTTCTTTAAAGAATAAGCGATGTTTTGTACAAGCAAAACACCATCTTGAACTCCCTCGATAATAACTTCAGTTCCTTGTGAAATATCTTTCTTTCCAATTGTTTTAGCTGGGATTGCATTACTTCCAAATTGGGAGGAGATTAATACTTCACCAAATCCTTCTGTAGGAATTGTCGTAATGACTTCTCCCTTGCAACCAATGAATTCATCCATACTTTGTACGGTATTTTGTTCTGCTTCTGCAATCGGTTTTAAAATTAATATTTTCATTATGAAAACACCGATAAAAGATATAGCAAATGAACCAGCGAAAATAATAGTACTATTAAAGGAAAATAAATATTCTCCTATATAACTAAGTCCACATAACATAGCGAAGAAACTAAGTAGTAAAGTAACAACGGATACAGATCCGCCCCCAAAACTAAATATTGATTCAAATATATCTCCAAAGAAAATATAAATAACAGTGAGTATAGTAGCAATAATAAATCCATATAAATAAATTGTTTCAAGTGGATAACCAAACAAGAACATTTCTTATCCCCCTTTCTTAAACAATCCCTTTTTTGTTATGTGTATGCCTCACCTCTTTCAAAGATTATTAATCTAAATTTTCAGTTATTTACCCTTTAAAGAAAAACCTGTAAGACAGGTCTCTAAAAAAGAACAGGAGAAACCTATTGTGACAGGCTCCTCCTAGAAAATAACCGATATATTATATATCTATATAATACACTATTTTCCACAAAAAGTAAAGTTAAACATACATTGGAAAAGCACTTATTTTAGTGATAATGAGTACGTTCCATCGCCATTATCATATTTATATACATACAAGTAATACTTACCTGGTTTTGCATTTAATTTTGCTTCTATATGATTTCCATTAGCTTGACCGTAAGCAGCATAATTTTGCATATCTGATTCATGGTGAAGTACCCACGTCATCCCAATTCCATACTCATTTAAAACAGAAATATCGATATCTTTCGCTGATGCTACATTAAATGTATAAACATCGGTGTGATCCCCGCCGATAAGGCTACCTTTTATAGTAGTGTTTAGTCCGATACGATTTGCTTCCTCTTTACGATTATTTGGTTCAGATTCTGTTAAACTTCCATCTTTAATCGTAACAGTTGTTTCACTTCTACTCTCTTTTCCTTTATCATCTTTTACTCTTAACACTACTTTATAAGTTCCTTCTTTTTCATATGCATGTACTGGATTAACTTCTGTACTTGTTCTTCCGTCTCCAAACTCCCATGAATAAGAAACGATTTTTCCATCTTCGTCGTTTGATCCATCACTTTTGAATTGAATTCCTTCTTTTACAAGCCCATTATAAGGACCGTTTATATGAACTGTCGGAGCTTTATTTTCTCCGTCATCTTTTGCGATACCATGGAAGACTACGTCATATTCAAATTCATTGGAACTATTCACACGGTAATTGACGAAATATGCTGTAACCGTTTTGTAGCCGCTCCATTCTTTTTGCGCCAATTGTTCTAAAGCTTCATTTACTCTTTTACCCATTGCATTCCAGTCTTCTGATTCACCTTTTGTTACACTACCTGTAAACGTACCTTCTAATGTAAATGTATTAAAGAATTGAGACTCGTGTTTTGTCATTTTTGCATCTTTCATAGACAACGTCTCACTAATTTCTTTCTTCACTTCTGTTAACGACTTTGGTGCATGTTCAGCTAAATAATCATCTGCTACTTCCGGTACAGTGTACTTATCTTGATTATTAATTAACTGCTGCATATACTCTTGATACTCTTTATTTAGCTTAGAATCTTTACTTAGGTTTTCACGATATGCATCATAATTTTTCACGTCATTCGCACGAATTAAATCTTGAATTTTATCAAATGTTTCAAACTGATGCGTATATAAGTAAGACTGCAATGCGAACGAGTAGTTATAGAAATCCCAAGAACCATATTTAGCAAATAGTGTGCGCTCTGCTGTATAACGGCTTGCAGGATCAGATGATAATCCGCTAATGATGCTCTTTCTTGGTACAACGTTATTCGTACGAGTAGATCCTGCGAAAAACTCTGCATTTCCTTCTTGGAACCAAGTTAACCTTTCATTTTGATACATATCTCCTCTTCCAAATAGACCTGGTACTTCATATCTTCCTTGCAGGTAATGAGTAAATTCATGACGGAATAACTCTTCTAAACTATAAATACTTTGCTCTGGTGTACGCTCATATGTAAAGAATGTACCTGTCTCTTCAATATAAATTCCACCATTGTTTGTTTCATATCCATACAATTGTCTATTTAACTGATATTCATCTGGACTATTATAAATTACAATCGTTAATACATCATCCGCATTTCCTGGCTCTAACGCTTTGTCATTTCCAATTACACGATGATACTGTGCCTTTACTTCCTTCGCAGCCCAATATAGTCTCTTAATTTTTTCTTCTGATACTTTATCTCCTGTTTTGAACACAATTGATCCATCGTCGAATGTATACGTTTTTGGTAAGTATTGCTCTTTTCCTTCTTTACGTATTTTCTCTAAATCTACCGTATTCCCGCTATAATCTTTCCCATTATAATTTGTTGTAATTTGTTCTACCGCAACAAAATACGGTTCACTTAAACGCGGATACATATGCATCGCTTGTGTAACAACCTCTAGTCCTTTATTTGGATTGCTATGAAACTTCCCTAAACGGCTAGCAAAATAAATTCCATTATTAACGAGCCATTTATTTTCTGACGTTACTTCATTTAGAAGAGCAATACGATTTATTTCATTAATAAACCCATCTACTTTTCCATACCACATCGTTTCATTCGCTTCTTTACGGGCCTCATTTAAGTAAGACTGTATATCATAATCAATGCCTTGCATCATATCGTATACAGCTTGTCCTTTCATACGATCGTCTACATATGCATTAAAATTATCATTATATTGTTTTAAAATATTCGATGCGTATTGCACTGTTTCAACATCACTTGATGCATTACTAATTAATTTACCGTATGCAGATACTACTGTATCTTGCTCATTTGTTCCAAGCTTAAAGTTTGGATTTTTTGCGATTGCTTTTAAAGCCGGTAAGCATTTGTCCTGGAAGCTTCTTTCATTTAAAGCGCTTAATTCATTATTATAAAATGCAAGATAAAAAGCTGAACGTAACACTTCAGTAAACGTTTGAATTCCTTTTGAATCATCTTTCGTAAATGTACTACCTCTATGAGCTAATTCATCTATAATGACTTGCATTTTTCCGTTATCTTTATAAAAGGCTTTTGCATCTTCATTAAACTGGAATAAGTCTGTAATTTGATGCCACTTAATACTGCCTAACGTTTCAACTAACTCTTGATCATTCATTTTGTTTAAATCAGCCATTGAATAGCTGTCTTTAGCTTGCTTTACTGCCAAGTTCCTCGTAATAGATGCTGGTCGCTGTGAAAAATCTCCTACTTTTAAACGTTCTTGAAATGATAATGTTTCTTCGGCTTTAGAAACGTGTCCGATCTCATCTACTGGTTTTTCAATTCCAACTGGTTTCGAATGCAATACATTATATGGCACCTTTTCTTCTGCTGATACATTCGTTTGAATTGCCCCTAACGATAGCGCCATTGTACTAATACTAAGCATCATTTTATTAATTTTTGATTTCTTGTTCATATCATTGCCCCCTATTTATATATTCCATCCACGAAATTAACATATTATCCGGATAAAAAGATACAAAATGCAATATTTCATATTATTTCTTGATACAATTTGAACGTATCGTGAACGAAAAGTACTTACAATTTTCGTTACAGCTTCTCCATTATTTTATTGATTAAAACATCCTCGTATCCATATCCTTCCCCTATTCAAAAAGACCTTATCATAAGCATATTTCAACATGAAATTGCTATGATAAGGTCTTCTCAAATAATTATATATATTTTTTGTAATAATAAGATAAAACGTTATTTATTTCTTAAATACTCTCTTTCTAAATACAAACATACTTAATGTTGAAAGAACAAATGCTAATCCAGAAAGTAAACTCGATGTGTTAGCTTGACTACCAGTTGCTGCTAAAGACTTCTGATTTTCCTCTTGCTTATTAACTTGTTGCTTATTTGAAACTTTTTCTTGCGTACTCTCTTGTCCTACCACCTTCACCGGCCCAACTTGATTATCCCCTTTTGGCTCTTGATTCAATCCAGTTGTTGATTCTTTTACCTCTTCTTTTGTACCTTCAACTTCTTTTACTGGTTCTTTCACTTCTTCTTTTGTACCTTCAACTTCTTTTACTGGCTCTTTTACTTCTTCTTTCGTTTCTTCAACTTCTTTTATCAGCTCTTTTACTTCTTCTTTTGTTTCTTCAACTTCTTTTACTGGCTCTTTTACTTCTTCTTTTGTTTCTTCAACTTCTTTTACTGGTTCTTTCACTTCTTCTTTTGTACCTTCAACTTCTTTTACTGGTTCTTTCACTTCTTCTTTTGTACCTTCAACTTCTTTTACCGGTTCTTTTACTTCTTCTTTCGTTTCTTCAACTTCTTTTACCGGCTCTTTTACTTCTTCTTTCGTTTCTTCAACTTCTTTTACCGGCTCTTTTACTTCTTCTTTCGTTTCTTCAACTTCTTTTACCGGTTCTTTTACTTCTTCTTTCGTTTCTTCAACTTCTTTTACCGGTTCTGTCACTTCTTCTTTTTCAACTATATTTTGGATTACCGTTCCGTTAAAACTTATACTAATTTCATCAGAATCTAAATCAAATTTATATACCTTTTCACCTGGGGTACTCCATTTTATTACTCCGTTATTAAGCGTTCCGCCCTTACCTGTCATTTTGATATTGTCAATAGCTGCTCCTTCTAAGTCATATACAGGAACTTGAATTTCTTCATTTACTTTTGCTTCATCTAAAATGATTGTTTGTCTCCCGACATCAATTGAAAACCACTGCCCTAATTGTATTAGCGGTCTTACATCACAAATCTCATTCCCTGCTAAATTCAAGCTAAGTAAGTCCAGCATTGAACCAATAACCGTTACATCTTTAATATGATTGTCTGCAAGATTTAACCACTGTAAGTTTTTTAATGAAGATAACGGTGTTATATCTTCAATTTGATTATGAGATACATTCACAATATTTAATTGTTTCAAATTTGAGATGAACTCAATATTTTTCAAGCCTACTCCTTCTAAAGTGAAGTTTTCTAAGTTCGTCATGTACTCTAAACCTGTTACATCTTTTATCTCTTTTCCTTTTTCTTTAAGTATCTCTAATGTTTTAATCTGTAATAAATCTTCTTTTGTTATAGGAGCGTTTAAATTCTCTCTACCTAAATTCTCTTTATTAATATGTTGTTGTAAATGTTTATCCAGGATTACATTTTGACTTTCTTTTTGTTTTTCAACTATTTTCTGGACAACCATCCCATTAAATCTTATTTTACTTTCACCAGAGCTTGTATCTAATCTAAATTCATATGTTTTTTCTCCAGGACTATTCCATTTTATAAATCCATTATTCAGAATGGCCCCCTCACTTTTTAAATTGATATTTTGAAGTGGCTCCCCTTTAAGATTGTATATTGGAATTTGTATTTCTTCATCTACGCTTGCTTCACCTAAAAAGATTTTTTGTCGTTGAATATCAATTGAAATTCGCTTACCCAATTCCTCAACAGGCCTTACGTCAGCAATTTCATTCGCTCCTAGGTTCATCTCATGTAAATCTGTTAAATTACTCAGCGGTGATATATCAGAGATATAATTCTCTTCTAAATTCAGTACTTGTAATTTTCCTAATTTAGATAATGGTGATATATCTTTTATTTCACTATCAGCAATTTCTAGTTCAATAAGATTACTCATTTTACTAATAGATTCAACATTACTAATTTTATTGTTCCCTATCCATAATAGTTCCACATTACTTAATTGGTTAATTCCAGTAAGATCACTGATTTGATTATTGGCTAAGTATAACTGTTTCATAGTTGATAATGTAAATAATGGCTGGATGTCTTCAATGTTATTCCCAACTAAATCTAATGTTTTAATTTTTTTCATTTTACTTAATGGTGTAAGATCAGAAATTTTATTATCTCTTAAAAAAAGCATATTAATATTCTCTAACTGCTCAATTGGATGAATATTTTTAATTGGATTAGAAGTTAAATCTACGTACTTCAAATCTCTCAGTTTCGAGATGGCTGATATATCTGTTACATTAGATTCTCTTAACGTCAACTTCTCTAAATTTGTCATATGTTCTAAACCAGCTATTTCACTTATTCCTTCACCTGAATAAATGGATAATGTTTTAATCTTTAATAAATCTTCCTTAGTTATTGGATCATTTATATTTTCTCTATTTAAATTATGTTTATTAATATGCCTTTGTAATTGCTTATCTAATATTACATTTCCGCTTTCATCTTGTTGTTCCACTTTATCCTCTCTATTTTCCTTTTCTGGAACATTGTTCTCTAAATTTAAAGCATTTACTTCAAACTGCACTTGATATTTATTATCATAGGCCATCGTTGGAATATAAATATGCATTTGCATATTATATCTTTTTCCCAATTCCCCAACTTCAAATTGAATAACCTTCGTTCCATTTTTCTTTTTGTCTTCTGATATAACCTTTACATCATGAAACACACCAGGAGTATGAATATCCTCTGTTTTCAAGTATTGGAAGAAATCGCTATCACTTAACGTTGCTGTTACAATTTTCTTTCCATTCTCAATTGTTAATTTCGGATCCTTTATATAAACAGCTGCCATAGACTGTTCATTCGTTTTATCTTTATACGCTTTAATAACAGCGTCATATGTACCATCTTCTAAACCTTGTCCCGTTTTATTTGCCTCAATTGCTACCGCCGCTAAAGCAGGTGTCGAATACACAGCAAATGGAAGTGATAACGCCGCCGCTATAATCATTGCATTTATATGTTTTTTTTTATTTTTTTTCAACTTTACATCTCCTCCAATATATATAATTCGAAATGTAATCATTTCTTGAATAAATGATAATGATTTTCATTATCATTGTCAACTAAAAAAATAATCCCTTTTAAAAGGGATTATGCCATTTTCTCTCCTGATTCTTCTTTAAAAAAGCTCTTCATCGCATGGAATACGTCTGCTTTTTGCTTTAAAATATAATATCTAAAGTTCTCATCTTTAATATTTTTATAGGCTGACATAAGCGTACTATGGCGGTTGTACTGATTGACTTCCCCATACCCAAACATATTACATTTCTTCATCAGCTCTTCAACAAGCTTTACACATCTCGCATTATCTGATGTTAAATTATCACCGTCTGAAAAATGGAATGGATAAATATTATAGCGGTCTGGTGAATATTTATTATCGATAAGCTCTAATGCCTTTTTATACACGGAAGAACATATCGTTCCGCCACTTTCTCCTTTTGAGAAAAATTCTTCTTCTGTAACAACTTTCGCTTCTGTATGATGAGCAATAAATTCAATATCAACTGTTTCATACTTTGTACGTAAAAATCTTGTCATCCAGAAAAAGAAGCTACGTGCCATATACTTCTCCCATATTCCCATCGATCCACTCGTATCCATCATCGCTAATACAACAGCTTTTGAATCTGGCTTTAATACTTCATTCCAAGTACGGAACTTTAAATCCTCTTGGTGAATTGGATGGAAAGATGCTTTACCACGCATTGCATTTCGTTTATATGCGGATATCATCGTTCGTTTCTTATCAATATTTCCCCATAGTCCTGTTTTTCTAATGTCATTAAATTCAATATGTTCAATCCGGTTTTCATCCATTTCTTTTCTCTTTAAATTAGGAAGCTCTAGCTCTTTGAAAAACGCTTGCTCTAATTCTAAAATAGAGACTTCAGCTTCATAATAATCTTCTCCAGCTGCATCTCCTGCACCTTGACCTTTTCCTGGGCCTTTTTGCTTTTGACCACCTGATCCATCTCTCGCAACGACATCACCAACTTTGCTATCACCAGTTCCTTGCCCAACGTGTTTGTTTTTATCATAATTGTACCGAATCTTATATTCATCTAAAGAACGAATTGGTATTTTTACAACATCCTTGCCATTAGACATAACAATGCTTTCTTCTGTTACAAGATCGGGTAAATTATTCTTAATTGCCTCTTGTACTTTTTCTTGATGGCGCTGTTGGTCGTCATATCCTTTGCGATGGAGGGACCAGTTTTCCTGTGAAATCGTATAATTTGGTTGATTTTCTTCGCTCATTCCTTTCCCTCCTTACTGTAATTGTCTTTCTCTATGAACAGCAATCTATAAATTTTGTTCTGTAATGTTCAAGCTAAAATATTTGAAAGGTAACTGCCCATCGAAAATCACCCCATAAACATATATAACGTTTTACATACAATACTCCGAGCATCCTAAACAAAATTTTGCCACTCACATAATAGAAAGAAATATTCAGCCTCTGATAAGAAAGAAACACAATGCATTGTTGCACACATTTTCACTTTGCAACATATTGTATTGTGTTGGCTTTTTTCGTATGAATGGTTGGTTACTCTATCATATGCATATTGTAAAAATAATTGACAATAAATTCATGAAATTGCATCTTAATTTATTATATTTGGACAAGGTATGACACTTTACACATATGAATGGATAATAAAACGCTGTCCCGCAAAAAACAAGAGACAGCGTTTTGTTATCAAACTATCGATTTAGCAAGCTACCTACATAGCGTAATAATTCATTTGCTGAAGAAGAATTATAGCCATGCTCATCAATTAAACGTGCAACAACATCGTTGATTTTCTTAAGCTGATTTTCATCTGGTGTTTTCGTTGATGTTGTGATTTTCACGACATCTTTTAAATCAGCAAATAGCTTCTTCTGAATCGCTTCGCGAAGACGTTCATGCGAGTTATAATCGAAACGTTTTCCTTTACGCGCATAAGCAGAGATGCGAATTAAAATTTCTTCACGGAATGCTTTCTTCGCATTTTCTGAAATTCCAATTTGTTCCTCAATTGAGCGCATTAGTTTTTCATCTGGGCTCATTTCTTCACCTGTTAATGGATCACGTAATTTCGATTTATTGCAATATGCTTCAACGTTATCTAAGTAATTATCCATAAGTGTCTTAGCCGATTCTTCGTATGAATATACGAATGCTTTTTGTACTTCTTTCTTAGCAATTTCATCATATTCTTTTCTTGCTAATGAAATGAAGTTCATATAGCGCTCACGATCTTCATTACTAATGGATGGATGCTGGTCTAATCCATCTTTTAAAGAACGAAGTACGTCTAGTGCATTAATAGATGGTACTTCTTTTCTAATAATTGTAGAAGAAATTCGGTTAATAACATAACGTGGGTCAATACCGCTCATACCTTCATCTTGGTATTCCCGTTGCAATTCTTCTACATCAATCGCATTATAACCCTCTACCATTTCACCATCATATAAACGCATCTTTTTGTTTAAATCAATATCTGGACGCTTCGGATCTTTTAAGCGAGTTAAAATTGTAAACATCGCTGCAACACGAAGTGTGTGTGGTGCAATATGCACATTCGATACATCACTTTCATGAATCATCTTCTCATAAATATGTTCCTCTTCACTCACTCGTAAATTGTATGGAACTGGCATTACAATAATTCTTGAATGCAATGCTTCATTTTTCTTATTTGCTATAAATGAGCGATACTCTGTTTCGTTCGTATGCGCTACAATTAATTCATCTGCTGAAATAAGCGCAAACCTTCCCGCTTTGAAATTACCTTCTTGCGTAAGCGATAATAAATGCCATAAAAACTTCTCATCGCATTTTAACATCTCTTGGAATTCCATCATCCCTCGGTTCGCCTTATTTAATTCTCCATCAAATCGATACGCACGAGGATCTGATTCTGAACCATATTCTGCAATTGTTGAAAAGTCTAGACTACCTGTTAAATCGGCAATATCTTGTGATTTTGGATCAGACGGGCTAAATGTACCAATCCCTGTACGACGATCTTCCGAGAAGAAAATACGCTCTACAACTACATCCTCAATTCTTGACCCATATTCTTGCTCTAGACGCATTACATTTAATGGTGATAAATTCCCTTCAATTCTCACTCCATACTCATCAAAGAAATCATCCCGTAAATGATGTGGAATTAAATGCAGTGGATCTTCGTGCATCGGGCAGCCTTTAATTGCAAAAATCGCTCCACGATCTGTACGTGAGTATGTTTCTAATCCTCGTTTCAACATCGTAACTAATGTTGATTTCCCTCCACTAACAGGACCCATTAATAATAAAATACGTTTTCTAACATCTAATCTTTTTGCAGACGGATGAAAATATTCTTCAACAAGACGCTCTAGTGCATCCTCTAGTCCAAACAGCTGATTACTAAAGAAATTATATTTTCTTCTACCATCAACTTCTTCGATTCCGGCATCTTTTATCATATTGTAAATGCGAGAGTGTGCTGTTTGAGCCACCCATGGTCTTTCTTTCACAAGCTCCAAATACTCCGCAAACGTACCTTCCCATTGTAAACGTTCTTCTGCTGCTCGATGCTGTTCAATCTTTTTTAGAATATCCATTATAGCTCCTCCCCCATCTCCTTGTTCAATCGGATTATTATAAAAGGTATGCTAGGATGTCCTTAAACATTCTTTAAATCAAAACGAAATATATAGTAGTGCTATAAAATTCTCTCCAAAATTCAAAGAAAATTCTGTATAATATAGGTATTAAAGTTTTCACACTGCTATTCATTATAAATAAATTCTTTTCTTCTAAGAACCTTACATACATTTCAATTCATAAATAGAATTCGTAAATCAAAAAAGTAGGGGGAGTATTAATATGAAATTATTATTAATTTTAGGTGTATCACTCACATTTCTTACAGCTATTTTCACATCTGGTTACAACGATAAACCAGGTACACATAAAAAGTGATGTGCTTTTAGCACATCACTTTTTTCTTTATACATCATGTATAATACATATTTTCCACATCATATTTTGATAAAGGGCGACTATAATAATAACCTTGTACAATTTCTACATTTTTTTCCTTCAAAAACTGTATTTGTTCTGCTTTTTCTACTCCTTCTGCAATTACATTCAATTCTAATGTATGAGCTAAATGAATAATTGCAGCCGTAATATTCGTATCACGTTCATCTACATGTATACCTTCCATAAAAGAGCGATCAATTTTCAAAGTATCAATTGGATATGTTTTCAAATAACTTAAAGACGAATACCCTGTTCCAAAATCATCTAAATGAATCTTTAAATTTTGTTCTTTTAATTGTAGCAACACTCTCTTTGATATGTCTTTATGTATAAGGGCTCCTTCTGTCACCTCTATCGCTAATAGATGAGCTGGTACATTGTACTTATTTAAAGCACGTGTAATCATCTCTATTAATGTAATAGATCGAAAATGTCTAGCTGAAATATTAACTGCAATCGGAACCACTTCATACCCTTTATTTAACCATTCACGTATTTGCTGACACACTTGATCTACTACCCACTCATCAAGCTTAATAATAAATCCTGTTCTTTCTGCCAGTGGAATAAATTGATTGGGAGGGACAAATCCTAATTCTTTATTCTCCCATCTTATTAAAGCTTCCATACTAGCTATTTTTTTCGTTTCAATATTAACCTGCGGCTGGTAATATAAGAAAAATTCATTTTTCTCTATAGCACGATGTAACTGATTTTCCATTACAAACCTTTTCTCACGTTCACAATCTAATCCTTTACAATAAAAATGATAATGCCCTTTTCCTTTTTCCTTTGCTTTTTCCAAAGCAGCATCAACTCTTTGAAAAAGTATTTTTTCATCGGCTCCATCTGTTGGTGCCATTACAATTCCAATTGATGCACTTAAATACACGTCCTCTTCTTCAATTACAAAATGTTCACTAATCTTTTCTAATATGTTTTTTGCAACTTCCTCTACATATTCTTTCGTTATATTTTCTATTAACATAACAAATTGGTCATCATGTTCTCTAAATAAATGCATACCTTCTATTTCTAGATTGCTTAAACATTCTGTAACTTTTTGTAATACTTTATCTCCTTCTTTATGACCAAATGTATCATTAATAAGATGAAATTCATCCAAATCCATGAAAACTAGTGCAAGCTCTTTATTTTCATTTAAAAACTCATTTAGCTTGTTTGTGCATGAAATTCTATTCATTAAACCTGTTAATTGGTCATAATAAGCTAAGTATTCCGTCTTCATCTCATTTAATACTTGCCTTGTAACATCCCTCGTAACAATATACACCCCAACAATTTCACCGTTCACAATAATCGGGATCGTTCTCAAAGAAATATATAGTTCATATCCTTCTTTATGAACATATTTCTTTGAAACAATTTGTTTTGCTCTCCCCTGTAAAGCTTCCTTAAATATAATTTGAAAGTCTTTTTCATATTCTTTAATAATAAAGTTAAAAATAAAGTTATTATTTAACTCTTCATATCGGTATCCAAATATTTCATACGTTGCCGGATTAGCATATGTAATTCTACCTATAGAATCTATAGATATAATGGAGTCATTATTATATTCTAGTAATGACTTAAATAACATTTGTTTTTCCTCTATCTCTGCTTTCTCCTCAATCTGAGCTGTAATATCCCTTGTAATACAAATAATAAATTGACATACCCCTTCTTCATCGTATACAGGATTAACTGAAGACTCATAATGTAAATTACCAGTTGGGAAACTGATTACATCACAAAATGTGTGTGCTCTCGCCTCTCTCACCACTTTTGTATATTGCTCTTGTAATATTTTCACCTTATCTCCTGATAACACTTCTGCAAATGTTTTTCCGTAACATTCTTCACTTAATCCAGCATAGTCCATCCCTATTTTATTTATATAAATATATTTAAAGATCTCATCATCAATAACTTTCACAATAAATACTAAATCTTGAATAGCATGTAATAGTCCTTGTCTTATTAAATCCATATCTATCATACTTAAAAAGGTATTTTGATTGTTATATTGTTCCTTCATATTTATCTCAACCCGTCTTATCTATTTTTAATCATATATCCCATTCTATATGAATATGTACCTTTTTTAAAATGTATGACTACATATTATTTTTATTTATAAAAAAAGCCGCCTAATGGCGACTTTTAATAAACGATTTCTAAATCTAATCCTGGATAATTTTGTTGACGAAACGCTTCATAAATTAAAATTGCTGCTGTATTAGATAAATTTAATGAACGTACTTTATCCGTCATTGGAATACGTAAACAATGATCGAAGTTTTCTTCGATTACATTAGCTGGTAAGCCATTTGTTTCTCTTCCAAACACGAAATAATAATCCTTCTCACGTTTGCTATAATCAAATGCTGTATGAGCTTTCTCACCATACTTTGTTAAATAGAAGAATTCACCGTCTTTATTTTTCTCATAAAACTCTTCAATTGAATCGTAATACGTAACTTTTACGTGCTGCCAATAATCTAATCCTGCACGCTTTAACATTTTGTCATCCGTTGAAAACCCAAGCGGTCTAATCAAATGTAATTCTGTTCCAGTTGCTGCACAAGTACGTGCAATATTTCCTGTATTTGCTGGAATTTCTGGTTGATATAAAACAACATGTACACCCACGCGATATTCACCTCTGTTTTTTGTCTACTACGTATTATACCACTTGAACGAAAAATCTCTACCCATTAATAATATGAAAGAATTTATATTTCATTTGTGGTGTGTATTTACTAGAGTCCTCATAACTCCAATAACGCCGCCGGCTATTTGCTGAATGTGCATTTACAAGTGGCATACCATCTGCGTCTTTTGCTACTACAATCGTCGTATGATTCCACCTACCGTCATCTTCGAAATCGTAAGCAATGACATCACCAAGAATAAGGTCTTCCGGCTTTTCTACAGCTTCTCCTCGCAGGCCAACTGTAGAACCTGACAAGTACCAGTAAAAAGAGTGTGCGACAGCCCAGCTCCAACTCCACTGGTTCTCCCTTTGCCACCAACCTTTACGAATATTAGGATATCCGTTCATTGGTACTTCTCCAGTATGAAGACATTGAGAAATAAAATTTGTACAATTATCAGGAAAATTGCGATACACTGGGTTTCGATCATCCCACCAACGCTCTGCATATTTTACTGCCTCTAAACGATTATACTGATAAGAACCGTATTTCTCTTTCGCAACTTCTCTTTCTAATGTCTCACCTATTCCAATCTCTTCTGGCACTTCAATAGCATAATCACCTATTATCCGGCTATTATTTAAACAAACTCTTCGTTTTAATTGTTCCTCTTCGATATAAAATAATTCTTTATGCTTAATTAAATATTTAAAATGTACTTGATAATCAATTTCTTGATAATCACTACTATTTAGCTGTCTAATGAAAGAAACATCTGCTGTTGCTTTCACTATATCTGCACTACGTTTTTGAAACAATTGTTTCTTTCTTTGTGCTAGTTGTAATAAATCTTTAGCAATACCATCCACATTTGTTCGTTTCTCTGTTACATATGCTAAAAACTGTTGTACTTGTGTTTCAATATTTTCTTTTACAACCATTTCATCTCCCTCCCATATTACAATATGAAAAAGGGAGATATTATCTACTCTTTTTTCTGCGCTAACAATGCAAGCCCGCGATTCATTTCATGAAGAACTTCTTCATCCTTTTCACGTTCCATCGCTTTCTCAATGGCTTCGCCTACTCCATCTCCACCAATTTTCCCAAGTGCCCACGCTGCTGTTCCGCGTAGCACTGGTCTTGGATCATCTTTCATAACACCGATTAGATCAGGAATTGCTGATGCTTCTTTAAAATGCGCCAATGCTAAAATCGCATTTCGTTGCAATGGCTTTTTACCTCTCCATGACCCTGACATAATCCCATATTTCTCTTTAAAATCACGATTACTAATTGTTAAAAGTGGTGTTAAGAGCGGTTTAACTAATTCAGGATCTGGCTCCATCTCAGGATGATTATGAAAATCCATTCCTTTATTTTTTGGACACACAGTCTGACACGTATCACATCCATATATACGATTTCCTATTTTATCGCGATATTCTTCAGGTAGGAACCCTTTCGTCTGTGTTAAAAAAGCAATACATTTCTTCGAATCTAACTGTCCACCCTGTATTAAAGCACCTGTAGGACAAACATCAATACATTTTGTACAGCTTCCACATTGATCTTCTATCGGCTGATCTGGTGGAAATGGAACGTTTGTAATTATTTCTCCCAAGTATACATACGAACCAAATTCAGGTGTAATAATAGCGCAGTTCTTACCACTCCATCCGATACCTGCACGTTCTGATACAGCACGATCGCTTAACTCACCTGTATCAACCATTGACTTCACTTCTATATCTGGAAGCTTTTCAATTAAATATGCCTCTAACTTTTGCAAACGATCTCGTAAAACAAGATGATAATCTTGTCCCCAAGAGGCACGACAAAAAATCCCACGGCGTTCTCCACGTTTACTTAATGGTGCGTTTTTTAATTTTGAAGGATACGCTAAAGCAATCGCAATAATTGATTTTGCACCTGGTAATAAAAGCTGTGGATTCGTTCTTTTTTCTATATCAGACTCTTCAAATCCAGATTGATAATTTAATTGTTGCTGCTGGATTAACCGCTGCTTTAGCTCCTCAAATGGGGAAGCACTCGCAAAGCCTATTTTATCTATACCAATTGTTTTACTATATGCAATTACATCTT
Organism: Bacillus sp. FSL M7-1020; assembly: GCF_038050415.1. Taxonomy (NCBI): domain Bacteria; kingdom Bacillati; phylum Bacillota; class Bacilli; order Caryophanales; family Bacillaceae; genus Bacillus; species Bacillus sp. FSL M7-1020. The sequence goes on along the minus strand of NZ_JBBOTW010000001.1, from coordinate 382,691 downwards.
GCTTTAATTGTTCAAAATCCATTCTTAATCGCCTCCTCAGATGAACCCATCCCTTATGTAACGACTATATTGGTTAGCAATTCACTTTTGGAATACTATTCTTTACTTCTATTTTCGCATACTATTACGCTTTTCAAACATTAAAAAACGCAATGCCTCGTTTATCTCAGAAACGAAACACTGCGTTGATCACAATTTATTAGAAAAACATTAAATAAAATTTGGAGCGGGTGAAGAGAATCGAACTCTCGACCAGAGCTTGGAAGGCTCTTGTTTTACCACTAAACTACACCCGCAAATATGAAATACATATAAGATATTAGAATAACTTATGTAAAGTAGTATAGCATGTAAAAAAAACGGAAGCAAGAATTTTATCGAAAAAAGTCGAAAAAGTGATGAGAGACCTCATCACTTTTTCAATTCTTTATCAATCGCCTTCTTCATACTATCGAAATCAGGATTTGCAAGATTCCCGTTTATATATACTGAAGGAGCACCTTGAACTTTTAACTTTTGAGCACGATCTGAATCTTTACGTACTTTTTCTTTTATTTCTTTACTGTGTAAATCTTTTTTAAACTGTTCTACATCAACTTTTGGAAGTTTCTCTTTCACAATGCTAAGAAGTAATTCTTCTGTAATCCATTCTTCCGTATCTTTCTTTTGACTTTGATAAATCTCATCATAGAAAGTCCAGAATGAATCTTTATCTTGTTTATAAATTGCTTCACCAGCTGCTGCGCCTAAATCAGAGTCTTTTCCAATAAATGGGAAGTTAATAAAATATAACTGCACTTTACCTTTATCAATATATTCTTCTTTTAATCGTGGTAATACCGTTACATCCCAAGTACGACATGCTGGGCATTTGAAGTCTCCAAATTCAACTACCTTAACCGGAGCATCATCTTTACCTAAAGATTGTTGCGTAGAATAAGCAAACATCTCATTCCCTTTATCTTTTTTGTCATTTATGATGCTATACGCAATTGTTCCGATTACAATTAATACTGCGATAGAAAAAACTACACCAAGAGCCATGAGTTTATTTGATTTCATATACATTCCTCTTTAAATTCATATTCTGTATACAGCATTGTACACAATACACATAATATCAACACTTATATACGTCACGCAATGAACACGCTCACATAAATTACAAAAACACAATAATTGTGACGATATTGTGTCACAATTTGTCACAATTTATTCAAAAAAAGAAGCTCCTATGCAAGAGCTTCTCTTAACTTACTGCTTTTTCACGCGCATTATTTAACATCGACTGCTCTGTTTTTATATCATGGCGAATTACTAATTTCTCACTAACTGCTTGCACATACTCATCATGATTGATATATCCTTCTTTTTCCATTAATCTCAAAACTACATTTCGTCTCTCGACCGCTTTATCATAATTTTGCGCAGGTGAGTAATAAGCAGGTGCTTTCACTACAGCAGCCATCATCGCACTTTCAGCCAACGTTAATTGGTTCACCGTTTTACCGAAGTAAAGGTTGGCTGCTTTTTCAATTCCCCATGCTCCTTCTCCGTAATAAATATTACTTACATACAATTTTAAAATTTCATCCTTCGTAAATGTACGTTCAATTTTTTTTGTATAAAAAATCTCTTTCCACTTACGAGAAAATGTACGTTCATTCGTTAAAAAAGCATTTTTCGATAATTGCTGTGTAATTGTGCTTCCTCCTTGCACAACACCACCAGCTTTTATATTCTCAACAGACGCCCTAATAATTGCTATATAATCTAAACCATTATGATGATAAAACCTTTTATCTTCTGTCGCGATAAATGCATGTGTTAATGATTCTGGCACCTCTAACTTAGGCGGTACATGTAATTTACTAATATCACTTTTCTCGATCATTATATTTCCAACGAATAATAACGTACAACTTAACAATAATAATAAAATAATGGCTTTATAAAAGAATTTAGTCATTGGATTTAATGCAACTTTTTGATGATAGTTCACTCTAGATAATACTCGTTCTTTCATCTTGAACACCTCTTTTCCACACAGCATATATATCTCTTAACTTAAGAATACCTTGTTGTAAAAAAATATCCCATCGATTTCTCTTACACCTACCTTACATCATTGTAAGGTATAAAAATGTATTGTATCACAGTCTTTTTTTATCTACTATTCATCTGAAATATTGAATATACATTATTTTAAAACATTCATAACAAACAGCAGCGTAGAAATTAAGAGCGTTATACTTCCTTGATTCCACTTTATTCTTTTATTATATCATCTATAAATTTCTATTTTTAAACATCTAGTAATCTAATTATATATGATATATCATAATTATACAGAACTAATGTTCTCGAAATCAATACTAGCTTTATTATCATTTTGACCTTTTTCTGAAGTAATATACATAAGAAAAGGGTAGCTATTTGAGATACACTCAAATAGCTACCCTTTTCTTACAACCTGCCTATAAGGTTATATGGCTGTACTTCCCACGTTTCGTATGGGATGAAATGCGTTGCTCTCATCGCATCAACTGTTCTTGATTTCATATGAGGACGCGTTATATACTCATCGATGTTCTCTTCATTTAAAGCAATAAATTTAGCCTCTTGTATTTCTTCAGGTTGAATTTTTATATCACCACTCACATATGCCACTTTAAACACAACAGCTAAAATATGCATAGAAGCATTATAATAGACCCCTGTAATTCCGATAGGCTTCACCGATAATCCTGTTTCCTCTTTTATTTCCCTACAAACAGCTTGATCGAGTGCTTCTCCTTCTTCTACCTGTCCCCCAGGCATTTCCCACGTATCCGCTCGCCAATGTACTTTTGTTAAAAGCACCTCATCCTTTTCATTTGTTAAATAGCCTGCTACAGCAACGATATGCTTTGGTGTTTTATGCTCCATAGAAATACCTCCTAGAAATACAATCATTTAAAATACTATCTATGATCCTATTCCATAACTATAACAAAACACCTTTAAAACCTTATCATCTTAATTATTTCAATAAAAAAGACCCAGTTCGTTAAACGAAAGGGTCCTTTTTTATTATTCGCCTAAGTCTACGTTATGGTAAACTTGTTGTACATCTTCTAAATCTTCTAATGCATCAACCATTTTTTCAAATTGTACTTGAGCATCTTCAGGAAGTTCTACATCATTTTGTGCAAGCATTGTTAATTCTGCAACTGTAAATTCTTCAATACCAGCATCTTTAAGTGCAGATTGTACTGAGTGGAATTGATCAGGTTCAGCATAAACGATAACAGAATCTTCTTCTTCTAGAATGTCACGTGCATCTACATCTGCTTCCATTAAAATTTCAAGAACTTCATCTGATGTTTTACCTTCAAGACCGATAACAGCTGTCGCATCGAACATGTAAGCTACAGAACCATTTACGCCCATGTTACCACTGTTTTTGCTAAATGCAGCTCGTACATCTGCTGCAGTACGGTTTACGTTATTTGTAAGTGTATCTACAATTACCATAGATCCATTTGGTCCAAATCCTTCGTAACGAAGCTCATCATAGTTTTCTTCTGAACCGCCTTTTGCTTTTTCAATTGCACGATCAATAATTGTTCTTGGTACATTGTATGTTTTCGCACGCTCTAATACAACTCTTAACGTTTGGTTTGATTCAGGATCTGGCTCGCCTTGTTTTGCTGCCACATAAATTTCACGTCCAAATTTCGCGTATATACGGCTTGTATTTGCATCTTTTGATGCTTTTTTGTCTTTAATGTTGTTCCATTTACGGCCCATACTTTCCACTCTCTTTCTCGTTTTAAATCTACATAAAAATATTAATATGAAATATAATGTGTATTCAACACATTTTTAAAAGAAATATAAAAAGTTCACTTTTGATTCATATTACAGACATAATATAAATCATTATCATTTTGTTCTTTCGACAAGTTATATTATACATGAATTTTTACGTTTATTACGAATTTTAGCATCACATAATATAATTTAACAAAAAAGACTCTAACATTTCTGTTAGAGTCTTTTTACATCGTCGATACCGATTGTCCGGGCCGCACCGACACTCCCGAAGGAACACGATTTTGAGTCTTTCTAGGTGACATTTATATAGTTATATAGAGTGTTCCCCCTAAAATCCTTTATTTTAAAGTATTTTAAAAATTTTGAGCTTCTTTAAACATGATGAATTAAAATGAAACGAAGCCAAAATGGAATCACAATAAATAACTGATACTTTTTACTTTCATTTCTCTCTTGATTAAAATTATCATATTTCATTTATTACTTTATTTCCCGCTAAACAATAAGAAAAAGGGAAAAATTACCACAACCTCCCCCTAATTACTTTTTATTGCTGTATAATTAAAACAGGAAAATAATTTTGGAATTCAAAGATTTGAAGGATGGGAGAGAATTATGACACATTTAAATGAAAAAAAAGCACATGGTCTTAAAGGGATAGGAGAAAAGCTAAACCCAACTATCTATCGAGTGAGATTCATGAAATTAGATGAACCAATTCAATTTGAGTCATTCCCTAAATTAAAGGAATTAGGGGAATGGTTGAGTACTTCAACGCAAATGTGGTCGTGCCACTCAACTATGTACAAGTACAACAGAGAAGAGTTTGAAAAGAAGTTTTTAGAAATTACAAAGTTAACAGTTGATAATGTGCTAATATCTACTGGTGGTGTCGGATTTAACTTCATGTCACCAGGGTGGAGAGATTCTCTATAAAATGAAACACTAAAGGGATAAAAATGAATGTTCATTTTTATCCCTTTAGTGTTTCACAGTTTGCTTTAACTGTATAGCATGAGCTTTGATAGTATTAGTCCTTATTTTGTAGTGCGATGAAAACACAAAAAAACTCTACACAACTAGTGTAGAGCCTTGATGTTACGCCGTTCGTGATACCGATGGTCGGGGTCGAACCGACACTCCCGAAGGAACACGATTTTGAGTCGTGCGCGTCTGCCAATTCCGCCACATCGGCACAATAATAAAGGCGGCAACCGGATTTGAACCGGTGATAAAGGTTTTGCAGACCTCTGCCTTACCACTTGGCTATGCCGCCATATTAAATTTAATTGGAGCGGAAGACGGGATTCGAACCCGCGACCCCAACCTTGGCAAGGTTGTATTCTACCACTGAACTACTTCCGCAAAAATGGCTGGGCTAGCTGGATTCGAACCAGCGCATGACGGAGTCAAAGTCCGTTGCCTTACCGCTTGGCTATAGCCCATCGAATTCTTACTTAATTATATGTAAGTATCAATTAGATTATTTGTAATTTTTAAAATAAAAATGGGGCGACTGATGGGAATCGAACCCACGAATGCCGGAGCCACAATCCGGTGCGTTAACCACTTCGCCACAACCGCCATGTTGTGTAAATATATTTGGCAGGGGCAGTAGGAATCGAACCCACACTGGAGGTTTTGGAGACCTCAGTTCTACCTTTAAACTATGCCCCTATGTAAATGGTGGAGGGGGGCAGATTCGAACTGCCGAACCCGAAGGAGCGGATTTACAGTCCGCCGCGTTTAGCCACTTCGCTACCCCTCCGAAACTTACATGGTGCCGGCTAGAGGACTTGAACCCCCAACCTACTGATTACAAGTCAGTTGCTCTACCAATTGAGCTAAGCCGGCGTATTGTATTAAGATAAATGGTGGCTCGGGACGGAATCGAACCGCCGACACGAGGATTTTCAGTCCTCTGCTCTACCGACTGAGCTACCGAGCCTTATTAAAAAAATGGCGGTCCCGACCGGGGTCGAACCGGCGATCTCCTGCGTGACAGGCAGGCATGTTAACCACTACACCACGGGACCATTTGGTTGCGGGGACAGGATTTGAACCTGCGACCTTCGGGTTATGAGCCCGACGAGCTACCGTGCTGCTCCACCCCGCGATAATACTATTCATATAAAATTTATATGGTGGAGGATGACGGGATCGAACCGCCGACCCCCTGCTTGTAAGGCAGGTGCTCTCCCAGCTGAGCTAATCCTCCAAAGTGGTGACCCGTACGGGATTCGAACCCGTGTTACCGCCGTGAAAGGGCGGTGTCTTAACCACTTGACCAACGGGCCAAATATTATAAATCCTTATGGCGGAGAGCAAGGGATTCGAACCCTTGATACGTTTGTGACGTATACACGATTTCCAATCGTGCTCCTTCGGCCAACTCGGACAGCTCTCCAATGGCTCCGCAGGTAGGAATCGAACCTACGACCGATCGGTTAACAGCCGATAGCTCTACCGCTGAGCTACTGCGGAATAATATTGCCTGGCAACGTCCTACTCTCACAGGGACAAGGTCCCAACTACCATCGGCGCTAGAGAGCTTAACTTCCGTGTTCGGTATGGGAACGGGTGTGACCTCTCTGCCATCATTACCAGACATTATTCTTTTGAGACAATCATTATTATAACTTATTCACTTTAAAAGTCAACAAGTTTTTTTATGTTCTCTCAAAACTAGATAACATTTGCTACATATTATATGGTTAAGTCCTCGATCTATTAGTATTCGTCAGCTCCACATGTCACCATGCTTCCACCTCGAACCTATCAACCTGATCATCTTTCAGGGATCTTACTAGCTTACGCTATGGGAAATCTCATCTTGAGGGGGGCTTCATGCTTAGATGCTTTCAGCACTTATCCCTTCCGCACATAGCTACCCAGCTATGCCCTTGGCAGAACAACTGGTACACCAGCGGTGCGTCCATCCCGGTCCTCTCGTACTAAGGACAGCTCCTCTCAAATTTCCTACGCCCACGACGGATAGGGACCGAACTGTCTCACGACGTTCTGAACCCAGCTCGCGTACCGCTTTAATGGGCGAACAGCCCAACCCTTGGGACCGACTACAGCCCCAGGATGCGATGAGCCGACATCGAGGTGCCAAACCTCCCCGTCGATGTGGACTCTTGGGGGAGATAAGCCTGTTATCCCCGGGGTAGCTTTTATCCGTTGAGCGATGGCCCTTCCATGCGGAACCACCGGATCACTAAGCCCGACTTTCGTCCCTGCTCGACTTGTAGGTCTCGCAGTCAAGCTCCCTTATGCCTTTGCACTCTACGAATGATTTCCAACCATTCTGAGGGAACCTTTGGGCGCCTCCGTTACACTTTAGGAGGCGACCGCCCCAGTCAAACTGCCCACCTGACACTGTCTCCCGGGTCGATAAGACCCGTAGGTTAGAATTTCAATACAGTCAGGGCGGTATCCCACCAGCGCCTCCACCGAAGCTAGCGCTCCGGTTTCAATGGCTCCCGCCTATCCTGTACAAACTGTACCAAAATTCAATATCAGGCTACAGTAAAGCTCCACGGGGTCTTTCCGTCCTGTCGCGGGTAACCTGCATCTTCACAGGTACTATAATTTCACCGAGTCTCTGGTTGAGACAGTGCCCAAATCGTTACACCTTTCGTGCGGGTCGGAACTTACCCGACAAGGAATTTCGCTACCTTAGGACCGTTATAGTTACGGCCGCCGTTTACTGGGGCTTCAGTTCAGAGCTTCGCTTACGCTAACCCCTCTCCTTAACCTTCCAGCACCGGGCAGGTGTCAGCCCCTATACTTCGCCTTACGGCTTCGCAGAGACCTGTGTTTTTGCTAAACAGTCGCTTGGGCCTATTCACTGCGGCTTTCCGTTAAGA
>NZ_JBBOTW010000001.1:150000-370000 GCF_038050415.1 Bacillus sp. FSL M7-1020 | reverse complement strand
TTTTTTTATTATATATTACGCCTTATGACACTCTGGACAAACGCCATAAATTTCTAAGCGATGACTATTAATAACGAAGCCTGTCGTTTTCGCAGCTTCCTCTTCAAGCTGTTCCAATCCTCCATAAGGAAAATCAACAATCTTACCACATTTTTCACAAATCACATGATAATGTTGACTTGTAACATAATCAAATCTACTTGAAGCGTCTCCATAAGTTAATTCCTTTACAAGTCCAACTTCTTTAAATACACGTAAGTTATTATAAACAGTTGCAACACTCATATTTGGAAACTTACCTTCTAATGCTTTATAAATGTCATCCGCTGTTGGGTGCGTCATAGATTCCACAAGGTACTCTAAAATAGCATGACGCTGTGGAGTAATGCGTACACCCGTATTTTTCAGCATTTCTAGCGCTTCTTTTAATTCTTCTTTGACCACCGTCATGCACCCCGATTCTATACGGATTATTATTTTATAATTCTTATAAAGAGTGTACTCCTTTTCTTATAAATCGTCAATATTTCTACTATAAGTATGTGGTTTATTTTTGTATATAGCCTTATTCTTATGTATCTTTCCCCAGTTTCTATACATTTACATAGAAAAAAGTGCGACATAATCGCACTTGGAATACTATCATCTGAGGAGGTATGCCCTACACTTCCACTTTATGTAAGACGATAAAATATGTATAGACACTTGCCTTACTTCTATATATTTTACCTCCACTATAGGTTTACTTTATATAAGAAAGAACGTCCTCGGTATGCCCTTTTACTTTTACCTTACGCCACTCTTTTACAAGTTCACCGTCTTTATTAATAAGAAATGTCGAGCGTTCGATTCCCATATACTCTTTCCCGAAGTTCTTTTTCAATTTCCAAACATCGTACAATTCTGCCACTTTATGATCTTCATCTACTAAAAGTGTAAATGGAAGTTCATGCTTCTCAATGAATTTCAAATGTCTATTCGCTGAGTCAGGGCTTACACCAAGGATAACCGTATCCTTCTCTTGAAATAATCCATATGCATCACGAAAATCGCATGCTTCTGTTGTACACCCTGGAGTCATATCTTTCGGATAAAAATATAGAACTACATTTTTCCCGCGAAAGTCAGCTAAGCGAACTTGTTCTCCGTTACTTCCTTCTAACGTGAATTCCGGTGCCATTTCTCCTACTGTAATCATTATTATCACTCCTTATTGTTTCTTTTACTATATCAAATGCGATCTTATTTTTCATTGTCTATTACAGACCTCATCACAAAAGCAAACGGTAATGTATATCCAATTAGTGCTTCTCCGATTGCAATCCATCTCCCTATTCCAATCGGAGCTATATCACCATATCCAACGGACAATAAAGTGACTGCACTAAAATATAAACAAATTTCAACAAGCTGAAAAGAATGAGCGGTCAACCTTTCACCATCTTCTTTCAAAACTGTAAAACCCATTTCCTCTAATACAACATAACTTAATCCAAATGCAATCAGTACTGTTGTATAAATTAAAAATAACGAGGCTAAATTATATAACGAAAAGAAACGTTTTGAATCTGAATACGAACTCCATAATAATTGGACACTTCTTAAAATAGCTACTGCTGCAGTTAATAGAATAAATCCCCATAACATGTCCTCCACCTCATTTTATATGTATGAGATGGGCGGCTGATTTATCCCTTTGAAACGAACAAGCTTCTATAATTAATTCCCCGCACCACGATATCGTTTTACCCCTTGATTCCAGAGAGTAATTGCAATAGTAAAGCAAATGACACCAACAATTGGCGTTGCAAATGCATAGCTATTCCACTCTGTTTTTCTTAAGAAGTACGCCGCTGGGTATACTCCAACAAATGCAAATGGTAAAACAAACGTTAAAATGAAACGAATTACACGGTTATAAATATTAACAGGATAGCGACCGTAATTACCTATGTTATACATAAGCGGCATAATGGAACTTTTCGCATCCGACCAAAAACCAAGGCTCGCAAGCGTAACAAATATCCCGCCGTACACAAGCGCTCCTCCTCCTACCATCAGTAAGAATAGGAAGAAATCATACCAGTAAAAGGATAAATTTAGTTCTACTGCTGCGTATCCCATTACAATAATTCCTGTAACCGCTCCAATTAAAGATTCAAGTTCCATTCTTTCTAATATAATTTGAAATAAGCTATGAATTGGTCTCGTCAATACACGATCCATTTCACCTTTAATAATGTAACGATCATTAAAGTCCCATATGTTAAAGAATGCTGAAAAAATGGCAAACGGTACTAAAAAGAAACCATAAATAAAGATGACTTCTTCTCGGCTCCATCCTTTTAATGCTTGTGTATGCCCAAATACTACGAGAATAAAGATTAAATTAACCGCTTGTAGTGATAAATCCGAAAGTAATCCGACGATAAAATCGCCTCGATACTCTAATTTAGTTTTTATATATTGGCTTGCGTATTGCAAAAATAATTTTATATATAGCATCCTATCATCCCCCTTGTACAATTAGACGTTTTCTCGCCGTTTTCCACATGAGTACAATTGGAATAATAAGTATAATTGCCCAAATTACTTGAAATAACAAAGCTTCATATAACTCACTTCCCTGTATACCTTCAGAGAAAATCATACTCGGAATATAACTAATTGCTTGAAACGGTAAAAACACCATTGCTTTTTGGGCCCATAATGGATAAAAACTAATCGGTAATAATAAACCAGAAAATAAATCAATCACAACACGTTTTGCATACATAATTCCACTATTATTAAATAAGAAGAATGTAAGCATTCCCGTCATTAAGTTTATTTGTGTATTAATGATAAAGCTAAATATTAACGATAAGAAGAAATATAACCACGTTTGAAAATTCGTTGTAATTTGTAATGAAAATAACAAAGTAACGATGACCATACCTGGGATTGAAAAGAACGCAAAACGAAATATCCCTTCGCCAAGACCTTGCATAACTTTCATTCCTAAATAGTTATATGGACGAATTAGTTCTACCGCCACACGCCCTTCTTGAATCTCCATCGCAATTTCTCTATCGATATTATTGAAATAAAAAGCACGTGCCATCCATGCGATCGCAATATACGTAGTCATTTGCGAAATAGATAAACTTTCAATATTCTCTTTCCCGCTATAAATCGCTTGCCATAAAAAATAATACGCACCGATATTAATCGTATAAATTAAAATCCCGCTGTAATAATTTGTACGATAAGCAAGCATCATTAAAAAGCGAATGCGAATCATTTCAATATACTTACCCATGCTTAATACCTTCTTCATAAATGTTACGAATTATTTCCTCTGTAGACACTTCGTTAATTTTTAAATCTTTAATTTGAAAAGCTTGTACTACTTTAGAAATAAGCATTGAAATAATAATTTCTTCATTCGGTATTTTTGCAACCCACGCATTTTCCTCTTTCGCTTTTGACCAAACGACTTGACTATCTGGCATAACCATCGATAACATCTGATAAGAAACTGGAGCGACAAATTGAAAATGGATTTCCTTCTCTGCTCCCCACTGTGTGCGAAGGTTATTTAAAGAACCGTCATACATAATATTTCCTTCATCCAGCATGATAACGCGCTCACATAAAGCTTCAATGTCAGTAATATCATGTGTTGTTAATAAAATTGTTGTTTTATAACGTTCATTCATCTCTTTTAAGAATTCACGTATTTTCAATTTCACAAGAACATCTAGCCCTATTGTTGGCTCATCTAAAAATAGTAACGGTGGATTATGAATTAATGCTGCCGCTAATTCACAGCGCATCCTTTGGCCAAGAGATAACTTTCGGACAGGCTTATCTAATAAAGGACCAATATCTAACGTTTCGATTACGTGCTCCATATGTTCCTTATACTGAGTGTCTGAAACACCGTACACTTTCTTCAATAAACGAAACGATTCTTGTACCGCAATATCCCACCAAAGCTGAGAGCGCTGACCAAAAACAACACCAATTGTTCTCACAAATTCTTCTCTTTGTTTATGTGGATTCATTCCGTTCACCGTGATTTGCCCTGAAGTCGGAGTCAAAATCCCTGTAAGCATTTTAATCGTCGTTGATTTACCAGCACCATTCTCACCAATATAACCAACCATTTCACCTTGCTTCACAGTAAAAGACACATCATTTACTGCTGGTACTATTTTATAATTACGATTTAATAAATCGCGAAATGCACCCTTTAATCCCGGACGACTTGAATAGGCTGTAAACTCTTTACGTAACCCTTGTACCTCAATTACCGATTTCATAATCGGACCCCCTTCCTAAATGTCACAACGAATAGTTTACCCAACTGCTCCTTCTATCACAAACAATACGTCTTTTCTAAAAACATGTTAGAATAATACATAGATTTTTGTAAGGAGATGAATTGTAGTGAATTTCACGAAATCAGAAGCATTACATAAAGAAGCTTTAGAACATATCGTTGGTGGTGTTAATAGTCCTTCTCGTTCTTTCAAAGCAGTTGGAGGCGGTTCTCCCGTTGCAATGGAACGTGGAAAAGGTGCTTATTTCTGGGATGTAGATGGAAATAAATATATCGATTATTTAGCAGCATACGGTCCTATTATTACTGGACATGCTCACCCCCATATAACAAAAGCAATTACAACAGCTGCTGAAAATGGTGTACTATACGGAACGCCAACAGCACTGGAAGTAAAATTTGCAAAAATGTTAAAAGAGGCAATGCCTGCATTAGATAAAGTCCGCTTCGTAAACTCTGGTACAGAATCCGTTATGACAACCATTCGTGTTGCCCGCGCTTACACTGGTCGCACAAAAATTATGAAATTTGCTGGTTGTTACCACGGTCATTCCGATTTAGTACTTGTAGCAGCTGGTTCTGGTCCTTCTACTCTTGGAACTCCTGATTCAGCTGGTGTGCCACAAAGTATTGCACAAGAGGTTATTACCGTTCCCTTTAATAATGTAGAAACTTTAAAAGAAGCGTTAGATAAATGGGGACATGAAGTAGCAGCTATCCTTGTAGAGCCAATCGTTGGAAACTTCGGTATTGTAGAGCCTAAACCTGGATTCCTTGAGAAAGTAAATGAGCTTGTCCATGAAGCTGGTGCATTAGTAATTTATGATGAAGTTATTACTGCTTTCCGCTTTATGTACGGTGGTGCTCAAGACTTACTTGGCGTAACACCAGACTTAACTGCACTTGGTAAAGTTATCGGCGGCGGACTTCCAATTGGCGCTTACGGTGGTAAGAAAGAAATTATGGAACAAGTTGCCCCGCTTGGACCTGCATATCAAGCTGGTACAATGGCAGGAAATCCTGCTTCTATGGCATCTGGTATCGCTTGTCTAGAAGTTCTTCAACAAGAAGGCGTATACGAGAAATTAGATGAACTTGGCGCAATGCTTGAAAAAGGAATTTTAGAGCAAGCTACAAAACATAATATCGATATTACAGTAAACCGCCTAAAGGGTGCATTAACTGTATACTTCACGACAAATACAATTGAAGATTACGATGCAGCCAAAAATACAGATGGTGAAATGTTCGGTAAATTCTTCAAACTTATGCTCCAAGAAGGTATTAATTTAGCACCATCTAAATATGAAGCATGGTTCTTAACGACAGAACATACACAAGAAGATATCGAATATACAATCGAAGCTGTTGGAAGAGCATTTGCTGCTTTAGCAGACAATAAATAATACTGTCATTACAAGGAAAAAAGAAAGGTTACCTTTCTTTTTTCCTTTTTTCTATTTCATAAATCCCGCATTAATAGTATAATTATTCATAATTATCTGTTTTATATTCTTTTAGATCGTTATTATCTCTGTGTACAAGGTGATTTACACCTTAAATAGTAAGATTATTCAATCTTTTACAAGAGGGGGGATTGACGGATGCTCAATAAAAAAAATACATGGACACCGTCTTTATTTCGAGATTATAAAAATGCAGAACATGATGCGTGTGGAATCGTTTCCGTTATGGAAAAAAGAAAAATTCCTACAAAAGAAAATATCGACCTTTGTATACAATCACTAATCAAAATGAACCATAGAGCTGGTTTCATCAATGGCGAAGGCGATGGTATTGGAATCCATATTGATGTACCAAAAGTACTTTGGAACGAAAAATTGAAAAGTAGCGGATATAATCCAACGATTGTGGATCATCCCCACTTTATCGTTGGACATTTTTTTCTAAACAAAAAAGAAAATATTGTTGACTTAAAAAATTACATTCGTACGCAATTAAACAATGAAAACTTTACTATTATTTTCGAAAGTGATGATGTAATAAATTCCGATGCACTCGGTCCACTTGGTAAACAGGAAGAACCTTTATTTTGGCAAGTTGCCCTTATCGCTGAAAATGAAGTTAAAAGTATTGAGCAAACATTATTTGCTGTAACGATAAAAATAGAGGAAAACGAAGCGATTCACGTTGCTTCATTAAGTCGTGATCATGTTGTATATAAAGTTCTAGGTGCTGGAGATACACTTGTTGCCTATTACAACGATTTACAACACCCACTTATCGCTTCAACTATGACATTAGGACATAATCGCTATTCTACTAATACATTATCTAATTTTTTTCGTGTACAACCATTTAGCATTCTCGGACATAATGGTGAAATTAATACAATTGCCAAATTACGTGATCAAGCCGAAATGATTCATGTACCACTAACGGCAGGGGGAAGTGACTCCCAAGATTTAAACCGCACCTTAGAGACTCTTCTTGTTCAATATAACTACAGCTTATTTGAAGCGATGGATATACTATTCCCACCAATTATTAATGAAATAAAACTATACGAAACAAACTTACAAAACTTATACACTTATATAAGAGAAGCTTGGGGACATTTCGCACAAGGACCAGCTGGCATTATTTCACGCTATAAAGATGAAGCTGTATTCAGCGTCGATTCCCTTGGCCTACGACCAGTATGGAAAGTCGAAACAGAAAGCTCTTATATTTTCTCTTCTGAACCTGGAGTTGTATCACCAACCGAATATGTAGAAGAACCGAAACCACTCGCTCCTGGAGAAAAGGTCGGATTAAAATGGAATGAACAAGATGAACTTGTTCTTTATGAATACGACAAATACCAAATTGAAGTATATAATCGTTTCCAAAAACGAATCGATGTTAACAATTATCATTTAAACTTATCTATCCCTGAAGCGAAAGAAATCCAAGGATTATGTGATTCTGTTCAAGTTGAAACGAAACAGTACGTTTCTTTCGGGTGGGATCGAGAGCATATTCAGCTCCTTGAACAGATGGCAACAAAAGGAGTTGAGCCAATTCGGTCACTTGGTCATGACTCGCCACTTGCTGCACTCGATACGGATAGACGAAATATTGCTGACTTTATTAAGGAAAGTGTAGCCGTTGTTACAAATCCAGCAATCGATCGCGATCGAGAGGTCGAACACTTCTCCACACGGACGATACTTGGAGAGCGTCCAAGTTTATTAAGCGGCGCTAAACAGCCATTTGTAGTTGAGATGCTTTCACCAATTATTTTAGAAGGAAGTGTTGCACAATCTATCGCAGAGGAATTGCACACAATTACGTACGAACAACTTATACAGTTGTTCGTTACACATAGTTCTATCGCTACAATTTCTGCCACCTTCAGTCCGTTAGAAACTTTACAATGCGCATTAAATCGAATTAGTTCCGAAGCGATAGCTGCCGTTAACAATGGTGCTTCCCTACTATTATTAGATGACGCAAAAGCTCATCTAAATGAACAGTTATGGATGGATCCACATTTAGTTACCGCTAAAGTACATCAAGTATTAAGTGAAAATAAATTACGCAGAAACTGTTCTCTCGTTATACGTTCTGGTGCCCTTCGTTCCTTACACGATATCGTCACACTATATGGATTAGGAGCAGACAGTATTAATCCATATTTATTGTTCGCGACCGTAAATGATGGATCAAAAACACCAATTATGAATCTGTATAATGCACTTAATAAAGGACTAGAGAAAGTCATTTCAACAATTGGAATTCATGAGTTACGTGGTTACGGCCGCCTCTATTCCTCTATCGGATTACATGAGGAAATCGCAAATATATTACAAATTACGAATTTCTTCGGTTCAAATGATTTAGCTTTTTCACTTGAATCGCTTGCTAAAGATGCGAAATCGCGGGCAAATGATTATAACAACCCTAAAATTAGAATGCGAAAATCATTTCATATATTCCCACGGATTTGGAAAGCAATTGGTGATGTTGCAAAAGGAAATTCTTATGATGATTACCGCGAAAAGTTAAGTGAATTAGAAGACAATAATCCGATTGCAATCAGACACCTTGTTCAAACGAAACAAACAAAGCATGTCGTTCCGGCTGAAGAAGTGTCTATTAGCATTCAAAATCATGATTTACCGTTTATTATTAGTTCCATGTCATTCGGTTCTCAAAATGAAATTGCCTTTCGTGCATATGCAGAAGCTGCCGATCAGCTAAATATGATTAGTTTGAACGGTGAAGGCGGCGAAATTAAAGATATGATTGGCAAATACCCAAATACACGTGGACAACAAGTTGCATCTGGCCGATTTGGAGTAAACGCTGAACTACTAAATTCATCAAATTTAATTGAAATAAAAATCGGTCAAGGCGCAAAACCTGGCGAAGGCGGACATTTACCAGGTTCTAAAGTAACCGCAAAAATTGCTGAGGCACGTAACGCTACAATTGGATCAGATTTAATTTCGCCTTCTAACAACCATGATATTTATTCGATTGAAGATTTAGCTCAAATGATTACAGAAATTAAAACGGCTAATCAACTTGCAAAAGTAGCCGTAAAAGTCCCTGTCGTTCCTAACATTGGAACAATTGCTGTCGGTATCGCTAAAGCTGGCGCTGATTTTATTAACATTAGCGGATTTGACGGCGGAACAGGGGCTGCACGTATTCATGCATTACAACATGTAGGTCTTCCAGTAGAAATCGGTGTTAAAGCTGCTCACAACGCTCTACTAGAAGCAGGTATGAGACATAAAGTAGAAATTTGGGCAGATGGTGGTATTCGAAGTGTAAATGATGCCTTAAAAATCATGCTTCTTGGAGCAAACCGTATTGGGTTTGGTACATTATCAATGATTGCCATCGGCTGTACAACTTGCCGTGGTTGTCATCTAGATACTTGCCACGTTGGAATTGCAACACAAATTGAATCTGAAGCACAAGCGAAAGAACATGGATTACGCCGCTTCGTCCCGCGCGAATTAGAAAGCGCAGTTGCTGGCCTATTAAATTTATTCACCACTTTCGGTTTAGAATTAAAACGGTTAACAGGGCAACTCGGTTATACAAATTTACAAGAAATTGTCGGGCGTTCCGATTTATTAGAACAAGTTCGAAGTCAAGATTTGTTAGAGTTATGTAATTTACTACAAACGATAGAAAATTCAACTGTTACAACAAGAGTATCTGTGGAAGAAAAACAATTTGAAACAGTGCATTCTCCTCACTCAAAAGAATTAGTAGGAGTTGGCGTAGAGCAACGAGTCATGGGCGGTTTAGAATCTTGTTATCGCGTTCGTAGTAAATTATATGAAGATACAAAGCTTGAACCACTTACATTAAAGTATACAAATGGCTCTGTTCCTGGAAATGGATTAGGCGCTTACAATAGTGAAAACTTATTTATACACGTAAATGGCGGCGCACAAGATGGCATTGGCAAAACTTCATTTGGCGGTGGCATTTATATAACGAAAGCAAAAGGTAAAAATGGAACATATTATAATGGGTCTGTCGGAAAAGGATTTGGATATGGTGCACAAAAAGGTGCATTATACGTGCAAGGTAACGCCGACGCTCGTGCTGGTATTCGCCTTTCTGGAGCAGACATGATAATTGGAGGGAGAATGACAAAACCACTCCGTGAAAAAGAGCAAGGAAATATAGGATCATACTCGAATATTAAAGGTTTCGCTTTTGAATATATGACAAATGGGCGGGCTCTTGTTTTAGGAGATCCTGGTCCATGGATCTGTGCTGGTATGACTGGTGGTGTTGTTTATTTACGTCATGATTCAAACTTAGGTTTAACAGAAAAAGCCTTAAAAAGAAGAATCGCAAAAGGTGCAAATGTTACATTACAATCAATTAGTAAAAATGGTGTGCAAGATGTAACTGAACTATTGCTAGATTATATTCGTGTATTAAATGAGCATGAGCAATATGAGGAAGTTGCTTTGTTAACCCCGTTACTAGATGATATGCAGCAGCAATTTTTTGAAATTATCCCGAAAAAGGAGCAGGCTGATCCATCTATCTCAACTGAGTGATATATACCATTTTTATTTTCAATAAAAAATTGACGAAGTATACTTCTCATAGTAATCTATAGTAACAATTTGAAACCTGCTGAAATTCAGCAGGTTTTTTTACTAAAAATTAATGTTTAAAAAGAATTAGGAAAAAATTATAAAGTGAAACTTTAATCAATGGTGGTTTTGTTCATCCCCCACTGATTATGAGCCCACACCAATCGGGCATTTACGGGCAGCCCGACTCCCACCTAACTCCTTTGCTCTAGCCGAACTTTGAGGTAGGAGTTCTACTGCCCGCAAATAGCGGGATAAATGAATCTTAATTTCTTTTTTTATATCACTAAAATATCACTTGCTAACATATTGTAATGAATGTATAGTATCATGTTGTACATTCATTATGACAAGAGAAAGGATCTTATTAAGGGTATGAAACTTGGTGCTCGCATTTTAAAAACGGGTATTGCCATCACATTAGCTTTATTTGCTTGTATTTTACTTCACTTACCGAGTCCGGTATTTGCGGGAATCTCAGCTATATTCGCTGTTCAACCGTCTGTATATCGTTCATATTTAACTGCACTTGAACAAATTCAAGCAAACGTAATTGGTGCGGTATTCGCTATCGTATTTGCTACTGCTTTTGGACATAATCCTTTTATTATTGGATTAACATGTATATTAGTAATTGCTCTTACATTACAATTACGATTAGAAAACACAATATCAATTGCTTTAGTAACAGTTATCGCCATTATGGAGTATCAAGGCGAAGATTTCTTTAGTTTTGCCTTACTTCGCTTTGCGACGATTATGATCGGAATTATTGCGGCTTCAGTTGTAAATTTAGTGTTTATGCCGCCAAAATACGAAACAAAGCTTTATCATCGTATCGTTGATAATACAGAGGAAATTGTGAAATGGATTCGAATGAATAGCAGGCAAGCTTCTGACTTTACAACGTTAAAAACTGATATTGATCGTATGAAAGAAAAAATGATCAAACTAAACCATTACTATTTGCTGTATAAAGAAGAAAGAAGCTACACGAAAAAAGTACAGTTCGCAAAAATTCGTAAGCTCGTTTTATTCAGACAAATGTTAGCGACGACAAGCCGTGCTTTAAGTACGTTAAAATCATTACATCGCACTGAAAATGAACTGCGCTATATGCCAGAAGAATTTCAGGAATCTATTCAAAACGAACTTGACTCATTAACGCATTATCATGAACAAGTTTTATTAAAATTTATTGGTAAAGCAAAGAAACAACAATCCGTTGAGATGCTTGATGAAGTTGAAACAGGTAAACAAGAATTAATTGATATCTTTATGGAGTATCAAAACAAAGATGATGAGGAAGCATATAAAACATGGTTACATCTATTCCCTCTTATTTCTTCAATTATTAATTATAGTGAAGAAGTAGAGCATTTAGATTTACTTGTGGATAGCTTCTACACATACCATAAACCAGAAACAGAACTCCAAATCGACGATAAAAAAGAAGACGAATAAAAAAACAGCTCCTTTTACGCTAAAGGAGCTGTTTCTGTTATATTTTGAAGTTGATATAAATTGTAATAGAATCCCCTTTTTTTCATTAACTCTTCATGAGAACCTGTTTCTTTAATTTCACCATCTTCAATGTAAATAATTGTATCAACATGCGTAATCGTTGCTAATCGATGTGCAATTATAATCGTCGTCCGATCAGCAGCTAACGTTTGAAGCGCCTCTTGAATATACCGTTCGTTTTCTAAATCTAAAGCAGAAGTTGCTTCATCTAATATAAGTAACGATGGATTCTTTAGAAATACTCGCGCAATTGCTACACGTTGCCTTTGCCCACCAGATAACTTCACACCACGTTCTCCAACAACAGTATTGTAACCATCTGGTAACTCTATAATAAAATCATGAATTTGCGCGGCTTTGGCTGCTGCAATCACTTCTGTCTCTTTAGCTTTCGGATTTCCATATAAAATATTAGCTCCGATTGTATCGCTAAATAATAAATTATCTTGCAGTACAATTCCAATATGGCTACGTAAATTTCTCATATCATACTTTCTTACATCTATCCCATCTACATAAACTGACCCTTCCGAAACATCATAGAAACGCGGAATTAAACTAGCAAGAGATGACTTTCCTCCCCCACTCGCTCCTACAAGTGCTACCTTCTCTCCTGGCCGCATAGTTAATGACAAGTTATGTAATATCTCTTTTTCATCTGCATTATAACGAAAAGACACATTATCAAATACAATTTCTCCATTTAATTTTTTCGCTTGTACCGCATTTGGCACATTAACAATATCGTACTTTTCATCTAACAGTTCAAACACTCGATCCATCGAGGCGAAAGATTGCGTTAATGTTGTAGATGAATTAACAAGGCGGCGAAGCGGACTATATAAACTATCCATATAACCAACAAAAGCTACCATAGTCCCTAGCGTTAACTGACCTTGAATTACTTCATATGCTGCAAAACCAATGACAAGTAACGGGCCTAAATCAGTTAAAGTATTTACTGCCGAAAATGTTCTCGCCGTCCAACTTGTATGCGTTAATGCTTTCGTTAAAAATTCATTATTTCTTTTTTCAAACTGCTTACCCTCATACTCTTCTAATGCAAAGCTACGCGTCACTTGCATTCCTTGAATACGTTCATGTAAATAACCTTGCATAGTTGCTAACGCTTGTGAACGTTCTTTCGTCAATTTTCGAAGACGTCCGAAAAAATATTTCACCGCAACAACATAAATAGGTAAAATCAATAAAGCAACAAACGTTAACTTTATGTTCATAGAAAACATAACAATAATAGCAATCGCAATTGTCGCAGTATCTAGCCAAACATTCATTAAACCGGTAATTACAAAATCCTTCGTTTGCTCTACATCATGGATTACACGTGAAATAAGCTCTCCTGTTTTTGTATTCGAATAATAACGCAAGCTCAATTTTTGCAAGTGACCAAAAATATGTTTCCGCAAATCATATAGTATTGTATTCGCGATACGTTGCGCGAAATATTGACGATAATATTCAATCGGTGGCCTTAATACTGCAAAAATAAAAAAGGCTATCCCAATCGCCGTTATTAATTGGGACGTTTTATCTTGAAGTGAACCCCCACCTTGGATTACATCGTCGATAATATACTTTAATAACCATGGCATAATAAGCGGGATACCGAACTTAACTAGACCGATAACAATTGTAATAGCAATAAGCCATCTATATGGTTTAACAAATTGTAAATATCTTTTTATACCTTGCACATAATCCCCCCTCTAATAGGACAAACCTGCCGGGAAATCCCCTGCAGGTTTGTTTTAATTTCTGTACATTAAATATCTCTCATACCACATATCTACGAAATCTGGTGCAAATGGACCTTTTCTTTGATGAATCCACTGCGTTAAATGTGCTACATTTCGCTTTAAAATTGTATCAATAACAGGTGGATATTGCATGATTTGACTATGCTTTTCATACTCATCTTCATCTAACAGTGTATATGTCATATCTGGATACACTTTAATATCTAAATCATAATCAATATACTTTAATGCTTCTGAATCATATGCAAAAGGAGAACTTAAATTACAATAATAATATACGCCCTCTTCTCTTAGCATCCCAATCACATTAAACCAATAGTTTGCATGAAAATAACAAATTGCAGGTTCCCGAGTAACCCATGTTCGGCCATCTGATTCTGTAACTATTGTTCGATCATTCGCTCCAATTACAAGACTCTGTGTCCCTTTTAAAATCGTTGTCTCTTCCCACATTCTATGAATGGAGCCATTATGTTTATAACTATGTATTTGTACTTTTTCTCCTTCTTTGGGAAATGCCATATATGCTCCCTTCTTTCAACTGCAAATGCCCTTCTTAAATTAACTCAACTATCCTTTGAACTGCATTCACTTTTTTTCTATTATAACTTTTTTGTCGAAATTTTAAAACTAAAGCGACAAGACTCTATTTTTTACACTGCATGTTTATTGTTGAATACCATATCCCTACTGAGGCTTTTCCTGACTCATTTATAAATAAGGAAATAATAACAGAAAAAGCCCTTCCTTATTTTCATGTTAAGAAGGACTTTTCATCTGAAGGTAAGAACATATCTTATCCTAAATTTGAAATCATTTTTTCAGTTTTAAAAGATTTAATCACACTATTCGTTTGCTTTTCGAATTTTTCATGTAATAGTTTCAATGCTATTTCTGTTCTATATATTTCTTGGCGAATAAAATGTAAGTCTTTTTTATCGCACGTATCCTTTTCACTCACTTCAATTTGCTGATACTTCTCTAAGTGTGATTGCAATTTTAACAGCTCATCCATCGTTTCCAATTGCTCTCCTACCAACTTATCAAAATCCTTCATTACTTACCCCCTTTTAGATTTATTCATTAGTTATTATTCCTAATTACATATTTCTAATCTTTAACTTCCTTCTCCTTTGACTACATTTGTTGACTTATTAGAAGTTATGTCGTTCACTTTCTTTTCATTACAATGACCCGCACACAAAGAAAACACTTCTCTCGAATTGGAGAAGTGTTTTTCTTTCATTACTCGTTTGAACTAGAAGATTGTGATTGTTTTGCAGCTGATTTTGCATTTTGTTTTTTCACAGCATGCACATCTGTTTCAGTTGCAAATTCTGTACCATAACTAGCGTTTGCACTTTGTGCACCAGAAGCTTGTGCTTTCTTTGCTTCTGATTGTGCGTTTGCTTGTTTTACTGCTTGTACATTTGTTTCAGTCGCAAACTCTGTACCATAACTAGCATTTGTACTTTGAATGCTAGCACCAGAAGTTGCCTTGTTATAACCTTGTTGTTTTTTACTCATCTTTCTCACCTCCACAATCAATAATGTAACCAATTCAACCAGAAACTATCCGTAATTTTCTGTTGAAAAATTTCCGCATATATCTCTTAATACTCATTCAAACTATAGGGTACGGAGGTGGAAATATGTATATAGGACGCGATATGACTGAACTAACGATGATTTCAAAAAATGAATGGAAAGAAGATGAATTAGCTTATTTTCATCATTCATTACAACAGATTTTGCCCTATTTAAACGCAGAAGGTCAAAGTATTTATAAAGAAATTGTAGTAGAAATTGAATCAAGAGGTGGCTTACAAGAAGGTGATGCCAGTTGGACTCATGGGACAAAAATTTCTTACGATTAAAAAAGTGTTCCCAATCTAGGGAACACTTTTTTTGTTTATTGCATTGTAATTTTCTCAACACAACTCTCATAAATCGTACGATGCGATTTAGAGAAAGGTAACTGCTCAAATGCTTCTTTCGATACAAACTTTAATGTATCTGTTTCAACAATATCACCAGTTACTTTTCCGTAAAATACGAATATATCCCAGGTGCGATGCGTAAACGTATGTTGCACATTCATTGCGTACTCATCAATAGAAATCGAAAGCTCAAACTTTTCCTTCATATAATCTATAAGCTGTTCTTTCTGACTTCGAATCCCTTCGCCAAGTTCAATATTCGGAAACTCCCACATATTAGCTAATAATCCGCTACTTGGACGTTTATTAATAACGTAACGACCATCTTCAGTTTGAAGTACTCCTGCAACAAGCGGTACCATTGTAGGAGCTTTCGCTTTACTTTTTACTGGTAGTTCTTTTTGAACACCTTCAGCATATCCCCTACAATGCTCACGTACAGGACAAAGTAAGCATGCTGGATTTTTAGGAATACAAATTAGTGCACCTAATTCCATCAAACCTTGATTAAAATAAGATGGATTTTCAGCTGAAATAATTTCGCGCACAATCTCTTCAAACACTTTTCTAGTTTTCGGTTTTGCAATGTCATCCCATACTGATAAAATACGGGATAACACGCGCATAACATTTCCGTCAACTGCTGGCTCTGGTATACCATATGCGATACTTAAAATTGCACCTTTTGTATATGGTCCCACTCCTTTTAATTTTTCAATTTTCTTTACATCACTCGGTACTATCCCGCCATATACTTCTTTTACCTCTTTTACAGCCGTGTGTAAATTTCGTGCTCTAGAATAATACCCTAAACCTTCCCATGCTTTTAATACTTCTTCATCATCAGCATTTGCTAAAGCTTCCAGCGTAGGGAACTTCCCCATAAAATTTGCGTAATATGGTTTTACAGCTTCTACCCTTGTTTGCTGTAACATAATTTCCGAAACCCAAACACGGTATGGATCTTTATTTTTTCGCCACGGTAAGTCGCGTTGCTCTTTTTCAAACCAACCAATTAAATCATTTTGAAACTGCTCTATGTTAAATTTTTCTAATATTTCAAGTGTCAAACTTGATCCCCCTCATTTTTTTGCATATACGTACTATTATAAAGATTTTTAGGAAAAAATTTAAGTAAGATGACATAGGAAATAGAAGGCAAAGGACTTGAGGTATCGAATAAAAAGAGTTACATTAATAAAAAACGGAGGTGGATTTCTATGGACACAGCCACTCACCTTGTTATGGGTGTCACTTTAGGTAGTTTGGCAACATTAGACCCAGCTATAGCGCAAAGTGATATTGGACCACAAGCAGTTATCCTCGCTACAATTGCTGGTTCCAATATTCCTGACATCGATACAGTTTTAAAATTGCGTAATAACGCTAAATATATAAGAAATCATCGCGGGGTTACTCATTCCATTCCTGCAGTAATTCTTTGGTCATTCCTTATAAGCGGCATCTCTTTCGCCTTCTTTTCAGACGCTCCATATCTTCATCTACTACTTTGGTCATTTATAGCTGTCTTTCTTCACGTCTTTGTAGATATTTTCAATGCCTACGGTACACAAGCGTTACGGCCTTTCACAAAAAAATGGGTCGCACTCGGCATAATTAATACGTTTGATACTGTCATTTTCTTTATCCATATACTTGCGATTGCTTGCATGCTCGTAGGTTCCCATAAAGGATATACAGCCTTAGCTGCATATATATTAATGATTGTTTACTATATCGGACGGATTATGATGCATAGAAATATAAGAAGCGTTGTACACAAACGTTTCAAACATGTTGAGAAGATCATCATTTCTCCTTCTTATCGATTTTATCATTATCATTTAGCAGTCGTTACGACTGATTATTACTACGTTGCGAGATGGCATCGTGGTAACATTATGATATACGATAAGTTCGATCGGGTACCGTTCCCAGATAACGCTATTATGAGAGCTGCTAAACAAGATGAAAACATCTCGGCCTTCTTATCTTTCTCTCCTGTATATCGTTGGGATATTTTTGATTATGATAACTATTACGAAATTCGATTCATTGATTTGCGCTATCGAAGTAAAGATTATTATCCATTCGTTGCAATCGTTCAGCTCGATCAAAATTTAAATATTATTAATTCTTATACCGGATGGATTTTCAGCGAAGAAAAACTTCGAAAGAAACTGGAATTGCTTCCACATTAAAAAAAGCGACTTTAGTCGCTTTTTTAATGTTTTAAATGGTCTTCTTGATTAATTAAATGGCTGTATTTCGGATTATTTGTACGCATTTCATGAAGACGCGCTCCATGATTATTAATCCATGTTCTTACTACTTGCTCAGTCATCTCCTCCCCTTGATAACGACCTGATTTCGCATAAGTTGTTTGAAAATCTTCCCAAAGTAATTCAACCCACGCACGAGCTTGTCCGTAAGAAAGCTTGTCATTCTTGTCTAATAATTCTTTCGTTAATGCTTCATAAATATCATTCATGTTCTAATCTCCTTTTACCTATTTATCCCTTCATTTCTAAAGGATAGTTTCTTCTATTTTGCACATTCTATAAGTGATACTTCTTAAAGAGGTATCAACTGATGATGAGGAGGGCGTTCGCAATGGGTAAACAAGCCGAATTTTGGTCTGAGTCAAAAAACAACAGCAAAATCGACGGTCAGCCGAAAGCGAAATCACGCTTCGCTTCGAAACGACCTAACGGCACAATTAACACGCACCCACAAGAACGTATGCGTGCTGCAAATCAGCAGGAAGAGTAGTAGTACAGGTACAGCCTAAAAAATTAACTTCCTACACGAGGTGATAAAGATGAGCTACCGTGATCGTTTAGATAGTCGTTCTGAATTATTTAACCATACGTGGACTCGTCCGAAACATGCGAAAGCGCAAGTTAACGGACAGACGCAACAAACCCAGTCTCTCATTATATTGGCCAACGAGTGTAAAAAACGCCAATTTTAGAATCTCCTATCTCCTTTAACGCCTACCAAAGATGAAAACCAGAGAGATATTCGCTCTCTGGTTTTTATTTTTCTTGCAACAAGGAAATTGGTATCCCAATCTCTTCATTATCATTTTGCTTATAACCCCAAGCAAATACCCCATTGAAGTACGTAATTTTAAATAATACACCAGGTTCTTCTACTAATTCATATGTCTCACCAATATGGAATTTGTTTATATCAGTCATGTAAGCACGGGCCATAGCCATCTTTCTCATTAATACATCGAATTCATTTACAATTCCAAGTTGCTCAGCCTTTACTGCTTGCTCCTTCAAAGCGCCAATTTCTTCTCTAAGCTCATGCTGTGTCATTTCACTGTAGCGTTTTGGCATATTCATCTTATTATTCCCCTCATCCTTCTTCACTTTTCATTTGTAAAAATATCTCTATTTCATCAATAGAAAATCCTTTTCGATATAACGCTTGTTTCATCTTATTTTCGAATGTCCATCCATCATACTTCCTATATTTCTCATAATATTTATTCCCATGATAGTGTAAAGCTTCTTGTTGCTTTTCGTCATCTTTTTCGTCTTTCAATTCTTCCAAACAAATTTGAATCACATCTCTAGAATATCCTTTACGAACAAGCATTTCATCTAACTTTAGCTTCATTTGTAAAAATGAATGCTTTTGATAAGATTTTTTCTTTTTTTCTACAAGAATCAAAGCATTTTCAATTTGCTTCTCCTTTGGATACTCTTGTAAACTATGTGTAATGATTAGATCCTGAACGCCTTTATTTAACAGCTCTCTTTTTATAACAGTTGGACCTTTTCGATTCACATTACTTTGCGTTCGCGTATATAAAATGGCATACTCTTTATCATTAATATATCGATCATGTAATAATTTCGAAACGACTTCAGAGATGATGGCCTGTCCCACTTCTTTTTTTCGTAAAAAATCTTCTATTTCTTGTTTCGTTCTCATTTGATAGGATAAATAGGAGATTGCTTGTAAATATGCTTTTTGTACCTCTTCATTGAACAAAATATTGCCTAACTCTATTTCATCAATTTCTAAACCTTTTTGTAATCCATGTTTCATTAAAATTACTTGATCCACACTAAATCCGTACTCTTCACCTTGACCTTTATCAATATAAATATTAAATCGCTCTTTCGATCGTTTTTGCACTTCTATTTTTGTAATGACAGCCATACTCTCACCTCTCTATTATTTTAACATAGTCAAGGAACATTTTTGCTTTTCAAGAATATATATAATGAGGAGGAAATAATTATGAAAATTGCAATTTCTGGTGGTACTGGCTTTATCGGCAAATATCTATCTACTTTTTTCATTCAAAAAGGATACACAGTCTATATCCTTACCCGAAAAAATAAAATTGAAACTTCAAACCCTAACCTTCAATACGTGCAATGGACACCAGATTTACCTACTTTCCCCCTCTCTTCTATTGATATAGTTATTAATCTAGCTGGAGAGTCTATTAATAGTAGGTGGACAAAGAAACAAAAGGAATCCATTTTAAACAGTCGAATTCAAACAACAAAAGGACTTATTAAACAATTGCAAACACTTGGTACAAAGCCAAATACATTTATTAACGCAAGTGCTATTGGATACTATGGAACGTCTGAAACTGAGTCTTTTACAGAACAGCATGAGATTCCTGGAAATGACTTTTTAGCAAATACAGTATATTCATGGGAACAAGAAGCATCTAAAGCACGTTCTCTTGGAATGCGAACAATCTACGCAAGATTCGGAGTCATATTAGGTGCAGACGGAGGTGCTCTTCCAAAGATGCTACTTCCCTATCAATTTTATATCGGAGGCACAATTGGATCTGGAAATCAATGGTTATCATGGATTCATATAGATGATGTCGTTCGCATGATTGATTTCATCATACACAAAGAAGAAATTAATGGTCCTCTTAATATTACAGCCCCGTTACCTATAAGAATGAAGGAATTTGGAGAAACCATGGCAACTATAATGAGAAAACCTCATTGGTTACCTGTCCCTTCATTTATGCTTCACGCTTTATTGGGTGAGATGAGTATACTTGTACTAGAAGGGCAACATGTATTACCTAGTAAAGCAATTGAACATGGGTACCAATACACATTTCCGATAATAGACCATGCATTACAAAATATACTTTCGCATACAATGTAGTACTTCTAAAACACAGTTTTACAAGGGGTTCCCTTTCAAAACTTTCATTTTCTAGGATTCAGAGCATTACTACACAAATAACCTTTCAGTTACTTTTTCTTCAATCACATTAATATTGTAAAGTAACAGAAATGAGGTACCTATGAAAATATTGCTCAAACAAGCCATTGTGTATCCTATTACATCTCCCAAGTTTCAAGGTGATGTACTCGTTATAGGAGAACGAATTGCTGAGGTCAAACCTTCTATTCAGCCTACTCAAGATATGACCGTTATAGATGCGCGAGCTCTTCATCTCTTACCTGGATTTATTGACGTCCATACTCACCTTGGTCTCTATGATGAAGGCACTGGTTGGGCTGGAAATGACGCTAACGAAACCTCTGAAGTTTCAACACCACATATCCGTTCTTTAGACGGAATCCATCCTTTTGATATCGCATTTCAAGACGCTGTACAAAACGGGATCACAACTGTTCACGTTATGCCTGGGAGTCAAAATATTATCGGCGGTACTACTTGTGTAATAAAAACTGCTGGAACTTGTATTGATCACATGATTATTCAAGAACCTGCTGGTTTAAAGATTGCCTTTGGAGAAAACCCTAAAAAGGTTCATAGTAATGGAACGAAAGAGTCCATTACACGCATGGGCATTATGGGGTTACTTCGGGAATCATTCTATGAAGCACAGCACTACGGGCATGAAGCTGATTTTCGAATGCTCCCTATTTTAAAAGCATTACGCCGCGAAATACCGGTACGTATCCACGCTCACCGTGCTGACGATATTAGTTCTGCTTTACGCTTTGCAACAGAATTCAATCTTGATTTACGTATTGAGCATTGTACAGAAGGACACTTTATTGTTGAAGAGCTTTCAAAACACAATTTAAAAGTTTCAGTTGGTCCCACTCTTACACGCCGGTCTAAAATCGAACTAAAAAACAAAACATGGGATACTTACCATATATTATCTAAAAATGGAGTAGAAGTTTCTATAACAACTGATCACCCTTATACACCAATTCAATATTTAAATGTTTGTGCTGCTGTCGCAGTAAGGGAAGGATTAGACGAGAAAACTGCATTGGAAGGAATCACTATATTTCCAGCGAGAAATTTGCGTTTAGAGGATAGAATTGGAAGCATTGAGGTTGGAAAAGACGCTGATCTCGTGTTATGGACACATCATCCTTTCCATTATTTAGCCAAGCCTGTACTAACTATGATTGACGGAAAAATAATTTACAAAAAAAATAAAAAAAACTAGTTTATTTTTTTGACTAGATAAAGTATTATACGATTATAAACTGAATGAAACCATAATCAATTTGTGTCGTGATTATCATTTTCAAATTGATGAATGGGGAAGGCAAATGGTGCGCCACCAGCGTTATAAACTGGTTCTAGTGGGTTCGATTCCCACCCCGAAATTTTTTAAAGATTGATATAAAAATTTCGAGGGTGGGGTGCTTTTTCGTCATGCTACCCTCGTGTGAGGAGGAGTTAGTGTGTTGAAAAAACGCGACTTACACGACAGCCACGTTCTATACGAGTTAATGGTGGATCCAGCTGTCTTCCCTTTTGTGCGTCAAAAGGCTTATTCTTATGAGGAATATTTATTTTTAACGAAACAAACCATTGAAGCCGAAGAGCGTGGAGAGTTAATTTCACGCACAATTTTAGATGAATGGGGTAACCCTATCGGAACAATTACTTTATTTGATGTGCAAGAAAAAGCTGGATTCCTTGGAACATGGCTTGGAAAACCATACCATGGAAAAGGCTATAATAAATTGGCGAAAGATTCATTTTTTAGCGAACTTTTCTATGAGTTAGATATTGAAACCATCTTTATGCGTATTCGCAAAATAAATATTCGTTCTATTAAAGCTGCCGAAAAACTACAATATGTGAATCTAGCAAATGAAACGAGAAAAGCCGTTTATGATGAAATTAACGTAAATGAAGAAGTATATAATCTATATGAAATTCCAAAAGATCAATATACACTTGCAACAATGCGTGATACAACATTCCAAGACGCCCACCACTTAAAAGAAGCGTAATCTAAATTTTTAGAAATAATAATTAATCATTAACCATTTGGCATATATGTATATCACCCCATGTCTTTGGGAACGATAGATAGTGACTTTAGGACACGAGGTGATTTGTAATGGATAAAAAGAAACGTGACAAAGCGAAAAATACATTATCTAGTACACAAGAAGTTCTATACCAACGAGAATTTCGAAAAGCAGATCGTGCAGCGGGATATCGCTCAAAAAGTATTTAAAGTGAAAATGAATAATTAGAAGTTTTTCCCCCCTAATTATTCATTTTCATTACATAATTTTCCCGACTGACAGAAATAACCTAAAAGAGTTCCCTTATACATAAGGGAACTCTTTTGTTGTGGACAACTTTATCCACAACATCGATATAATTGTGAATATTTTTCTAAAAACTTTGATATTTTCATATATTTTCGCACATATCAACTACTGGAATTGTGGATATTTTTCTAAAAATTGTGGACAATGTGGATATAGTTGTTAATATTCCGACTTTACCGTCTAATGAAAGCGCATCCCTTTGTGGAT
Organism: Bacillus sp. FSL M7-1020; assembly: GCF_038050415.1. NCBI lineage: Bacteria > Bacillati > Bacillota > Bacilli > Caryophanales > Bacillaceae > Bacillus > Bacillus sp. FSL M7-1020. Next base: position 346,573 of record NZ_JBBOTW010000001.1, on the reverse strand, counting down.
AAAGTGAAGGCTTTTAGGGGAAGCTATCTCCCACCTAACGTCCTCGCATTCGCCCAATTTCAAGATGGGAGTCTTACTTCCCTCAAATAGCCGGATAAAGGAATCTTTACAATAAAAGGAACCCTCTTTAAACATATAAAAGAGGGTTACATATTAAGTAAATGATTCTGCAAGAGCAGGTGATTTCATAGGTATATGATTCGGCTCTGCATGATTTTCTTCCAAAATTGTATCCACGATATGACATGCCGGTTCAGGACGATAAATATTTTTCATTGCTTCTTTCATTTGGAGAAGCTTCATATCATCTTGTAATAACGCCTCTGTTTTTGCAAAAACCTCACTGTCATCACGGATTACAACTGCAGCTCCTTTTTTTTCAAAATACAACGCATTTTCATTTTCTTGTCCTGGGACAGGCTTATATAAAATGACAGGTACTTGTAATGCTGCTGCTTCGCTTAATGTAATACCACCTGGCTTCGTAATCATACAAGAAGTAACACGGAATAACTCATCAATGTTTTCAACATAACCAAATACTTTTAAAGCATCCGAATTTTGTTCCTGTAATCCTAATAAATCCTGTTTTAAAGCTTCATTTTTTCCGCAAACGACAACTACTTGTAAATTAGGTACGGCCATAAATGACTGGCATAGTTCTTTTACACTTCCTAGTACCCCATGAGCACCTGCTACAATTAGTAAAATCTTTTTATTCTTACATAACTGATACTTATTATATATAATGTCTTGATTTATCTTTAGCTCAAAACTATTACGAATTGGAATTCCAGTTTCAACAATTTGTTCCGCAGGTACACCAATATCAACCATCACCTTTTTCACGTGATCAGTTGCTACAAAATAACGATCTACTTCACGATGAATCCATATTTTATGCACACAAAAATCCGTCAACACATTATAAACAGGGATTGAAATACCTGTTTGCTTTTTCAACTCAGGTACAGCTATGATTGGAAAGGTATTAATAACGATATCCGGTTTCTCCACTTGTAAAAGTGATTTCAAACGTTTCCTTCCAAAATTTGCGTACCAAGATGCTATTTTTTTATCATAAATTTTTTCTACCCCGTAATAAAACAAACGATATAATTCTTTTCCTATTGTATAACTTTTTAAATATAAATATTTTGTAATGTCAGTTATAAATGGATGTGATTCTCCAAACAAGTCGCATACAATTACATTTTCAATTCCTTTTTGGCGAAATGTTTGTTCTAATGTTTTCGCTACTTGCACATGACCATTACCGTAATGTGCAGTTAAAATTAAAACCTTGGGGTTTTTTATCAAACAAATCCACTCCTAGCTTTTTGTTTCTCCATATTGCATATACGACAATAGGAAAAACATTTTCCTTAAACATTACATACTTGGATTCCAATATTCCCCTGTTAGCTATGTACCTGTCGTGGATATGCAAAGCATATAAGATTGACCCCTTAATCCTATCCGTGCTCATATCTTTACATTATACTTTCCTATAAGAGCTTTCGCAATAACTTACAAATGTTCTCTATTCCATGATACTCACTCTTTTACTTCTTAATTCTTTTTACTATTTTGATTTCCCTTTACAATTATGTAAATTTCTCCACTTATTCCTTACAAAAATATGGATATTCTTTTTTCAGTATACTCTTTTCTATATATATACTCTAGGTTTTATTGTAAAGAAAGCAAAAAGTCTAATCCAATATTTGGATTAGACTGCTTTTAAAATATGTCTCGCTTGTTCTACATTTTTTTCCGTAGGTGGTTCTACATTTGCGAGTGGATATTTATGCCCAAGCGCCTCCCATTTATATACACCAAGCTTATGATATGGTAGCACTTCAACTTTCTGAACATTAGACAGACTTTGAATAAAGCTAGATAATTTTTGCAGATCCTCTTCATTATCAGTAACACCTGGAACTAATACATGTCGTACCCAAATCGGTTTATTCTTATCCGATAAATAACGAGCAAATTGTAAAATATGTTCATTTGATTTCCCTGTTAATTTACGATGTTTCTTTGAATCAATATGTTTCAAATCCAATAAAACTAAATCTGTATAATCCATTAATTTATCCAACTTTTGCTGGAATTCTGGCTCTTCAGAATAACAACCTCCAGAAGAATCAATTGTTGTATGAATTCCAACTTCCTTACATTTCTTAAATAATTCAATTAAGAAATCTAACTGTAATAATGGTTCTCCACCACTAACTGTTATACCGCCTCCAGAAGCTTCAATAAATGGAAGGTAACATGTCACATCCTGCATTACTTCTTCAACTGTTATTTCTTTTCCTTTACCGATCTCCCACGTATCAGCATTATGGCAATATTGACAACGTAATAAACACCCTTGTGTAAATATGACATAACGAATCCCTGGGCCATCAACAGTACCACAAGACTCTACAGAATGTATTCTTCCTTTTACCATGTTACTTCCTCCTTTATTGAAACAGCCTCCCTCCACTACATATTAAAAGCGGAGGGACACTTTTTTCACTTACATGCTTTCATGCATTGTACGGTTAATTACATCAATTTGTTGTTCACGAGTTAATTTAATAAAGTTAACAGCGTAACCAGATACACGAATTGTTAATTGTGGATATTTTTCAGGGTGCTCCATTGCATCCATTAATGTTTCACGATTAAATACGTTAATATTTAAGTGATGTCCTTCTTTTATTGCATAACCATCAAGCATAGATACTAAGTTGCGTACTTGTATATCATCTTCTTTACCAAGTGCTTTTGGAATAATAGAGAATGTATTGGAAATACCATCTTGTGCATCTTCATATGGTAATTTAGCTACAGATAATAGTGATGCTAATGCACCTTTTGTATCACGACCATGCATTGGGTTTGCGCCCGGTGCAAATGGTTCTCCAGTACGACGGCCATCTGGAGTATTACCAGTTTTCTTACCGTATACGACGTTAGATGTAATTGTTAAGATTGACATTGTATGAACAGAATTTCTGTATGTTTTATGCTTACGAAGTTTATTCATAAATGTTTTCACAAGATTTACTGCGATTTCATCTACACGATCATCATTGTTACCATATTTAGGGAAATCACCTTCAATTTCAAAGTCAACTGCAATACCATTTTCATCACGAATTGGTTTTACTTTTCCGTATTTAATTGCACTTAATGAGTCTGCTACTACAGACAATCCTGCGATACCTGTCGCCATTGTACGAAGAACATTTGTATCATGAAGCGCCATTTCAATACGCTCGTAGCTATATTTATCGTGCATATAGTGGATAACGTTTAATGTATTTAAATATAGACCTGCTAACCATTCCATTGTCATATCAAACTTATGCATAACTTCTTCATAATCTAATACTTCAGAAGTAATTTGTGCGTACTCAGGGCCAACTTGAGCTTTAGATTTTTCATCTTTACCGCCGTTAATCGCATATAGTAATGCTTTCGCTAAGTTTGCACGTGCGCCGAAGAACTGCATTTGTTTACCGATTCTCATTGCAGATACACAACAAGCAATACCGTAGTCATCACCGTAGTCAGCACGCATAATGTCATCATTTTCATATTGAATTGCTGATGTTTTAATAGACATTTTTGCACAGTAGTTTTTAAAGTTCTCTGGTAATTGTTTAGACCAAAGAACTGTTAAGTTTGGTTCTGGAGCTGGTCCTAAATTATCTAATGTATGCAAGAAACGGAATGAGTTCTTTGTTACTAATGGACGACCATCTAAAGCCATACCACCGATAGATTCAGTTACCCAAGTTGGGTCACCAGAGAATAATTCATTATAATCAGGTGTTCTTGCGAATTTCACAAGACGTAATTTCATAATGAAGTGATCCACGATTTCTTGTACTTCTTCTTCTGTTAAAGTACCATTTTCTAAATCTCTTTCAATGTAAATATCTAAGAATGTAGAAGTACGTCCAAGACTCATTGCAGCTCCGTTTTGCTCTTTAATCGCTGCAAGATATGCGAAGTATAACCATTGGAAAGCTTCTTGTGTATTTGTTGCTGGTTTAGAAATATCAAAACCATGAGAAGAAGCCATTTGTTTTAATTCTTGAAGTGCACGCATTTGCTCAGATAACTCTTCGCGTAAACGCATCGTCTCTTCGCTCATTACACCACCAGTTAAATTAAAATCAGCTTTTTTCGCTTCAATTAAATGATCTATACCATATAGCGCTACTCGGCGGTAATCACCGATAATACGTCCACGTCCATATGCATCTGGAAGACCAGTAATAACACCTGATTTACGAGCCGCTTTCATTTCTGGTGTATATGCATCAAATACACCTTGATTATGAGTTTTACGCCAGTCTCTGAAAATCTTACTAAGTTCTTTATCCATTTCGTATCCATAAGATTCACAAGCTTGTTCCGCCATACGAATACCACCATATGGTTGTAATGAACGTTTAAATGGCTTATCAGTTTGGAAACCGACTACTTTTTCAATATCTTTATTTAAATATCCTGGTTCATGTGATGTAATAGAAGAAACAATTTTTGTATCCATATCAAGAACGCCACCGTTTTCACGTTCTTTTGTTGTTAAATCCATTACTTGATCCCAAAGTGTTTTCGTTGCTTCAGTTGCTCCCGCTAAGAAAGATTCGTCCCCTTCGAAAACGTTTACATTATTTAAAATGAAATCGCGAACATCAATCTCTGCTTTCCATTTTTCACCTTTAAAGTTTTCCCATGCGTTTTTTACATTTTCTAATATTTGAGTCATCCTAATCTCCTCCATTTTTGATTAGTACAGGAATAAGATTTTTTATATAACAGCTTACACACTTAGAATACTACTTTTTTGCGAAAGTGAACGAAATAGTTGTGACATGTTTGTGAAATATTGAGCAAACTACTGTATGCATAGTGTTAACTTCACTCAAAAGTCTTTATAATTAACCCTTTCTTTAATTGTATTTTTTGGGTATCCTTATATACGAGTCCTATTTTGTAATATAAGAACAATACCCATTGTAGAGCTGTAATACTCTTATCTCCTAATCTGTTATAGTTTTTATAACGGAACAAAAAAGTGTACATATGTTGTACACTTTTTTTGTTACCTATAAAACATCTCTTTTTCTATTTCCATCATAGAATCCACCCCGACTGCCCTTTAATGCAATTAATTGCTCTAATCCTTCCATATGATCACCAATAATTCGAAGTACAGCTGGAGGATGTCCTATTTTTGCAAAATGTTCACTGGGACGAATACGGTTCATTTTATCAACCTCAACACGACTGACACATGCAATTTCGAATCCTGAAAGAACAGCTTTCACTTGCGCTACACAAGGTGACAGTAAAGATCTATATCCTATTGCTTTCAAACACGTCTTACTAAATGCATTAGGTACGGCAATAAGAGAGCCTACTCCTAAATCTTTTCTATCACAAGCTAAATTTAACGCATATTTAAATGCAGTTACGAGATGAAGTGGTACTCTTAAATCTAAATAATGATTTAGATCATTTAATGCGACATCTTGCCCATCTGCAATAGCTTTTGCAAAAGGATATAGCTCACTAGCTGGAATAACAAAATCACCGTCTATAAATAACACAATTTCTCCTTTTGCAAAATAAGTTCCAAGCGAACGCCCCACATCGTTTCCGAGTGCTTCTTTATATATAATTGTTGTTGCTCCTTTTTCTTTTGCAATTGTTGCCGTTTTATCTGACGAACCATTTACAACAACGATGATTTCAAAAGGTTCAATTTTACGAAGCTCCTCTATAACGTTTCCAATTGTTTTCTCTTCATCTTGTACAGGAATAATTACCGATAATTGCTTTCCTTTATACAAATTAGATGTAACGCCCCACCCTTGATAAAAATCTTCAAAATTTAAAGTATGATAGACACTCTCTCTTTTCCGATTTCCATCATAATATCCTCCACGCTCATCGCTGCCTATTATCCGCTCCGCTACAGCTTCTATATGGTCACCTATCATTCGTTTTTCAGCTTGTGCAAGATCTGTGCCATATGCTGCATGCTCGAGTGGCCGAAATTTATTCGGCGTAATGACGTCAATTGCACAATGACGACTAATTTTCCATTTACTTTGTGCTAAGCGTAAATGAGCTACAATAGGATTAACAAAACATTCATATCCAATACTTTGAACGACTTCTTTCGTCAACGCATGAGGTACAGATAATAAAGAATCAATTTTTAATTCTTCGCGCTCTAACATTGCATTTAATATTTGGCGCCATACTGTAACGGAATGTGGTTTTTGTTTTTTTAAAAATAATGCATCCAAATTATTTAAAACGATGTCAGCCTGATCATGTAAAATCGGATTAAGAAATAATTGCAATTTTGAAGTTTGAATAGCGAAATCTCCATCTATAAACAGTAATACATCACCTATCGCATGTTTTGCACCAACTGCGCGGCCAACGTCGTTACCAAGTGACTCTTTATTCTGAATTACTCTACATCCTAAACTCTCAGCAACCCCTTCTGTACCATCATTACAACCATTAGCTACTACAATAATCTCTACTGGATTGAATGGCTTTACCGATTTAATCACGTCTGAAATCGTATCCACTTCATTACATACGGGAATAATAACCGATAATGACTTAGCCATTGTTTTCTTCACGAAACCATTTAATAGTTTCTTTCAATCCTTGTTCCCACGTTATTGTCGCTTGAAATTGAACAAGTTCTCTTAATTTTGTTACGTCTGGTCTTCTATTTGGAATTTCCTCAAAACCATGTGGATATACTTTTTCAAAAGGAACTTGTACAATTTTTGAAGAAGAATTTGTTAGTTTTTTGATTACTTCTGCTACTTCTTTAATATTTTTTTCATTCTCAGAACCTATATTAATAATCTCACCATTTACATTCTCATCCATTGCTCGAATCGTTGCCTCTACTGCATCACTTACGTACGTAAAGCAACGTGTCTGCTTTCCATCGCCATATACGAGAATGTCTTCACCTTGCAAAGCCGCCCGGATAAATCGTGGGATTACCCCTGCATACGGACCATCTTTCGCTCTTGGACCATAAATATTAAAATAACGAACAATCGTTACCGGCAAACCTTCTAATGCGTATCCTAAACATAATGTCTCTTCTAACGTTTTACAAACTGCATAACTCCAGCGTATTTTAGAAGTTGCCCCGTATAATCGATCTCCTTCTTCAGAGAAAGGTGGCTTGCCCTTACCATATACTTCTGAAGTAGACGCAAAGACTACTTTTTTCTTGCCTTTTAATGCTGCTTGTAAAATGTTTCTCGTTCCATCAAAATTTGTTTCAATGAGTTCTATACTTTTTTCCATTGTCGTTTTAACACCTAATATTGCTGCCAAATGGAATACTACCTCGTGTTGATTTACTAATTCATCGATTGCCTTTTTGTCTAAAACACTGATTGGAATAACTGGAATCTCTTTCATTAACTCATTATGATATTTATTTTTCCCTTTATAGAAGTTATCCACAATTGTGACTCCATAACCTCTTTTCACTAATTCTTCAGCTAGATGTGATCCAATAAATCCTGCTCCACCTGTAATTAAACATTTCTTACTCATGCACTCACCTTCTTTATAATTCCACGTGTATCGATTACTCGCTTTATTCTTTTAAAAAGCTCCCAATCGATATTAGAGTGATCAGTTAAAATTAATATACAATCTGCTTGTTTAACCTTTTGTTCATCCAAGGAAACAGATTGATACACCCTATCTCCAATTTCCGCAGAAGAAATATATGGATCATGGTATTCTATCTCGTATCCTTCTTTTATTAGTAATTGAATAATTGGCAATGCTGGTGATTCTCTCAAATCATTTACATCTTTCTTATACGCAATCCCTACAATTAAAACCGTTGCGGGTGATTGCACCATGCCTTTTACCTTTCCGACTATTTTCTCTGGCATTTCTTCATTAATTACATGTGCCGCCTCAATTAATTGACTAATAGCCCCATTTTTCTTTATTCTCCATTGAAAATATAAAGGATCTACAGGAATACAATGTCCTCCTATTCCTGGTCCTGGCCAATACGGAGTAAATCCAAACGGTTTTGTAGATGCAGCTTCAAGCGCCTCATAAAAATTAATATTCAAACTTTCACATAGCATATTTAACTCATTTACTAACGAAATGTTAACTAAGCGCTGAATATTTTCAAATAGCTTACACATCTCCGCTACTTTTGGAGAACTAACAGGAACAACTACATCGAAGATAGTGCTATACAAATCCTGTACCTTTTGTTTACATTGTTCTGTTTGTCCACTAATAACCTTTGGAATCGATTGAACTGAATATTGACTATTTGCCGGATCAATTCTCTCCGGTGAATAACCAATATAATAATCCACTCCTACCTTTTTACCAGTTTGAGAAATAATAGGAATGATAACTTCCTCAAGTGTACCTGGATATGTGGAGCTTTCAAAAATGAAGGTTTGTCCTTTTTGAAGGTTTTGTTGTATATAATGCGAAGCTGAAATGAGAGCACTTAAATCCGGTTCTCTTTGCTCATTAATTGGAGTCGGGACAGTAACAATAACATAATCACTCTTTTGGAACTCAGTAACACCTTTATCTGGTGTATTTACTAGTAAGCTTTTTTTAGTTAATAAACTTTGTAACTCTTTAGAAGAAACATCTGGAATATAACTTTCTCCTTTTATAATCGATTCTATTTTCCTAGTATCTTTATCTAGTCCAAGTACTGTATGTCCTCTTTCTGCGAAATGGACCGCTAAAGGAAGACCAACATACCCTAATCCAATAATAGCTACTTTACTACTAGCATTCATCTGTATTCTTTTCTTCCTTTCTCAATTGTTGAATAATATCTCTATCCCGTTCTCCATCTGTAAAACTCCCGCGTTCGTCTGTATATTGTAATAGATAAGCAATCGCCTCAAGTTGATCACCGAAAATACGGTCAAATGCTGGAATACGTCCATTAACAAATCCATGTTGCTCTGGGCGTACTCGATTTGTTTTTATAACATCTACAAATTGTACTGCTGTAATAGAGAATCCCTCCAAAATAGCTTTCATTTGAGCTAATGGCGGGATAATGAGAGAGTAATATCCAATTTTATCTATTACCTTCTTATGCATAGCATGTGGCACTGCCGTTAGTGAGTTATTCCATAAATCTGGTCGTTTCGCTACTAAATTTACAAAGTATTTTCCCATACTAATTGGATCCGCGGGATGAAACATATCTAATAAACATTGCAAATCATTTAATGCCATATCACTCCCATCTTCAATAGCATGCAAAAAGGGAGTTAGTTTTTTTGCCGGAATAGCAAAATCACCATCAACAAATAAACAAATATCAGCTGTAGCATGCATGGCTCCTATCGCTCGCGCTACATTATGTCCAAGCGCCTCCCCGAATTCAACAACAATAACATTCTCTAGCTGTGCCTGTTTAATAGTCTCGATATCCGCTCCATTCGCAACAACAATAATTTCATCTACTCCTGCTTTTTTCACTTCTTGTATAACAGATTTTATAGTCATCTTTTCTTCTGACACTGGTATAATCGCACTATATTTCGCTTTTTCCTTCTTTAATACAGCTGGTTTATATTTCCCTATAAACTCTCTATCTCTGTTTCCTTCCGAAAAACCACCGCGTTTACCATATATTTCAATTACATATTGCAAAGCACGTAAATGATCACCCATAATACGACTAGTCGCTTTCGGATAAGGAGAACCAGGTGATGTTCCCGTATGCACAGGACGAACCTTATTTGTATGAATTACATCGACCGAAGCCATATCGACAATATCTACTCCTCTAGACATCGCCATCGCTTGAAATAATGCTGGATCTGCTAAATTCCACCACCCAAGTTTCTCAATAACTTCCCTACTCATCGCATGTGGAATTGCGATTAAAGATCCAACAACAAGCTCCTTTTTATTCAAATAGCGATTCAGCATGAATTTTCCAACTGTCGTATAATGTGGTCTCATCTTTAAATAAACCGACCATGTTAAATTATTCACAACAATTTGGTGCCCCTGCCGAATCCCTTTCACGAAACATTGTAACTCTTTACTCTCAATAACAATGTCACCATCTAAAAACAAGACAATTTCACCTTTTGCTTCTCTTGCTCCAATTGCCCGTCCCACATCATTGCCAAGAGAATGTTTATAATAAATCACATGACAATGATGTTGTATTGCTATTTCTTTCGTCCCATCTGTCGATCCATTATCTACTACGATAATTTCATACGGCTTCAGCTTCTCCACTTCTACTAAAACTTGAGATAACGTACTTGCTTCATTATGCGCCGGAATAACAACTGATACTCTCATACTTGTATCACGCTTACCCTTCCAAGCGAACATAGGCAATAATAGGAGTACGCACAATTACATCTTCCGGTGGTCCATAGGAAGGAGAAGTACGAACACTTACTGCCCCGTCTGTCACAGATAAAAGAATGCCTGCAACAATTTCTACAGCTGTCACAACTTGCACTAACTCACCAACATGGTTACGCAGTTCATCAGTAAATAACATATATAACTCTCCTTTCTTACACTTCTTTAATTGATATAATACTTGTAAATGGTAATAAAACTTCAGTTCCTATTCCTTCTTGCAGTATTAAGAAATCGTCGCCAACTGCTACAATAACACCTGTTAACTGCCCAACCGTCACAGTAATTTCGACGTTTTTACCTAAATATTGCTTTGCAATTTCTTTAAACGGTGATGTATTACATTCTTTTAAAATGTTACAAATAATCGATTGAAATTGACTTGATTTAATAAATTCTTCTGTAGCTTGCTTAGAATTTCTTTGAATAAATCTCGCAAAATTTTGCGAAAATAAAAGTCGTTCCACAGCAGGCAGTAACTTGTCATCTAAAAAATAACCTAATTGTCTATTAAACAGTCGGGATAATTTATGCCAATATTTTCTGAACAGACACATACACTTCTCCTCCTATTTATTTTTAAAATATAAAAAATACATTCATACATCTTAATGTATACAAAGCAGGCTTTTTATGTGATAGGTAAGACATACATTTTTCAAAGAAACAAGAATTTTTAACTAAATAAAAAAGATAGACGGTATCCCATCTATCTTTATAAGTATTTTAATTTTTAATTGTAACAATGGCAGCTGTACTGTAATAAACCGCTCGTGGTAATTCTGCCTGTTCACTGATAGAAGCTGTAACAAGAGAACCACCGCTTGCCGAAAAATACTTAACAGCTTCTAACGGAATACCATCTTCTTTCACATCAATATGCGTGCCATCTCGCCAGTCTATTTTCTGCATTGTTGCTGAAAGGTCCCCAGTCACTTTACCAAATTCTTTACCATCCACCCCTAAAAAGATCCATTCCCATTTTGTTAAACTTAGTACTTGTTTCAACTCCCCAATTTTCTTTCCATCCATATTCGAAAAAATATAGAAGTTGCGTACTCCCATATTCTTTTGAACACGCAACAATCTTTCTCCTGAGTGATTATATAAATAAAATTGTTGCTTATGTAGTCCCTTAAAAAGAAAAGAGAGTACAGCTTGCCATACACTTTGAATAACAAAATCATACTCTTCTTTTAAAAAACCTACTGTATTTCCTTCTAATCCAAAGTACGTTATTACTTGAAATATCCCTACCTCTTTCCGAACAACAAATTTTTGTTGCTCAAGTAATTCAGAAGTCTCTATATTATAATTTTCCTGTTTAAGTATTTTTGATCTTCGTTTTTCTATAAAGCTATATATTAATAATCCAATTGCTGGTAGTAAAATACCTATTAATTGCAGATTGTCTTTCTCTGAAGTGAATAGCATCCCTTTTTTATATTCCATCACTAATCCAATTGCAACGATAATCCATACAATGACAGATACAAAAAAAATACGTTTCGCATTACGTGCGTGATGCTTATGTATACTCATATCCCGTCCCCTTTTCCATTTATCCCGCTATTTGCCGGGCAGTAAGACCCACACTTCAAAATTCGGCGAAAGCAAAGAAGTTAGGTCGGTGATCGACTGTCCGTAAAAGCCCGATTGGTGAAGGCTAATAATCAGTGGGGGATGAAGAAAACCCCCACTGATTAAAGTTTCACTTTATTTCATTATCCCATTGCACATACACTTCCTCAAGAAAAAAAGACTATCCAAAAAAGACAGTCATTTACACTTCAATATTTCGTAACATCGTATAAATATCGTTATTCACTTTACCAAATGATTTAATGTTATTTTGAATGTTAGATAATAAAACAACATATACACTACCATTTTTACTAAAACCATTTAAACAATTCCAACCTGGCATTACACCATGATTTGAATAGCTTCCTGGATCTACATACCAGCCAAATCCGTAATCTTTTTTCACAGCAGTAAACATTTGATTATAACTCTCTTTTGAAATTAATTTTCCAGAGAAGAGTGCTTCATTAAATAAATATAAATCATGTGCGCTCGTATATATATCACCACAACCATATAGTTGTGACATGCTCGGAATATTAGGTGTTGTCATATTGTTATTCACTATTTTATAACCCGTTGATGGGAATCTTGTTTGTTCCAACGCTGTACCAAAACCAGAATGTTTCATACCCGCGGTCGCAAAAATATGCTGTTTTATATATTCTTCGAGCGACTGTCCACTTACCTTCTCAGCAATGTAAGCAAGTATAGAATAGTTTGAATCAGAATACTTCCATTTCTCTCCCGGACTCCCAATACGCTTTTGCTTTCCTATTCGTTTGATCAATTCTTCATGAGAAATATCCTCTGTCCCCTGCTCATACTCTGGAATTCCTGATGTATGTGTTAATAGATGTTTTAACTGTATGCTATTACCTTGAGGAAAGTCTGGAATATACTTTGTAACTGTATCCTCTACTTGTAACTTATTTTGATCTTTTAATTGCATAATAGCAGTCGCTACAAACGCTTTTGAAATAGAACCAATATAAAAAGTCGTCTCTGAATTATTCGGCACTTGATTCTCTTTATTAGCCATGCCGTATCCTTTATTCACAAGAACTTTCCCATTCTTCACAATAACAGCTGTTCCACTAAATCCCATGCTCTGTAAATATTGATCCAATTGAGCATTTTCATTAATTTCTTGAGGTGGTCCCTCAGCAGGCTTCTCCACAGCTTGCGCTTGCTTCACTTGTTCTTCCTGCTCTTTTTGTTTTTGTGCTTCTTGCTTCTTTTTTTCTTCTTCTTTCTTTTTTAGCTCTTCTTGTTTTTTCATTTCTGCTGCCGCTTTTAAAGTTTCCTCTTTCTTATTAAGCGCAACAATTTTTGTATACATGAAATATACAAGTGATAATAGTAAGACGAGAATGATTGTTCTTTTTATGTATACAATCGGCCGACGTGCTTTCCCATTTGCATTATTTTTTTCCTGATCCATGATTGCCTTTTTCCCCTTATTTACCGATAATTTACTTTTAATTTCCACCTATATTTTGGATAATCTATTCTATAACATCACTACTTTATCACGCACTGTACATATAACCAACCTATATGTACAAAAAAGAAAAAGAAAATTTACAAAAGTAAGATTCCCGTTAAATTTTTAACATAAAAAAAGAGGATATCCTCTAAAAACTGATATTATCAGTCTTTTTGGATATCCTCTTATTTAATTATTTATACGTGTTTTTTCATATCATCGGCAACAGATTCAACATTTGTACCTACGATAACTTGTACACTTGTGTTACTTAATTTCATAACACCTTTCGCACCCGCACGTTTTAATGCAGCTTCGTTTACTTGACTAGCATCTTTCACTTGTAAGCGTAGACGTGTTGCACAGTTATCAATAACTGTTAAGTTGTCTTTTCCACCTAAAGCTGCTACGTAAGTTTCACCAATTGAACCTGCAACTGGTGCATCACCCTCTTCAGCTAACTCATCTTCATCTTCACGACCAGGAGTTTTCAAGTCAAACTTCTTAATTAAGAAGTAGAATACTACAAAGTAAATTACTGCGTAAATTAAACCGATTCCCGCTAGCAATACTGGTTTCGTTGCAATACCAAAGTTTAAGAAGTAATCAATTGCACCGGCACTAAATGTGAAACCATCGTGAATGCCAAGTGATGTTGTTACGAATAAAGAAATACCTGTTAACACGGCATGAATACCATATAATACTGGTGATAGGAACATGAATGAGAATTCAATTGGTTCTGTAATACCAGTTAAGAATGAAGTCAATGCTAGGCCACCTAACATACCTGTAACCATTTTACGTTTTTCTGGTTTAGCAGCTGCAATCATTGCGAAACATGCTGCTGGTAAACCGAACATCATAACTGGGAAGAAACCAGTCATAAACATACCTGCTGTCTTATCCCCTGCAAGGAAGCGAGCAATATCACCATTTACAACGTTACCTGCTGCATTTGTAAAGTCACCAAATACGAACCAGAAGTATGTGTTCATTACATGGTGTAAGCCAATTGGAATTAATAGACGGTTTAATAAACCAAATAGACCTGAACCAACTGCACCTAAATTAACAATTCCATGAGCCAATGCATCGATGCCATTTTGAATTGCTGGCCAAATTTGTGCGAATAGAATTCCTAATATTAGCATCACAACCGATGTAACAATCGGAACGAAACGTTTTCCAGCAAAGAAACCTAACCATTCTGGAAGTTTAATCTTATGGAATTTATTATAAAGGAATCCTGCTATAACGCCGACAATAATACCACCTAAAACTTTCATATCCACTTTAGTCGATAATTCGGCGGCCTTAGATACTTGTGTCATTGTATCTGCCAGCTTAGATGGATCTATATTTGCGCTATTACCTATTAAATCTTGAACTTTACCTAATTTATCTTGTAATTCTACAGTAGAATATCCCTTACTAAGTGCATCAATACTGTTTTTCATAACCAGATAACCAATTGCACCTGCAAGACCTGCTGCACCACTACCATCAACTGAAAGACCGATTGCAATACCAATTGCAAAAATAAGTGCTAAATTATCAAAAACCGCTGCGCCGGCCTGTGCCATAACAGGAATATCAAATACATCTGGTTGCCCTAAACGAAGCAATAATCCTGCTGCTGGTAGTACGGCAATTGGAAGCATTAGCGCTTTACCAATACGTTGTAAAAACTGCAACATTTTAATTCCCCCTATCAAATTTATGAAATCGTTATCATTATAAGTACGCTTTAGAAAACGCTTTCTATTTACATAACCATAATAACATATAGTTGTATAGATGTGTAGTTTTTATTTCCGAACTTTTTATGGATAAGTTTTCTATTTCCAAACTGTTATATAAAAGGGGAATTCTCCTCTTTTATTACAGAATAATCTAAACTAAAGACCCACTATAGAACATGTAACTTTCGTTTTATCATTCCACTTTTTCATGTTATTATTTATTTCCGAGCATATCGGGAAAAGTAAACTTAGTTAATTCGAAATAGGAGCGGTGGTACTATGCAGTGCATTGAAACAAACAACTTACAACAGTTGTTAGAACAAGTAAAACCATATACGAAAAAAGGAAAACTTGCTACTTATATCCCCGAACTAGGAAATGCAAATCCAGACGATTTAGGGATTGCCATTTTCCATAAAGAAACAGAATATATCCATGCTGGTAACTCACAGACATTATTTACTCTTCAAAGTATTTCCAAAGTAATTACACTTGCACTTGCACTTTTAGATCGCGGTGAAGAATATGTATTTTCTAAAGTTGGAATGGAACCAACTGGTGACCCATTCAATTCTATTATTAAGTTAGAAACGACAAGCCCATCTAAACCTCTTAATCCAATGATTAATGCGGGAGCATTAGCTATCACAAGCATGTTAGCAGGACAAGATAACGAAGAAAAAATGGAGCGTATCCTTCATTTTGTACGGGAAATAACAGATAATCCTACTATTAATTATTCTTCTAAAGTTGCCAATTCAGAATTAGAGACGGCTTACTTAAATCGTTCACTTTGTTACTATATGAAACAAAATGGAATTATCGATTGTGATATTGAGGAACTTATGGATTTATACACTCGTCAATGTGCAGTTGAAGTAAACTGTATTGATTTAGCACGTATTGGTTTAATTTTTGCAATGGACGGATATGATCCATATAAGAAAAAACAAATTATCCCTAAACATATTACGAAAATCTGTAAAACATTTATGGTTACATGCGGTATGTATAACGAATCTGGTGAATTTGCAATTCGTGTTGGTATCCCTGCAAAAAGCGGTGTAGCTGGTGGTATTTTCGGTTGCGTAAAAGGCGAGTTGGGTATCGGCATTTTCGGGCCAGCTTTAGATGCAAACGGAAATAGTATCGCTGGTTTTAAAATTCTTGAACTTCTTTCTGCTCAAGAAGGTTGGAGCATTTTTTAATTGGGCGGTATCCTGCTAATATAGCAGGATTTTTTTACGGAAAATTCATTGTTACTGGTCATCAATATCCTTACAAAAACAGTACTGAAAGTTTCTCTTTATTATGCATATTTGCTCCCCCCTCCTGAATAGTATAGTACAACCTAGCGCTATATGTGGAGGTGTAAAAGATGAAACTAATATTTCAAATGGCGAAACAACCTGTTCTTGAAAAAACAATTGTTCTTTTTATATTGAGTATTGTAGAAAGCTTAAAGCTAAAAGTTGTTTCACTCGACGAAGCTCACCGATACATATTCAATTTAGAAGTACTTGAACTATTAATGGATCGAAACATCGATGATCAAGTACTAGAGCTTATACATTTCGGAATGGGACTCGAAGATATTCATCATGTACTCCCTGAAGAACTTGAGCATAGTATTGAGGAACTAAAATGGCTTTGTATCCAAGTTTTAAGTGAATATAGTATGCACGAGGAATCGGAACAATTAATTGAAGATATACGCTAAAAAGCACCTTTGTAGGTGCTTTTTATGTTTATTAAGAAATAAATATCCGATGTCGATATATGAAATTTATTCAAGTATTTCCGAGGAAATGCTCGAACATTGCCTTTCTATGTTTACAACAACTGATCTATCCCAATAAGAATTAATAATACGCCTGCAATTACCGTCGCCCATTTCCCTAAGTATTCCGCTAAAAATCGTTTTCCTATATATGAAAAGCCACTAATACAAATGAAACTAAACACCCCAGAAATACATGCCGTAAGCCACAGATTCAAATTTGTTACTCCAGCATCAAACCCACCTGCAATATTATTAATAGATAATGCCACCCCTAAAACAAGAGCCTCAGAAAAACTAATTGTTTTCGATCCATCAAAATCTGCTTTTTCTGGATCACGTAAAATCCCCAAAAGTACACTACCATCTTTAGATTCTATGGTGTCCTTTTTACTCAAGAAAGGCTGACATAAAATAAACACTCCGATTATCCCTAAAACAATTGCTCCAATCAGGTTTGCTGTAAACTCTGAAATAAATAATGCAATCCAATTCCCCAAAAAACCAGCTAATAAAGTAAATAAAAAACCAAAAAATGCGATGATAAAATTGTTAAACCACGAAATACGAATTTTACGAATGCCATATGCAATCCCAACACCTGCATTATCTAAATTAGAAGCAATTCCGATTAAAAGAATTGAAAATATACCTGCCGTACTCATAAACAGTCACCCCTTTTTCTCACTTCTCAATGCATATTATGAAAATGTTGAGCAACTGTGCCTGTCTGTTTCATATACTTGTAATAAATGCTCAACATTTTTTCAACAATAAAAAGGGGTGCCTTCACTATGCCTAAAGAAAACCCAAACGATCGTCTTGGTAAATTAATCAAAAAGCTTTTAAAAGAACGTGCCTTATCCATGCGCCAACTAGGAATACTTACAAATATTGATCCAGCAACAATCTCAAGAATTATGAATGGTAAACAACAACCAAAACAAAAACATCTACAAAAATTTGCAGAATGTCTGCAAGTTCCGCCTCAATTGTTATTTGATGAAATGTATCCTAATTCTCCTCACATAAATAAAGAAAAGACGGATATGTATACATCTCTTGATACAATTCAGCAAACTTTACAATCCTCTAACTTATTCGACTTCGATTACACAACAACTCGCGTAAAACAAGAACTTGAAACTTATGAACGCTATGCTCAAACAACAGAAGGTGAAAAACGTATTCATGAAAGTTTTTCAAGCAAGTTAGAACAGATTGATAGTGCAGGCCCTTTCATTGAACAATTAACAGATATGTATCAACAATTTTGTAATGAAACCATTTCAAAAGAAGAACGTGCAATTCTTGGGGGTGCATTACTGTATTTCATTTTATCGACAGACATTATCCCCGACTATCTCTTTCCAATTGGCTATTTAGATGATGCAATTGCTGTTGAATTAGCAAAAGAGAAATTAATTGAACTAAAACGAAAGACATAGAAAAATAAAGTAAAACTTTAATCAGTAGGGGTTTTGTTCATCCCCCACTGATTATTAGCCTTCACCAATCGGGTTTTTATGGGCCGTTGATCTCCCACCTAACTTCTTTGCTTTCCCTGAATTTTGAGGTGGGGGGCTTACTGCCCGGCGAATAGCGGGATAAAAAACTATTTCAGCTGTTGTTTAAGTTCAACTCTGAAATAGTTCACTAAAAAATCGTACAAGTTGCAGACCCGTACGATTTCAATATACAAATCTATTTTTTCGTATGACACCATTCATATATGAACGCCGTTATTACTTTTGTAAATTCAATTAACTGTTCAACTTCAACTTTCTCATTTACAGAATGGGCCTCTTCTAGTGTACCTGGCCCATAAATAATGGCGGGGATATGAAATTCACTAAACCACCCACCATCCGTTACTGTTGCAGACATATCTAAAATTGCATTTTTAGATAAAATAGATTCATGTACCGCACTAAGAGTTTTTACAGCTACATGTTCACTATCTACTTCTAAAGAAGGAAAAATTTCACCACGATCCACAATCATCGACTCTCCGCCCCACTTAAATTGCGGTGGATTTTCACTTAACCATGGATCAGCAGCTGCTACTTTTCTTATATACGCTTCTATTTCTTCTATTATTTGTTCATGCGTTTCGTTTGGATAGAAGTGTACTGTTATCCACAATCGGCACTCATCAGCAATAAACGCTGCATGCCGGCCACCTTCAATAACAGCTGGATTAATTGTTGTTGTTCCCGATGGATAGCCTTCATACGTTTTCATGACTGCCCAGTGGCGCTCCAGTTCTTGTAAGCTTTGCACAATTTTCATCATTTTTTCAATTGCACTCGCTCCAAATAGACGTCCTCCGGCATGAATCATTTGTCTACGTGTTGCATCATGAAACGTTCGCGGGCTTTTCACAGTAATCCATCCAGTAATTACGCCCCCCTGTCCTTGCATATGTAAATTGCTCGTATCCACTACGACTGCAAAATCAGCATCATAACCACGTTTACAACATTGAAGTGTTCCTGCTTCTCCTACTTCTTCTCCAATTACTGATTGAAATATTAGATCACCCGGCAATTCAATTCCCGCTTCTTCTAAAAGCTGAATAGCAAATAAGGATCCAGCTAATCCACCTTTCATATCTGCCGCGCCTCTTCCAACTAACCAGTCGTCTTTTATAAACGGCTCAAACGGATTTGTTTCCCATGCCTCATCTATCGACACTTCAGCTACATCCATATGTCCATTAATAATAAGACTTTTATATGTCCCGCTTTCCGTCCCTTTTTTTACACCAACAACGTTCGGGTCATTCGGATATACATCCCATTTATCAATACTAAAATTTCGTTTTCTTAGAAAATCTGCAACAAATTCTTGTGCTTCATTTGTATTTCTCGCTGGTGGCGCTGGTGTTTCAAAACGAATTAATGTTTTTGTAAGTTCGAGCAATTCCTCTTTCCTTGAATCTATTTGTTTTAACAACTGCGAAATTTCTGGATTCATCGCTAATTCCCCTTTGCATACGTAGTATGTTTCCAGCTTTATTTTCACAAAAAAAGAGACTGTTTACAATTTTACAGTCTCTAAATGACTCACTATTATAAAGTGAAACTATAATCAGTGGGGAGGTTCATCCCCCACTGATTGTTAGCCTTCACCAATCGGGCGTTTACGGGCAGTTTATCTCCAGCCGAATTTTGAAGTGGAGTTTTACTGCCCGTTAATGCGGGGTAAACTTTCTAATTCAGTTGTGTTTGTCTTTTCAATATGTTCTACGCTACTTCTCTTATTTCTGGTAGCGCGATAAAACAGTAAACAAACAATCATAAATGGAATACCACAATATAAAGCCATTCTTTGTTCAGGAATAAAAGCCATGCCAACAATTACTGTTAAATTTAATACTAACGCAAGAAGTGGAACAAATGGATACAATGGTGTTTTAAATTTCAAATCCTTAATATCTCCGCCCTGCTTTACGTATGTCCTTCTAGCTAATAAGTTAGATAAAGCAATCGATGCCCAAACTAATATTGCTCCGAACCCTGCAATTGAAAGAAGCCATAAATAAACTGTATCTTCCGCATAAATACCTGATAATAATGAGAGGCATCCTACAATCGTGCTTACAATCAACGCATAAATAGGAACACCGTTTTTAGATAACTTACCAAAAATCGGGCTAATCATTCCTTGATTAGACATAGACCATAGCATACGGGAAGTTGCATATAATCCTGAATTCGCAACCGATAATACCGCTGTAATAATAACAAAATTTATAATATCAGCCGCATAAGGAATACCAATTTTATCAAATACGACTACAAATGGACTTTCTATTACGCCTGCTTGCTGCCAAGGAAATAGTCCTGCAAGAATAAAAATAGATAGTACAAAGAAAACGAGTATGCGCCAAACTGTATTATTAATTGCCTTCGGGATCGTTTTCTCTGGATTTTCACTCTCACCAGCTGCAATTCCAACTAGTTCTGTTCCTTGGAAAGCAAAATTAACTGCAATCATTGTAATTAAAATTGCTGATAATCCATTTGGAAACAACCCTCCATAATCAGTAAAACTAGAAAACATCGGTGCTGGTTCGTTTCCTTTCATATCTAGAAAACCGAACATCGCTGCCCCGCCCAAAATAATAAATGCAATGATTGTAATTACTTTAATACTTGCAAACCAAAATTCAACTTCCGCAAAACTTCTTGAAGATAACGCATTAATAGCAAAGAGCAGTACTGCGAACACTACACACCAAATCCATGACGGTACATCGGGAAACCAGCGTTTCATCAAAATACTAACTGCAATTAATTCAATGCCTATCGTAGCAGACCAGTTTAGCCACGACATCCAGCCGACTACATAACCCGCTGCAGGCGAAATGTGCTTTGTTGCATACGTTTGATAAGATCCTGCATCAGGCATTGCAACCGCTAACTCTCCTAGACAGAGCATCGTTAAATACATAACAAACCCGCCAACAAGATACGCTATAATCGCTCCTCCAGGTCCAGCTTCATGAATTGTATAACCAGATCCTAAAAAAAGACCCGTACCAATAACCCCTCC
The DNA here is from genome assembly GCF_038050415.1 of Bacillus sp. FSL M7-1020. NCBI lineage: Bacteria > Bacillati > Bacillota > Bacilli > Caryophanales > Bacillaceae > Bacillus > Bacillus sp. FSL M7-1020. The sequence continues at coordinate 324,941 of NZ_JBBOTW010000001.1, read as the reverse complement.
GAGTGCAATCATAAATATGTGCCGACTTTTCAATTCCCTTTTTAATCCTTGGCTTTGATCCATCACATAAATCCCCCCTTTTCATTTTTTAAAACCCATTAATTGTAAGCGCTTTTAAAACTCTTCATCGTAAAATTAATTATTAAAAAGTGCAAAATACATATCACTTATATTAATCACTACCTGTTATTAAAAGGTCATCCCTTACTGTTATTAATAGTTTTTGATCAGCGATAGCTTGTCCTTCTACCACTTCTAAAGATTCGATATAACCACTGATGCCTACCTTAATTTCTACTTTCTGTTTATCTATCGTTTCAATTAACGCTAATTTCTCCCACTCATATACGTAAGAACTTTCAGTAACAAATAATTTCTCTACTTTCCCGTAACAAGGACTATACACGCCTTCTATAACCGTCTTCACTTAATAAATTCCTCCTCTTAATTAATTTGCACTGAAATGTCGCATACCCTATGAAAAGTTCTAATTCATCCACTCCTTTCATTTAAAGATTTCAATTATTATTTATGCAAGATACGTACCAACCTCAATATCTATATAAAAATTAAGATTTCGTACAAAAAAATCTACATAACCGCAAAATTTTTCTATCATTTAAAAAGTTTTGAAAGAAAATAGCAAAAAAATTTTGCGATTTTATGAGAATTTTAATAAAATTATAAAAAGTCAGTCTTCATAGGGTGAAACGAGGAGAAGATGATACATGCATACAGAAGAAATTAATTTTAAACAAATTATTGAAATGAATGCGCTATATGAAGCTTTACTCAATGAACTCGATATCGGGATTCATATTATTAATGAGGAAAGTAAAACGATTATCTATAACCGCAAAATGATGGAAATTGAATCAATGAACCGCTTAGATGTGCTATATAAAAGTCCCTTAGAGGTATTTGCATTTGAAGAAAATAAAAATAGTACTCTTATAGAGGCATTAAAATTTGGAAAAACAAAAAAAAATATAAAACAAACGTATTTTAACAATAAAGGACAAGAAATTACGACGATTAACGATACTTTCCCTATAATAGAAAATGGAAAAATTAAAGGTGCTATTGAAATTTCAAAAGAGATTAGTCACTTAAAGCAACCAATAAAAATGAGCCCTTCTCGAAAACAAAATACTAAATTCACCTTTGACCACATAATTGGTGATTCTGGAGCTATTCAATCAATCATTGCAGAAGGAAAGAGGGTAATTCGTACATCCTCATCTATACTTCTTGTAGGAGAAACAGGGACTGGCAAAGAACTATTTGCACAAAGTATACATAATGAAAGTCAGCGTTCAACAAAACCGTTTATTTCACAAAATTGTGCAGCTATACCTGATACCCTAATGGAAAGCTTATTATTTGGTACGAATCGAGGTGCCTTTACAGGAGCAATAGATAAATCTGGTTTATTTGAAGAAGCAAATGGTGGGACTTTGTTGTTAGATGAAATCAACTCATTAAGCCCAACGCTTCAAGCTAAGTTACTACGGGCTATACAAGAAAAAACAATACGAAGAATCGGAGGCGCACAAGAAAAAGAAATTGATGTTCGTATTATAGCAACTATTAATGAAGACCCTCTTGAAGCTATTGCACACAATCGGTTAAGAGAAGATTTATATTACCGATTAAGCGTCGTTACTTTATGTCTTCCACCTTTACGGGAACGAAAAGAAGATATTCCAGCTCTTGTTCAGCACTTTATCGAAAAGTACAATATTCAATTCGGGCTCAGCGTAACGGATGTAGATGTACATGTAAGAGAATTCTTTTATGTATACGATTGGCCCGGAAACGTACGAGAATTGGAACATATAATTGAAGGTTCAATGAACTTAATAGAAGATGAAAATATCATTACAGCGTTTCATATACCCACTCACTTTCGCGAACGAATAAAAAAAGAATTCAATATGCAACCTTCACTAACTAATTACAATGCTGATACACCTAAAACTTTAAAGCACACGATAGAAGAAATAGAAAAAAACTACATCACTCAAATTCTTAAAGAGAATAATGGTAATATCTCACAAGCAGCAAAATTTTTAGGATTGAGTAGACAAAACTTACAATATCGAATTAAAAAACTTCATTTACAAATATGAAATGAACCTTTCTCCAATCGTAGAAAAATTGGTAAAATGTGTTAAACTAAACATATAACATGCTAGAAAGGGGCGATATATATGAGTAATGATAAAAAATTAAAGTTAATACAATACTTATACTTTTTCCCTACTATTCTCTGTATGATGTTATTCATTAATGCCGATGTAAGCAGCTCTCCTTATGCAAAGCTATTAGGAACAATTTTCGGCTCCTTTGCAGCTATTATGCTTGCTGCTTTTTGGAATTTGAAAATACGTATGAAGAAAGAGAAATCTTCTTAACAGCAAAACATAAAAAAATCGAGCCTACACAGCTCGATTTTTTACTGATTAAAACTCAACACTCTCCAAATACAAACCACTTGCCTCAGCAAGACAATTAATTTGATTGCGCTGTTTTTCCTCTAAAATGTTCGGAATTGCTTCAGCATCTAATTGTCCTAATCCAACTTCAATTAATGCTCCAACAATTTTTCGCACCATATTATGAAGGAAGCCGTTACCACTTACTCTAATTTGTACAAATCCTGCCTCTTCAGAAACCTCAAGCGTATATACTTCTCGAACCATAGACTTTTTCTTAGATTTTGCATTTGAAAAAGCAGTAAAATCATGTGAACCAACTAAATGTTTCGCAGCTTTTTTCATGCTTTCCACATTTAATTTTTTATTCACGTGCATGCTGTGTTTACGCATGAATGGGTTCGTATGCTCTTCATTCCAAATCTTATAAAGATATGTTTTCGCCTTAGAGTTGTAACGAGCATGGAAACGATCTGGCACTTCTTCCACACTTGTAATACTAATATCATTTGGTAAATATTGATTTAAATACTTTTTCACTTTATGTTCCACTAACTTCTCATCACTCTTAAAGTTAGCCACTTGATTCAAAGCGTGTACACCAGCATCCGTTCTACTACAGCCGATAATTTCAATTTCTTTCCCGACCATTTCAGATATGACACTCTCAATTTTCCCTTGAATCGTATTATCATTATTACCGAGACGTTGCCACCCTTTATAACGCGCACCGTCATACTGAATCGTTAATTTATAATTGTGCATAGTATTCTCCTTCATAGAAAATATTCCCTCATATCGTGAGGGAATATGAATAAACTTTACTTTTTAACAAGTCTTACTACATTTTCTACATGAGCTGTATGTGGGAACATATCAACTGGCTGCACATATTCCACTTCATAACTCTTCATTAATGCATTCACATCACGTGCTAACGATGAAGGATTACAAGATACGTACACAACTCGTTTCGGCTGTACTTTTAAAATTGTTTCCAATAATTTATCATCGCAACCTGTACGTGGTGGATCGACAACAATTACATCTGGACGCCATCCTTCTTTTACCCACTTTGGTAACCATTGTTCAGCTTTGCCTGCTTCATACTTCGTGTTTGTAAATCCGTGACGTTTCGCATTTTTTCTTGCATCTGCAATCGCTTCTGGAATTACATCCATACCACGTACTTCCGCCGCATCATTCGCAAGCCAAAGACCAATTGTACCAACACCACAGTACGCATCTACAATTTTCTCATTCCCTGTTAAAGCAGCTGCTTTTTTCGCTTCATCATATAAAACAACCGTTTGCTCTGGATTCAGTTGGAAGAATGCACGTGCTGATAATTCAAATGATAAATCACCAAGTGTTTCTTGAATTACTTCTTTTCCAGCTAATTTAAATGTTTTGTCGCCAAAAATAACAGATGTTTTACGCCAGTTTACGTTTTGCATAATTGATTTAACAGCTGGCATCTGTTTTTGTACTTCTGCAATAAATTGTTCTTTATTTGGCAGTTCTTCTTTTGTTGTAATAAGTGTAACTTGTACTTCCCCTGTTTGAACTGCAGTACGTGTTACAATTGTGCGTACTAAACCTTTTTGTTTTTTCTCATTGTAAATAGAAACATTTAGTTTTTCTAATATACGTCTTACAACTTTTGTCGCTTCATTCGTTGCTTTATGTTGAATCATACAATGGGCAATATCAATTAACTGATGTGAGTTTTGTTTATATAACCCTGTAATAACTTTCTCGTCTTTACGCCCCACTTGTAATTGACTCTTATTACGATAATGCCATGGATTTTCCATACCAAGCGTCGGACGAATTTTCTCTTCCAAAGTGTTATTCATGTACTTCTCAAATGCTTGTACAACGATATCACGTTTTTGATTTAATTGTTCTTTATAATCTAAATGTTGTAGCTGACAGCCACCGCACTCCTCATATACTGGACATGGCGCTTTCACACGATGTGGTGAAGCTTTACGAACCTTTTTCACTTTCGCTTCAGCGAAGCCACGCTGAATTTTCGTTGTCTCAGCAACGACTTCTTCTCCTGGTAATGCCCCTGGAATGAAAACAACTTGTCTCTTAAAATAACCAACGCCTTCTCCGTTAATCCCAAGACGTTTAATTGTCACAGGAAACGTTTGACCAACTTCCAACTTACTCTCATGTTGCTTTTGTATCATGATTACACCTCTACTCTATACTTTTCCATAAATATAACGCTGCATAACTGCAGTATGGTTCACACTCTTGTTTCACGTTTTCTAAAAATGCATCATCAGGTTTATCATCTAATTGAAATACACCTTGCACTGCACGCTGAATCCCAATGTCCGCTTTCGGAAACATATTTTTCCGCCCAAGCCCAAACATTAAAAAGTTTTGCACTGTCCATGCACCAATTCCCCTAATTGGCAACAATTGTGCTGAAACTTCTTCTTCCGTCCCAGTTTCTATACTCGCTAAATCTAATGTACCACGGGCAATACGTTCTGCTAATCCTACTATATATTCAGCCTTTCGCTGACTAAACTTCTGCTCTCTCAATTCTTCTATTGAAATATTTGCTACTATTTCCGGAGTAGGGAAAAAGAATACACCGTTCTTCTCTGTTCCATACCGTTTCACAAATTGTTCTGTTAGCACAGTAGCAAATTTCAAATTTATTTGTTGGTGAATGATACAGCGAAGAAGACAAGCAAAATAATCAAATTCTAAAATAATTGGAGTATAAGCATATGTTTCAAATAGTGGACGTAATGATGTGTTTAAAAAATGATTTTGTATATCTTGAAACGGTTCATTCCAATGAAAAATGGCCCTCATTCGTTTCATGACTTTCTCCGGATCTCCTGTCTGACTAGAAATCCAAAACTGTGGATTTTGAACAGTACCAATCCCTTGCAAGCGAACAACAACCTGTTCCTCGTCTATACAAAGCGGGACATAAATGACTTTCTCATCTAATTGAATGACGTTGAGAGGATCAAAAGATAAACGTTTTAATACTTCTTCAAAATGATACGGATACTCTAACGTAACATGTTCGCTCCACATACGTTTCCCCATCCTTTTTACACATCATTATAGCATGAGAAAACCGCAAGCATACATGCTTACGGTTGATTGCTTTTCACTAAGTCATCTAGACTTTTAAAATGATACCCTTTCTCGCGCAAATCATCAATGATTTTCGCAAGTGCTTCTGCATTATCTTTTGATATTGCATGAAGTAATAAAACAGATCCTGGATGAATCATCGTCATTACATTGTTATGCGCATATTGCCACCCTCTTTGCTGATCCACTTTCCAATCAAGAAATGCAAGTGACCAAAATACATTATAGTAGCCCATTTCTTTCGTAAGAGCTAATGTTCTTTCACTAAATACGCCGCGCGGAGGACGTACATATTTCACTTCTTTTTGCCCTGTTACTTTTTTTATTTCCTCTGTTACACTCGTTAATTCTTCACGAAGTTTTGCATCGTTTACTGCTGTAAAATCTGGGTGACTCCAAGAATGATTCCCAATAATATGCCCTTCATTTTTCATTCGTAACAACAAATCTTTTTGGGTTTTAATATAATGCCCTGTTACAAAGAAAGTGGCTGGTACCTTCTTCTCTTTTAATACATCTAAAATCTGGCCTGTATAACCATTTTCATATCCATTATCAAATGTTAAATAAATATCTTTTTTCTTCGTATCCCCTAAATAAAATCCGCCATTTTTTTGTAGCAATTCTGTATAAAGTTTCCCTGCATCTGGTACTATTTCATTTTTAGGACGCGGAATTCCCCAGTTATGTGGAGTGTTTGTATAAGCCAATGTTGAAACTGGAACAAGTGCCATCATAATTGAAAAAATGAGACCTATATATAACCATTTATATTTCATAAATAGTCTCCTTTCCATATATAATCGTACCTGTAGTTTCTGTTTCTCTGCTTTCTTTCATGCTGAACATGTTTTTCTATATATACCAAAAAAATGCACCTCGAATCATTCGAGGTGCATTTTTGTTTACTTAAATACTGGCTCTTTAAAGCTCGCTAATTTTTCAAGCGATGTTTTATCAACATCAGCATGTAAACTATTACCATGAGAGTCCATCGTTACAACTGCTTTAAAACCTTCAATACGTAAATGCCACATTGCTTCTGGAATACCAAATTGTAAGAAATCAACATCTTTCACTTCTTTAATACATTCCGCATAATATTGCGCCGCACCACCAATTGCGTTTAAGTACACGCCGCCGTGTTCTTCTAATGCTGCTAATGTTTTTGCACCCATGCCGCCTTTACCAATTACAGCACGAATACCAAATTTCTTCATAATATCCCCTTGGTATGGCTCTTCACGAATACTTGTCGTTGGTCCTGCTGCTTTAATTTGCCAATTGTCATTCTCGTCTTTCACTACAACTGGACCACAGTGATAAATAACTTGTCCATTTAAGTCTACTGGACAATCGTTATCCATTAAATGTTTATGGATTGCATCACGACCTGTATACATCATGCCATTAATTGTTACAACATCACCAACGCGAAGTTCACGAATTTGCTCTTCTGTAATTGGTGCTTGCAATACAATTTCACGTTGCTCTGTTTTTTCTTGCACTTCTTGCTCCAGTGTATCGTCGCCTTCTTGATATAGCCAATCCATAATTTCTCCTGTTTCAGGATGGATTTTTACACCAAGGCGGCGATATGCCCAACAATTATACGCAACAGATACGTAGAAGCTAGCTGGCAGGCGATTATATACGCCAATTTTACAACCAAGTAAAGTTGTTTCTCCGCCGAATCCCATCGTACCAATGCCAAGCTTATTCGCATTTTCTAATACATATTCTTCAAGTTTTTGTAACTCTGGTACAGGATTGATGTCATCTAATGTACGGAATAATTGATTTTTCGCTAATTCGTAACCTGATGTTCGGTCTCCCCCGATACCAACACCAATTACACCTGCACTACATCCTTGACCTTGTGCTTGATATACAGCATGAAGAAGGCATTTACGAATTCCTTCTAAATCACGGCCTGCGCGTCCAAGTCCTTCTAATTCACACGGTAAGCTATATTGAATATTTTTATTCTCACAACCGCCGCCCTTTAAAATTAAACGTGCATCAATATAATCTTTTTCCCATTGCTCAAACTTAATAACTGGTGTACCTGGTCCTAAATTGTTTCCACTATTGTCTCCAAAAAGAGAATCAACAGAGTTGGGACGAAGTTTACCATCTTTTGTCGCCCGCTCAAGCGCACTATAGATAGCTTCCTTCAGTTTTAATTGATTCACACCAACTGGTGTATAAATTTTAAAAGTTGGCATCCCTGTATCTTGGCAAATCGGCGAGATGTTATCATCTGCCATTTTAATGTTATTCGTAATTGTGCCAAGTGCCATCGCTGAACGAGTCCCTGCGTTTTCTCGCTCTTTCGCTTGTTGAATCGCACGACGAACATCTTTCGGTAAGTTCGTTGACGTTTCAACAACTAGTTGATACATGCTTTCTTGAAGCTTTTCCATTGTTACTTCCCCCTCAATTGTGAACGCTACCAAAACGTTACGAGATGAAAATTCCATCGTTATACTCTTCAGCCCTTTATTTATCCCGCATGAACGGGCAGTAACACTCCCACCTCGAAATTTGACTAGAGCAAAGAAGTTAGGTTGGAGCCCTGCTGCCCGTAAACGCCCGATTGGTGAAGGCTAATAATCAGTGGGGAATAAACTTCCCCACTGATTAAAGTTTCACTTTATTTCATGCTATTAAAGTATAAATGAGATTTTTCACAACTTGATTATACCTTTTTTTCTATATTCCTTCTATTATCCGTACAGAAAAAGGCTACCAATTTTGTATTGGCAGCCTTTTTAATATATTATTCGTCTTTTTTAAATTGCTCACATTTTAATTCTAATTCATCTAACATCGCAAGAAGACGATCTACATCTTCTAACTCTACTTCTTCAGGTTCAATTGTATCAATTACTTCAATGAACATATTTAAACGCTCTTTTAAATATACTAATTGTGTATCTTTATCTTGAATTGCTTTTCCCATGAAGGCACTCTCCTTTTAATTCGAGTTGCTTTTATTATACCGCAAAAATGATTGCTATGGGCATGAAATTTCATCAATTTTGTCACGATTATCCGCTATAATGTAAGCCCTCTCTCTTTTTCCGCTAAAAAGTTTCACTTTATAAAAAGTACATATTCTTCTATTATAGAGAATGGACAAATTGTTATTTCAATAGTCAAAGGAGTATTTCATATGACGATATCACAAAAAATGAAGCCGATTACTCCTTCTTACGATCCATGGGAAGCGTATATGGACCTTGAAGAGTACGGCAAACTACTATTAACAAACGTTGAGTTTACAACGACAACGTTATGCAATATGCGTTGCGAGCATTGTGCTGTTGGTTACACATTACAGCCGAAAGATCCAAATCCGCTTCCGATGGAGCTTTTATTACAACGATTAGATGAGATTCCTCATTTACGTTCTTTAAGTATTACTGGCGGAGAACCTATGCTTTCAAAGAAATCCGTCGACAACTATGTAACACCACTCTTAAAATACGCTCATGAACGAGGCGTTCGCACTCAAATCAACTCAAACTTAACTATAGATTTAGCACGTTACGAACAAATTATTCCTTATTTAGATGTGCTGCATATTTCTCATAACTGGGGAACAATTGATGACTTCGTTGAAGGCGGATTTGCAATGATGGAGCGTAAACCTACTTATGAACAACGTGCAAAATTATTCGAACGAATGATTACCAATAGTAAAGCTCTATCCGATGCAGGTGTACTCGTATCAGCCGAAACGATGTTAAACAAAAGAACTCTACCACACATTGAACATATTCATCGTCAAATCGTTGAGGAAATGGGTTGTAAACGTCATGAAGTGCATCCGATGTATCCAAGTGACTTCGCTAGCACACTTGAAATTTTAACAAAAGACGAAATTCGAAAAGCTATTGAACATTTATTAGAAATTCGTGACGAAAATGTATGGATGTTATTTGGAACATTACCTTTCTATGCATGTAGTGATGATGAACGCGATTTAGCTACATTTAAGAAATTACATGAAAGTAAAAATGTAACTGTACGTAATGATCCAGATGGCCGTTCTCGTTTAAATGTAAACATTTTCGATGGAAATATTATTGTGACGGACTTTGGTGATGTTCCGCTTCTAGGAAACATACAAACAAACACATTACAAGAAGCATATGAGAAATGGAGCGCTTCAAAAACAGCAAAATCATTAAGCTGTCATTGCCCTGCGGTGAAATGTCTTGGACCGAATGTTCTTGTAAAGAACAGCTACTATCCAACAGAAAATTTCTTATCAAAAAAATCAAACCTTATGTTATAAATAAAAACGTCAGCTTATATGGGCTGACGTTTTTTTATTTCATTGCGCATGCGACGAGGAAATAAATTTAAAAAACAAATGATCATGAATTGGAATAGCTGCTCCAATTCCTTGAGAGGTAACATTTTTTACAACAAGTCTTTTTTGATTTCCTTTTAAAACAAGGTACACTTCTCCAAACGTTACTTTTCCTTTTTCATTTACTGCTGGCGTATAAGCATATAAATATCCAAGTTGACTCGGACTAATATTATACACACGCTCATGTCCTGTACCATAACCAATGATCGTTTTAAATGAAAGTGGCAACTGTACTTTTTCAAGCGCTTTTAGCAGCATCATTTTTTTCACGTCTGTAGCATCTTTCATATCTGCTGTTAAATCGCCTTCAATCGTCTTTTGAGTTTCTTGCTTATAACGAAGTGGATATAAGCGATCTCCTCCTCGATTATCGTACACATTACGATTCACTTGTTTATATTCCCAATTAATCGATGTATCTACCGATTCATAATTTAAAGCCCATTGACCTAAATAAATTTTCGCGCGGTACCCTACTGCAAGCGGTGCATTTGAAATTGTCGTTTCATTAAACATCCGAATTAAGTCCGGATTTTCAATTTTAATATTTGCTGTTTTCAATAGTTCTTGAGCAAATTTACTAGGCTGCAAGCGCGGCAAATCTTGCGCATCGTTTGGAAACGTATTGTCTTTTGAAATATTTAAAACAGATGAAGGCATTTTTGTTTCTACCGTTGTCTTTGCAAAACTACTGTTAGGAAATAATAAAATAAACGAGACCATGGCTGAAAGACATATGCTGTATACTCGTTTCACCTGTCTGGCTCCTTCCTACATAAAGGTATATATACTACTTTGTTTATTGTTTTCTCTGAGCACAATTGTTATGCCTATTTTTCATAATAAATAAAAACCAATTCCCATAATGACGTACGCAGCTAATAAAGTGCCTCCTTCAAACCAGTTTGTATCCCCATCATTGGAGATTGCAATCGTTAAGAAAACAGCTGTAATCATGGACACAAGTTCTGGTATTGTAAACACTAAAGGCATCCTTTGTACAAAAAACATAGAAAGCAATACTAATACAGGAGCAACAAACATCGCAATTTGTAATGTAGAACCTACTGCAATTTCAACTGCAATATTTACTTTATTTTTATAAGCCATAATAATTGCAGATGCATGTTCCGCTGCATTTCCAACAATTGCAACGATAATAACCCCTATAAATAACTCTGACCAGCCAAATGACTTCGCAACCGTCTCAAATGTATGCACGAGAGCCTCCGACACATAAGCTACTGCAATCGTCGCTATCGCTAAAATAAGGAGTGCTTTACCTTTCGACCACTCTGGCTCTTCTTCATGCGCTACTTCGTCACTTTTATGTTGATATACACCACGGTGCGTAACTAACTTAAATAGCAATGCAGCAAGGTACATAATAATCATAATAATAGATACGCCAATACTTAATTGATACGTCTTTCCCGCATCCATCTTCATTGAAAAAATTTCTGGAATAACAAAGGCTACGACAACAGCAAAAATTAATAAAGCTGAATTATGTCTTGCGTCGTAAACATTAAAGCTTTGTCTTTTATATTTTAATCCACCTATAAAAAAGGACAGCCCTCCTACTAATAGTAAATTTCCAAGTACAGAACCCGTTAACGAAGCTAACACAACTTCAATTAATCCTGCCTGAAGTGCGAAAATTGAAATGATAAGTTCAACGGCATTACCGAAAGTTGCATTTAATAATCCACCTATTCGAGGTCCAGAAACAATTGCCAAACTTTCTGTTGCTCTCCCCATAAACCCCGCTAATGCGATAATTGTAATGCAATATACAGCAAACATAATCGTTTGAGGCCAATGCATTGTTTTTCCGAGTACAGAAAGTGGTACACCTATAAGCGCTACTATAAGAAATATTTTATTAAACATGCTTTCCATCCTTCCATCGTATGTATTTCTCCTCATCATTAATATTATTCTTCTCCTAACTTGTCCGATTTCATCACAATTACGTTTAAAAAATCAGATTGAAGAAAACAGTATGAAAGATATTTAATTTATCTTGTTTAAACGGAGAAAATTATAAATTATGAAAAGAGGTTAAAAGTATGCACTTAAAAGAAAAAATTGCAACGATTATTCAAGGACAAAGAACAGGTGTGTTATCTACTGTACGTAATGAGAAGCCACACAGCGCTTTTATGATGTTTTTCCATGAAGATTTTGTACTATACGTTGCAACAGATCGACAATCAAAAAAGATAACAGATATCGAAAACAATCCAAATGTACATGTACTGCTTGGACGAGAAGGAAAAAAATTAGATGAAGATTATATAGAAGTTGAAGGCTTAGCTTCAATCGAGGAAGACTCAACATTAAAAAACAAGTTTTGGAATAATAGCTTAAAACGCTGGTTACTTGGTCCTGAAGACCCTAATTACGTATTAATAAAAATCAATCCTGACACAATTTATTACATCGATGGTGCAGGTACGACGGAGCCCGAGTTTTTACGACTATAAAATAAAACAAGCCCCCCTTAGGTGGGCTTGTTTTGTCGAAAAGTTCTTCTGAAAAAAACAATAAAATAGGTGGAACTTTCTAAAGATTCTGTTATATAATAGCAGTAACTTAAATAAACTGTATTAAAACAGACTGAGAGGAGAAATAAAATTGATGAAAAGAGAAGAACGTAAAAACATGATTGAGTTTATTGAAAAGAAAAAAGGAATTGAGCGTGACGAATTATTGTTTATGACAGACGATGAAGTAGAACATATTTATAATGTAACTTACTTTTTATATGAGGAAATTGCAGAGTAGTATAATAATCCCCACCTTATTAAAAATATAAGGTGGGGATTATTTCGTTATTAATACATGAGAATGATTTTCATGTATAATAATGTAAGATTGGAGGAATTTTACTATGAGCTCATGGCTATTATTCGCACTATTATCAGCAATTGCTGCTGCCCTTGTATCTATTTTTGGAAAGATTGGTTTAGATGGAATCGATGCCAATGTTGCTACGACAGTTCGTTCTATTATTATGGCATTATTTATGATAGGCGTTATTATTATACAAGGTAAATTTCAAAATATCGGCGACGTACTGCTAAATAAAAAAGCACTGCTATTTATCACATTAAGTGGGGTTGCAGGTGCTTCGTCATGGCTATTTTATTTTCTTGCCTTAAAAACAGGAAAGGTCTCTCAAGTAGCCCCTATCGATAAATTAAGTGTAGTGTTTTCTATTATTCTTGCGATGATTATACTCGGTGAAAAGTTAAACTTTATGACTGGTATCGGTGTAGTCTTTATTACAGCTGGTGTACTATTTATTGCTTTCAGCTAAAAAAACCGCTATTAGCGGTTTTTCTTTTTCTTTATGTAAAACCATACAATGCATGTAACAACTGCTGAAATGATTAAAATCCATATTCCATAATGATGTAAACTATACTCGACAAATCGCCACTTCTCTCCTAACTTCCAGCCAAGTCCGATAAAAACACTTATCCAAATGAGCGCACCACCGTAAGCGTACAAGCAAAAACGCCAAAGTGTTAAATTCGAAACCCCAGCAAAATATGCTGTTAAATGACGTACTCCTGGTATAAAGTAACCAATCATTAAAAGAAATGGACCGTATTTTTCAAATAAAACATGTGTTTTTTCAATGTGATGTTCTTTAATTCTAACTTTCGGCCCATATTTTTTTAAAACAGGCAGACCGAGTTTTAAACCTAATATGTAACTTAATGTAATACCTAACATCGCACCCGCCATCCCACTTGAAAAAGCAGCAGTTCCTGACATAACGCCTTTTGAAACATTATAACCAACAAAGGTCAATAAAAACTCGTCTGGTATCGGTAATCCGACAATCCCACCAGCCAATGCTATAATAATTCCAAAATACCCATAATGCGCGATTAACTCGCCAATATGTTGTTCCATTCGGAAGACACATCCTATGCACGATCGTTATTCCACATTTTGCCCGTTCTCTCTTTAAGACAAACATGGTATACATATTCACTATACATTGTTTTTATAATGAACTCTACTTCTACCCATTCTTTTAACAGCGATCAAGTGAAACTTTAATCAGTGGGTATTTTGTCTATCTCCACTGATTATTAGCCCACACCAATCAGGATTAAAAAATAAAAATTCATATGCTTGTTTTTTTGTTACAATAAAGGAAAGCTACTTTTCGCAACGGTTTAACTCTCAAGAAAAATGATACATCTAGCAAAAACATAGTTTGGTCTATATAATACAACTTCTATCTATTAAAAAACATGTACCCTTTTACATACAACATCATTTTTCTAAATTATACAGGGGGGAACGAACATGACCATTGAAAATCAATTTATCCAAAAAGTTTACTATAAAACATTTTTAACAGAAGAAATTTCTACTCCAGTATCGGAAGTACTCGGTGAAGCATACATAAATGAATCTAAAAATGAATTCTCCAACATTTCTAATATTCGCTTTGCTCAAGGTGAATTTTATTATCAAAATAAAGATTTTGAAGCAGCCATATTTAAGTGGGAGAAAGTAAATAACGACCTTGAACTTTGGGCAACCAAAAATATTGCTGATGCCTATTTTGAACTCGGATTCTTACCAAAAGCAGAAGAAATTTATCAATCTATTCAAACTGAAGGTACAACTCTTACGATGGAAGTTTCCTTGCAACTTCTTTCTCTTTATATCGAGCAAGATCGTTTAGGATTAGCTTTTAAGACGATTAGTGAAGCTGTGGCATTTCAACCAGACTATCCGAATATTACTGCAATCGCACGTTCTTTCTATGAAAAACAAGAAGATTGGAACAACGCTATCGAACTTGCAGTTCAAGAGGGAATTCGAACAAAGTCATTACATTGGTTCGATACTTTAATCCATTACGTAAACCAAGGATTTACTAAACAAATCAAACCAGAATATTTCTATGATTCTTTAAAAGCTTTATATGCAATTGACCAAGTCCAATTTAAAGAGTTTGTTATTGCCCTTTGGAACAGCTATCAAAATGAACCATTATACCTTTCTTGGATCCAAAGCATGAATCATTTATTTTTACATATTGAAACAGATAACAATGACAATTGGAATGAAATTTCTATCCGCTACCAAGAAACATACTTTGCATTAATTACTGGCGATCATTTTATGCATGAATTAAACGGTCTTGTTCCTGATTTATTAACAAATTGGTTTAGTTTAACAAAAGCAAAGGATTCCTTACTTGTTTCTGCCGCCGTATTAGCATGGAATGAAGTTGCACCTACAACTTTAGAATCATTACTCGTAAAAAGTGCTGGAGCCTTACTTTCTAATTCATCAGCTGAAACAAATGTAGATATGGAAACCGTTTCTCATCTATTCGAAACAATTGCTGAATGGGCCGAGAAAAATGATGTAGATTTAAGTCATCAATTTACGCTACTCGTCCATGAACTATGTGATTTACATGTTAATAAACTACTAATAGCTGGAACAAGTGACCATGATAAAGCGTCATTCGTTAATTCAATATTAGGAGAGAACATCTTAACTGAGACTTTAACAGCTCCTATTCTATTTAAAGACGATAGTCAAACTGCAATAACGGAATTCAATGATCTAGATGTAAAAAACATCTCGAACTTTGATGAAGTCCATCAAATAATGGATACATCTTCCCAGTCAGAACTTGAGAAAAAATGTATAGAAATTAAGTTACCAAGTAGATTTTTAAGAAAAAATAAGTTTGCATTTCTTGTTACACCATCTGTTCAAGGACAATTGGATAAAAACAGCTCATACTTTGAATACTTACAGGCAGCAGAGAGCCTTATTTACATATTAAATTCTGCCTCACCATTACATGGCGAAGAACTTGATACATTACTTTATTTACGTGAACAAGTGCCAAACTTACAAATTCATTTCGTATTACACACAAATAATACGACTACCAATGAAAATCTAATTAGTAAACTTACAGTCCATTTCCCAAATGCAAAATTCTTCCCGTACTCTCCTTCCCAAGAGAGTAGCCAGCAACTTGGGGATGTAACAGAGTCCATTCTCTCTAATCTTGCAGAACGTGACATAGAGAAAGAACGTATAGAAAAGCTAATATGGTTTACTCAAAAGACAATCGCTTACCTTGTAAATGAACGTGTAGAATTAGAACATACATTAGTGAAATCAGTACGCTGGAATAAACATATATCTGTAAAACTTAATGGATTTATTAACAATCTTACCGCTCTTGAAAAAGACAAAATCCGTTCTATTACAGAATCTTATCTTTTAACGAAAGAAGAAATTACACAAGATATACATTCTCAAATTCCTGAATTATTACAGAGCTGTTCTGACCTTGTTCAAGAAGATAGTGATTTCAAATTAGTTCATGAAGAATTAAATGCTGCGATGAACGAACGAATTGACAAACATGTACAACAAGTGCTTCTTCCTAAATTTACTGGGTCTATTCAAGACTGGATTGAAACAGCACATAATGAATTTATTCAAGCTCAAGCTTATTTAGATGAAATGAGTGAAACGTTCAATAAATTATATAAAGAAGAACGTATGAAACTTCCTTGCGATTTCAAATTACTAGATGATTGGCATCGAGATGTCGTACGAATGACAAATAGAATTACAGTAACGAACATCAACATTTTATTACGCTTCACACCGACACAATTTTTCTTAAAGAGTGCCGGAAAATTATTTGGTAATATGCAAAAAAACCAATCTATGCTCGCAAACAAATATAAACAATATATTGAAACGGAAGACTATACAGAAATTGCCCAAACAATTTCAAAACAATTCTTCCTTCAATTTGAAGTATTTGAAGGTGCACTAGAGCGTGATATCATGATGTTCTTTAAAGATCCACTTAGCGTATTGAAACAAAATGTAGAAGCCGCTCAACTTGAAATACAAGAAGACGAACAAACATTAGCAACGCTAAGAAGCAACCCAGAAACTTATCATGATCCTTTAGCATTATTTAAACTACAACTATTGCAACACAAATTTGTTATAAGTACTAACCAAAACAATGAAGACGTCTTTGTATCTAACGAGTCTCCTACTGTTTAACATAAAAAACCAAGCAAACTGAAATTTGCTTGGTTTTTTACTTTAATTTATTATTTTCACATGTTCAAATGGATAATAAATTGCCGCTAACTTTCCTAATACATCTGCTCTATCAATAAGTCCTAAACCATTTCTACTATCCCTACTGATTAAGCGATTATCTCCCATAACAAAAATCTTATTTTTAGGGATTGTAATAGGTCCAAAGTCCTCTGTTAAATTCATCAGTTTTTTTTCAGCTTGTTTTTTATTACTATGCAAATACTCCTCATTTTTCACCTCATGATTCACATATAATTGGTCATTTCTCATCTCAATTACATCACCCGGTAACCCAATCACTCTTTTCACATAAAAATTATCCGTCTTCACAACAATAATGTCTTCTCTACCATAACTTTCAAATTGCTTTGCCAACTTATTAACAATTATCTTATCCCCATCTTGTAACGTTGGCCTCATAGATGCTCCTTTTACAGTTGTAGGGAAAAACAAAAAGATTTTTGCCAAAAACGCTAATAAACATGCACTTGCAATTATTCCAAAGAACTCACGCAAACGTTTTTTCTTTTGCATCATTCCACCATCTCATTGTCTTTTTATTTATATTATAAATACTTCAGATAGTTGTTTTCCATAAAATTATAAATTATATAATTATGATATTACAATTTTAAAACGCTATTCCTTACAAGTTTATTATTTTGATATATCATATTTTATATTTATTAAGCAGAAATTTCCCTATGAATTTTACACTTAACAAATACTAAAACTAATTAAACAAATATATTAGAATATCAAAGAAAAAGATACTCTCAAAATAGTCTATCTACTATTTTTGAGAGCATCTTTTTATAGTCCTACATATACAATACACATCTGAGCAGCGACATATGTAAACCAAATCCAAAGTGGTTCATACTTCAGCTTGCGGCCACCAATATCTGTCACACCAATAATAAAATCAGAAATCACAAACAGCAAACCACCAAGCGCTGGTATCCACCATATTCCTGTATTCTCATAGTATAAGGCGAATGCAAAGCAAGCCATTCCCCCAACCCACAAGCCGTAAATTAGGGCTCCTATCGTAAACAGTTTGTCCTGTTTTTCATTTCGAATAAAAAAGAACCACCCTATAATTAGAAAGAGTCCGTATACGAGTAAACCAATCCAAAAACCATTCCATGAAATACCTGTTTGCAAAAATGCTTTTACATAAAAACAATGGGCAAGAGCAAAAGTAACCATCCCTCCAATTAATCGATGGCCAAAGGGAATCAAACCTGCCATAAATAAATCTCCTAAAGTCGATAAAGTCATTCCTAATGCAACCCAGCTGCTATACTCTATCGATGGATCTTGTAGCCATATCCAAATCGCACTACCTGTTAAAGAAAAACTAAGAATAAGACGAACTGCTAAAGGTAACGGCATATTTTCTCTTGTTCTTTTTGTCTGTCCTATTGCATAAATTGCTCCTGTTAAAAAAATAATTATTTGTCCGATTAACACAATGTAAAGTACATTCATAATATGTTCTCCTCAATAAATGCTTTAATGTATCTTTTTTCGTTATATATAGTCTGTTCTCCTTTTTCTACATAAAAAAAGAAGAACAATACTGTTCTTCCATTTTAATCGCTTTTTTGTTCTCTACGCTACTTGTTTTTTTTGCTCCATTTTCTGCTTAGCCGGGGTACGATTTACGACAATGATTCCCACTGCTACACATGCTAGACCGAATAATACAAATGAATGAATTGCTTCTCCTAAAATCATGCTCGATAATAACACACCAAAGACAGGTATGAAGAACATATACATCGAGACTTTTCCTACTTTGTTATACTTCATAATTGTATTCCATATACAAAATCCCGCTGCCGATAAGAACGATAAATATATGAGCATAAGTATCGTATATAGGTTAAAAGTAAATGGCATCGCTCCAACTTGTAATGCACCTATACATAGTAACCCAACTGATCCAAAAATCATTTGGTATGCTGTCATATACCCAATATCTAACGTTTTACTACCCTCTTTTGCTAATATATTTCCATACGAATACATCATCGCTGCCCCAAGAAGTAATAAGCTACCTATTCCAAAATGGAATGATAAACTTCCATCACTCGGTACATTCACTAAAATGACACCACAAAATCCGATTGATACGCCCATTATTTTTCTCATATTGAGAGCATCATCTTTATATAAAAAGTGTGCGAGTAAAATTTGAAAGAATGATGATGTTCCTGAAATAATCGCTCCTTCAATTCCTGAGCTATAACTCATTCCAATATAAAAACATATATATTGAAGAAAAGTTTGGAACAAACCAATTTGAACTAACTGCTTCCCTGTTCCTTTTTTGAACTGCATATCTTTTCCTAGCGCTTTAAAAAATAATAAGAGCATTATACCAGATAAGAAAAAGCGATAACCAGCAAATAATATTTGTTCTCCGACTTCTTGTGGCCGAATCCCAAGTTCAGCATAGCTTAATTTAATAAAGGGAAATGCGCTTCCCCATAAAAAGGTTGCTACTATCGCAGCAATAAATACACCAATCGGATGAGTAAAAAATTTCTCTGTCTTCACTTGTTGTCTTCCTTTCCGATCTTTTTATGAACAATATTCATATATACCAAAGGAACTGTAAAAACACAAGTTTTCGGTTTATACTTGAAACAAAAACATATCATCTCTCAAAAACATATGCTATACTATAGAATAATTACAATATAATAACTATTAAAATCAGATTTAACAGAAATGCTGCTATCCGTTACGGATGGCAGCTTTCGTCGTTTTATAGGGGTTTCGATTTTGATTCTTTTTCTCAATAAGAATTTGAAAGGGGCGAGTAATAATGAACTCGGAAGTAAAAACATTACCATCAAAACAGAACGTACCTAATCCATCTTGGATTCAAACACTAAAAAAGCACTATGAACTTATATTTGCAATCTTATCTGGTATTTTCATTTTAGCTGGCTGGTTATTCACAAAAAATGAGGCGATAAGTGTAGGTATTACTTTCTATATCCTCGCTTATGTAATTGGAGGATTTGCAAAAGCGAAAGAAGGCATTGCAGACACAATTGAAGAGAAAGAGCTAAATGTTGAAATGCTCATGCTCTTTGCTGCTATCGGTGCTGCCATGATTGGCTATTGGGCAGAGGGTGCTATTTTAATCTTCATCTTTGCGCTAAGTGGTGCAATGGAATCTTATACGTTAAGTAAAAGTCAAAAAGAAATTTCAGCACTTCTTGATTTACAGCCTGAAGAAGCATTACGTATTTCAAATGGAACCGAGGAACGTGTTCCTGTTGGAGAATTACAAATTAACGACATTATTTTAATTAAACCCGGTGAACGTGTTCCTGCTGATGGCACAATTCATAATGGTGAAACAAATATTGATGAAGCTGCTATTACAGGAGAACCTATTCCGAATGAGAAAAAATTCGGCGATGAAGTGTTTGCTGGAACTGTGAATTTACGTGGTGCTATTGAAATTACAATTACAAAGCCGAGCGATCAAACATTATTCCAAAAGATTATTCGTCTCGTTCAAAGTGCACAAAGTGAAAAATCACCATCACAACTATTCATCGAAAAATTTGAAGGAACATACGTAAAAGGTGTACTACTCGTTGTTGCGCTTATGATGTTCGTTCCTCACTTCTTACTGGATTGGAGTTGGAATGAAACATTTTATCGCGCTATGATTTTACTTGTAGTCGCTTCTCCTTGTGCACTAGTTGCAGCTATTACACCCGCAACTTTATCTGCAATTTCTAACGGAGCGAGAAACGGTATTCTCTTTAAAGGCGGCATTCATTTAGAACGTCTAGCTTCAGTAAAGGCGATTGCCTTTGATAAAACAGGAACATTAACACAAGGAAGACCTACTGTAACAGATGTATATGTTCGAGAAGGTATAGCAGAAAGTGAAGTACTTTCTATTACAGCATCAATTGAAAGTCACTCTACACATCCTTTAGCTGAATCCATTGTTAAATATGCAAAACATGCTTATGATATTTCGATAAAAAAACCCGAAAACGTTGAAGATGTAACTGGTTTTGGATTAAAAGGAACATTAGAAAATAAAGCTTATAAAATTGGTAAAGCTGATTTTATCGGGGAAGAAACAAAGACATTTCATAATGGTATTTCTACCTCCCTTGAAAAAGAAGGGAAAACTGTCGTTTATATAAGTGATGAAGATGGTATCCTTGGACTTATCGCTTTAAAAGATACACTCCGCCAAGAAACCATTGCTGCTATTCGCGATTTACAAAGCATTGGTGTGGAAGCAATCATGATTACTGGCGATAATGAAGAAACCGCAAAAGCCATTGCTGCTGAAAGCAATATAAAAGAATATTATGCATCCTGTTTACCAGAAACAAAAGTTGAAACGATTAAAAAGTTAAAAGAAAAATACGGTACAGTAGCAATGGTCGGAGATGGTATAAATGATGCACCCGCGCTCGCTACTGCTAGCATTGGTGTTGCAATGGGTGAAGGAACAGACGTAGCTTTAGAAACTGCAGACGTTGTACTTATGAAGAACGAATTGTCTCGACTTTCCCAAGCCATCCGTTTATCAAAACGAATGAACCGTATTGTAAAGCAAAATGTAGTATTTTCTCTAGCTGTAATTGCACTGCTAATCTGTTCAAACTTCTTGCAATTTTTAGCTCTTCCATTTGGTGTTATTGGGCATGAGGGAAGTACAATTCTTGTCATTTTAAACGGGTTACGATTATTAAAAGGAAACAAATAAAAACGGGTCCCTCATAGAGGACCCGCTTTTTTTAATGGTAGCTATTATGCCCGTTCGCACTACTACTTGTTTTATGCTTCGGATGCGAACTGCTCTTTTGTTTATTGTTGTTTTTATTATTGTGGTTCTTTTTATTATTACTCATGAAATATCCCCCCTGTTCCTTTTTATTATGGAACAAGAGCTCATTATTCATTACGGGAATTATTGTCACCCGTTCTATAGTGATGGAGTAGACCATTAATTTCACCGCCAAGTAAAATTACCCATCCAGTTAAGTAAAACCATAACATTAAAATAATAATTCCACCGAGACCACCATATGTATTGGCGTAATTCGCAAACTTATCTACATAATAAGCAAATGAGTACGATACCACAATCCACCCTACAGTAGCAAATATTGCTCCTGAAATGACTTCTCTTCTTTTTAACTTTCGATCTGGTGCAAATGTATATAAAAAACTAAACAAGGCAAATAGTACGAAGAAACTCGCTACTAATCGTGTAATACTCCATACGTAAGAAAAACTATCCGATAAACCAATTGCTTTAAATACCGCTGCCCCAATCACTTGTCCGAACACTGGGACAATTAGAGCAAACACAATCATAAAAATGATGGCTAATGTAAACACAATTGATAAAGCTCTTGTTTTAATAAAGGAACGTGTTTCGGTTACATCATACGCACGGTTAAAAGCATTCATAACCGCATTTACTCCATTTGAAGCAAACCATAGCATCGACAGTAAACCAAATGATAATAAACCACCATTTTGCTCATTTACAACTTTATCTACGTTTACTTCAATTAAGTACATTGCATCTTCAGGTACGTACGGTTCTAATAAATTGAGCACACTTTCTGTTTGAAGGTCAATAAATCCAAGAAGCGTAATTAAGAAAACAAGCCCAGGAAAAATAGCAAGTAAGAAGAAATAAGCGAGCTGTGCTGCCAAGCCCGCTACATCATCACGCATCGTCCGATCGTATAAATCTTTACCGAACGAATAAGTGCGATTTCTTCTTACCTTTTCTAAAATTTTTCTCATATATGTTTAAACGCTTTTCTTCTCTTCTTTATCTTGCTTTAACTCAATGTACGCTTCAGTTTTTTTTTCCTCTGCATGTGAGTCTTTCATAAATAATTCACGTGCTTCTTTCATACCACCATCTTCAGCAACTACTGGCTCTTCTTCTGCTTTAAGCTCATCTACCTTTGGAGATACAGCTTGAATTTCAATCGTTTCTGGCTTTTCTTCTCGCTCAATTTTTTTCTTACTAAAAATTTCTTTCGTTTCTTTTAACGTCTCTACAACTGACGGCGTCAATTTTTTAATTTCTGCTACTTTCGCTTTCACTACATTGAAATCAGCAAGTTCGCGTCCTTTATCTGTAACAGTTTGCACTTTTTCTTTAATCTTTGCATTTTCACCAATTTCAATCATCTTTGTTTTTGCTTTTTCAGCAGTGTTTTTTACCTTTTCACGGTTTTCTTTCTTTAACATGGATACAGCTACACCTGCCGCTACACCAAGCGCAATGTTTCGAGCAATATTATTTTTCTTTGCCATATTCCTTCACCCTTTCATTTCTTATGTTAGAAAGTATTTCTTTCTAAGCTTCCTCATATTCCTTGTTCATTTCGAATGAAAGCTAATAGCTTTGCACACCCTTCTGTTACAAGGTCATACACTTCTTGAAAGTTCCCTGTATAGTAAGGGTCAGGAACGTCTGTCCAGCCACCGTCTGGAACAAAGTCGGACAGCCTACCAATATAGCCTCCAGTTTTACCTAAACTTTTTAAATCTGCTATATTCTTGTTGTCCATGGCAATAATATAATCAAACTTTGTTAAGTCTTCTTTTTCTACTTGCCTTGCTTTAATTCCTTCAAAAACGACTTCATTTTCTTTTAAAATTTTTTGTGTTCCTTTATGTGGCGGATGACCAATGTGCCAATCTCCAGTTCCTGCAGAATCAATGACAATTTTCTCTTCAAGTCCCTCTTTTACGACAAGATCTCGAAAAATCGCTTCTGCCATTGGAGAACGGCAAATGTTCCCAAGACAAACAAATAATACTTGAACCATATTTTTGTTTCTTCCTTTCTTGGTGCATTTCTTAATATATACTTATAGTATAAACAACCAATTATTAAATATAAAGGAAATCCCTACTAATTTAATAGGATTGAAAAGATTCATTAACGAAAATGATAAAAAAATGTTAAGATAGCCTTATGTTATTTTAAAGGGGGACACTTCGGTGGATTTATCCGTAAAGTCAGAAGAAAACGTTGAATATATGGTCGAAGCTATTAAAGAAAAATTACGTATGGTTAATGCTGGAGCGATGAGAGCTGCTAGCTTTAACGAAGAAATGTACGAGGACTTACGTGACATCTATGAGCATGTTATGAAACGTGAAACATTCAGCATTAGTGAAATGCAAGCTATTACAGAAGAATTAGGTACATTAATTAAAAAGTAAAAAAGCCTCTCTTATATGAGGCTCTTTTTTATTTCCAACAAATTCATGACAACTCTTCTCTTTTCCTCAACCAACTGTAAAATATTGTACAATAGAAGTAGAAGCTCATCTTAGATTTTTTCTCCGTACATACTACTCACAAATAATAGCAACACTACCATTGCTAACTGTTTTTACTGGAGGTGCTTACTTATGAGCAAATGGTACAGTAAGACGAAAGATCAAATATTAACGGATCTTAAAACAAATGAACAAAGTGGTTTAACCGCTGACGGTGTAAATGAACGCTTAAAAAAATTTGGTTCAAATGAATTAACAGTAAAACAAAAACGTACTTTATGGCAGCGGATTTTTTCCCAAATTAATGATGTCCTCGTATATGTTCTTCTTATAGCTGCCCTTATTTCTGCCTTTGTAGGTGAATGGGCAGATGCAAGCATTATCGCGCTCGTTGTCATATTAAATGCAGTTATTGGTGTCATCCAAGAGTCAAAGGCTGAGCAAGCTTTGGAAGCACTAAAAAAAATGGCAACACCTAAAGCTATCGTAAAACGAGACGGCGAACTAAAAGAAATTCCATCTGAACAAGTCGTTCCAGGTGATATCGTCATGCTCGATGCTGGACGTTATATACCATGTGATTTACGACTTATCGAAACAGCAAATTTAAAAGTTGAAGAATCTGCTCTAACTGGTGAGTCCGTCCCTGTTGATAAGGATGCACTTTATCATCCTTCTATGCAAACTGATGAACAAGTGCCACTGGGCGATCAAAAAAACATGGCCTTTATGTCGACGCTAGTAACATACGGACGTGGCGTTGGTGTTGCTGTTGAAACTGGTATGAACTCACAAATTGGTAAGATTGCTACCCTTTTACATGAATCAGATGATGATATGACACCACTTCAAAAAAGCTTAGCACAAGTAGGAAAATATTTAGGCTTTGTCGCTGTAGCCATTTGCGCTATTATGTTTCTCATCGGTTTTTTACAAGGACGCGATACGTTAGAAATGTTTATGACTGCAATTAGTTTAGCTGTAGCGGCTATTCCTGAAGGACTACCAGCTATCGTTTCCATCGTTCTTGCAATTGGCGTGCAGCGTATGATTAAACAAAACGTTATCATTCGTAAACTACCAGCTGTTGAAGCTCTCGGGTCTGTCACAATTATTTGTTCAGATAAAACAGGTACATTAACGCAAAATAAAATGACCGTTACTCACTTTTATAGTGATAACACATACGCTCAGTTAGAAAATTTGAATGTAAATAATGATGTACACCGTCTATTGTTAGAAAATATGGTGTTATGTAATGATGCGTCTTATAGTAGTGAATCCCAAACTGGGGACCCTACTGAAATTGCCCTTCTCGTTGCTGGAAGCACTTTTAACATGCAAAAAGATCATTTAGAAAATAAACATGAACGTGTTAACGAGCTACCTTTTGATTCTGATCGTAAAATGATGTCAACAGTGCATACATACGATGAAAGCTACTATAGTATGACGAAAGGTGCTATTGATAAACTTTTACCTCACTGGACCCATATCTTTATAAATGACAAAGTTGAGGTCTTCACAAATTCTGATAAAAATCAAATATTAGAAGCTGCCGGGGCAATGTCTCAAGAAGCTTTAAGAGTACTTTCATTCGCATTTAAACAATATAATGCGAATGATGTGGATATTAATCATCTCGAAGAAAATCTCATCTTTATCGGTCTTGTCGGTATGATTGATCCACCACGCACAGAAGTAAAAGATTCCATTACAGAGTGTAAAAAAGCTGGTATTCGTACAGTTATGATTACTGGTGATCATAAGGATACCGCCTTTACAATTGCCAAAGAACTTGGTATTGCTGAAGAAAAATCTGAAATTATGATTGGAACTGAACTAGATAACATTTCAGATACAGAACTAGCAAACAAAATTAATCACTTACATGTATTCGCTAGGGTCTCTCCAGAACATAAAGTGAAGATTGTAAAAGCATTACGTGCGAAAGGAAATATCGTTTCTATGACTGGTGATGGCGTCAATGATGCTCCATCTTTAAAACAAGCAGATGTTGGCGTAGCAATGGGCATTACAGGGACAGATGTTGCAAAAGGCGCAGCAGATGTCGTTTTAACAGACGATAACTTCTCATCTATCGTTAAAGCCGTTGAAGAAGGCAGAAATATTTACCGTAACATAAAAAAATCGATTCTCTTCCTACTCTCTTGTAACTTCGGAGAAATTATCGCTTTATTTTTAGCTATTTTACTTGGCTGGGCGACACCATTACGCCCAATCCACATTTTGTGGGTTAATTTAATTACCGACACACTTCCTGCATTGTCACTCGGTGTTGATCCTGAAGATTCAGATGTGATGAAAGAAAAACCACGACGTGCGAAAGAAAGTCTATTTAGTGGGAGCGTCCCTTTTCTTATTTTCAATGGTGTTGTAATTGGATTTTTAACGTTAGCAGCCTTTATCGTTGGGGCGAAACTCTATGCTGGAGATACAAACTTATTTCCACTTTTCCCAGAGCAAATTGATGAAGATGCTCTATTACATGCTCAAACGATGGCATTTGTCGTTCTTAGTTTTTCTCAGCTCGTTCATTCATTTAACTTGCGTTCAAGAACGAAATCGATTTTCTCAATTGGGATATTTACAAATAAATACTTAGTCTTCTCACTTCTTATTGGTGTTCTTATGCAAGTATGTATCATCTCCATCCCTCCTCTAGCGAATATATTCGGTGTACATGCATTAACATTACGCGATTGGGGATTTGTTCTCTTGTTAAGTATCATTCCGCTCGTTGTGAATGAAATCATTAAATTAGTTAAGAGAAACTAAAAGGCAATGAGGACTGTTCCTCATTGCCTTTTCTTTATCCCACTATTTTCCCGGTAGTAAAACTCCCACCTCAAAATTCAGCTTGAGGTGGGAGATCAACTGCCCATAAACGCCCAATTGGTGAAGGTTAACAATCAGTGAGGATGAACAAAAACCCACTGATTAAAGTTTCACTTTATCCTTGTAATTCTTTTTTGATGTTTTCTGTTAGTGTAGCCATGCGCTTACGACTTTCTTCACGCTCACGTTTATTTTGCTCTTCAATTTGTTGTGTTTCTTGCATACCTCTTGAAATAATGTTCCAAGTTTCTTCAAGTGTTTCCATCTTAATACTAGAAGAACCTGATAATCTCGCTACTTCCACACTTTGAGTTGCGATATTTTGTGCATTTTTCTTCAGTAACTCATTTGTACGACGATCAAGTTCAGCCATAGAATCTGCAACAAGCTTTTGACGTTTCGCATTTACCGCTTGAATGATACCATTTTTAAAGATAGGAATCGTTGTAATAAATGCTGTATTAATCTTACCGATTAATTTATTGTTACCACGTTGAATCATACGAATTTGTGGTGCTGTAAGTAGAGCAACCATACGTGCCTTTTCTAAATCATCAATACGTTGCTCTAAAATTTCAACAGAGTTTTTAAGTGATTCTAATTCAATACCTGCTAGTTGATCATTATTACGTACGCGCTCTTCATACATCGGGACTAACTCTGTATTTAAACGCTCTAATAACATTTCTCCTGCCACTACGTACTTTTCTAAATCTAAATAATACTTTAAGTTTTGCTCATACAAGCCATCTAACGTACCAATTGATTTTTTCATTTCATCTTGATACTTCGTAATTTCTACGTATACTTTATCCATTTCGCGACCCATTGTCTGATACTTACTAAAGATTTGTTCAATCATTTTATCTGCTTTTTTGAACATACGTGAGAAGAAACCACTTTTCTCTTCCGCAAAATCTTTACTATCAAACCTGTCCATAATTTTACCAAGCTGTTTTAATAATTCACCAGAGTCTTCTATTTTTGATAAAGACATTGTATGTAAAATTTGATCAGCGAAACGTGAAATTTCCATAGACGGTTCTTTTCCAAGCTCGATTAATTCTAACTGATCTTTAATATCTACCGCATTATAAATACGTTGTACTTCCGCATCTTGTCTAAGTTGTAAACGGACATCTTGTGCGGTTTGCTCATTTAATTCTGTTTTTGAATCTAGTACGACTGGGTTATTCATATGGTATTCTCCCTTTCCTTATAAAAATGGACGAAATAGTCCTTTTATTGTTTGTGATAAATTTTTATAGGCTGATGAACCATGAAACTCAAGATCAAAATTAACTTCCTCAAGCCAATGTGAATCAAATGCGCCTGCTTTAATATACGGTTCAATATCGTTTCTCCCCGTTGGATTGAAATGGAATACATCTACTCCAATTTGATTTAAAAATAGTAGTAAAACAGCATCGGAACGAGTTAATTCTCCACTCTTCTCATTATTAAATATAACAATTTTCGGTACATCTTGTGAATAATCAAATTTCTCAAGCTGTTCTAAAATATTCGGTGGTATTTGAGAGAGCTGCGCGAAAACATATAGTGCTACCTCTTGTTTCATCTCTTTCCCAACTGGTTTACACATTTCACTTTCACACGTATGGATGATTGCCTCTGCAATACCATGCTGTAAACCTTCCGGTAAACGCTTATGCGGCCACCAATGGCTATTCATAATTAAATCCGGGTGTAACTTTCCTCCGCGGTCCAATGCATCTCGGTAATGATATTGGAAATTCGCTTTTTGTTCTTTCGTAAACGGGAATGTATTAATTAATAAACTGTTATCGAATGATGTAACTGCCTTTAATCGTTGAAAATATTCTTTATCGTTCTTTGAAACGCCTGATATTTTTGCAAATAAAGAAGGGATATAGATGTGTTTATTTTCAACAAAGAATGTTGGGCGTACAAACGACTTTTCTTTCGTAATTAAAAAGAGTTCATCATATGTCGTTTTTAATGTACGTGCTACAGGTGTATACGAACGGAATTGCCACGGCTTATACAGTAGTGAATTATCATGGTGAAGTACTTGCTCAATTTCCTTTGAAGCTTGGTACGCTACTGTTGCGACGCGTTCGCGACGACGATCGGGAAATGGTTCAAGAGAAATACGGCTTGAATGAGACACAACAAAAGTTCTTCCCGCTTCATCGATATTCTCAAAGCCATCTTTTCCTTCCGGGTGATAATAAAGTACATCACAGCCGAGCATAATAAGAAAGTATAAGAAATATATACGACTTTCCTGTGCATCACCATACCAAATGATACGCGGCATTTGTTTCTTATAATTAATCGTAGAAAACCACTTCGTTACATAATTCTCACTTAACTTAATCATATCGATTAAGAAACGACGGAATCCTTCTGTCTTTAAAGATTGATTATGTTGTTTCTCATACAATTTCAATACAGAAATAAACGTCGTATGTATATAATGTTGCAAATCAGGATTGTCTACTTGCGGTAATAGTTGCTTTCCAGACAAATGGGCTACAAGCCTATTTACTGTAAGTCCATTTGGTGCTTCTTGATGTAACGCAAAAACCTCTTGAATATGACGCAGTTTTTCGGAATCAATCACCTTATTTAAATTTTGTTCATGCAAAACCTCAATCCCTTTTGCTTCACTATAATCAAATAAATCATTGAAATATTCATCTACATCATTAGGAACACCAAGAATACGCGTTGCTATATAACTAAATTTCATTTCATTCTCTGTCAGTTCATATTGTGGGCGTTTTTCTAAAAGCGCTTCAAATTGTTTTAAATCTGATTCTTCTTTTAATGCACATGGTTGAAGTGTAAAACGTGAAAACACAACAGTTCACCTCCAAAAACATTTACGTTTTTATAAAGTCTCTCTTCTATTATAAACTATTTTTAGTTATAAAAAATGGGCGCTCGCATAACGAGCAAACCCATTTCAATTATTTATGATTATTTTTAGTAGCTGCAACTTCTTCTTTAGCCTGTCCAGAATTCTTCATGTAGTGAATTATAAATGTTGCTCCAAATGCTACAAGTAAAATAATAAAGAACAGTGTATGACTAATGTGAATATCAATTAGAGACAATAACATTTTCGCTGCAATAATTAGAATTAAAATATACGCTGTTGTTTCTAATTCTGGAATACGCTCTAACAATTTTAAAAATACGCCAGCAATACCACGCATCATTAAAATACCGAGCATTCCGCCTAATAGTAAAATCCAAACTTCATTTGATACACCAAATGCAGCAAGTACGCTATCTACAGAGAACGCGATATCCATTAATTCAACCATCGCAACCGTTCCCCAGAAGACACCGAACATTCTAAAGAGAATACTATTTTGATTCATACCATGAGCTTCCTCTTCTTCACTTGCACCTTTACGCTTATC
Source organism: Bacillus sp. FSL M7-1020 (assembly GCF_038050415.1). Classification (NCBI taxonomy): domain Bacteria; kingdom Bacillati; phylum Bacillota; class Bacilli; order Caryophanales; family Bacillaceae; genus Bacillus; species Bacillus sp. FSL M7-1020. Next base: position 294,246 of record NZ_JBBOTW010000001.1, on the reverse strand, counting down.
AATAAAGTATTTCACTGATAACCAAGCAAGGTAAAGCGCACCAAGAAGTTTTACCCACCATAATTTAATTAAGAACATTCCAATTCCAATCGCAATAAAGCGGAACACATAAGCTCCAATAAGTCCGTAGAATAATGCTTTTTTACGTTTCTCTTCCGGAAGATGTTTTACCATTACCGCTAACACAAGTGCGTTATCAGCAGATAGTAACCCTTCAAGTACAACAAGTGTACCAATTAATCCCCAAGATACTGGATCTTGCAACACTTTAATCCACATATCTAAGTCGAAAAACTGAGCATACGTATTAATGATTTCTTGCAAAATGCTCATCTTACCTTTATCCCCTATTCTTTGCTAGATTTATAGAAAGGTCAAAAAAAGGAAACGAATGTCGTTTCCCTTCTTATGCATCCAAGCCATACGCTCTTACAAGCGCACCTAATCCACCTTGGAAACCGCTTCCTACTGCATTAAACTTCCACTGTCCATTATGACGGTATAATTCACAAAAGACAACTGCTGTTTCAATGGAGAAATCTTCCCCTAAATCAAAACGAAGAACTTCTTCGTTTGTTTCCTCATTCGCTAAACGAACGAATGCGTTTCCGACTTGTCCAAAGTTTTGCTTACGGCCTTCACCATCATAAATTGTAACTGTGATTGCAATTTTATGTACATCTGCTGGAACTTTCTTCAAATCGACAACAAGTTGCTCATCATCGCCTTCACCTTCACCTGTACGGTTATCTCCTGTATGCAGAACAGATTCACAAGGAGACTGTAAATTGTTATAGAAAATAAAATCAGTTTCCTTCGTACATTTTCCGTTCGCATCTAATAGAAATGCCGATGCATCTAAATCGAAATCAGATCCACCATCATAAGATTTAATATCCCACCCAAGACCAATTACCGCTTTTGTTAAACCAGGGCTTGTCTTACCTAAATCGATCTTCTGTCCTTTTTGTAACTGAATAACCATTTATATTCACCTCTATATTTTAATCTTTTAAAATATATCCATCAGTAAACATGCGTTTCACCGATGGATATATAAATCTATTACTCTACATCTAAACCAAAGTTATTACATAGAGAACCTAATCCACCTTGGAATCCACTTCCAATTGCATTGAACTTCCATTCACCTGCATGACGGTATAATTCACCCACTACTACCGCTGTTTCAATAGAGAAGTCTTCTCCTAAATCGTAACGAATTAATTCTGCATTTTTCTCTTCATCTAGAATACGTACGAAAGCGTTAGAAACTTGTCCAAAGTTTTGGCTACGGCCTTCTCCATCATAAATTGTAATTGTGAAACAAATACGTTCGATGTGAGCAGGAACATTTTTCAAATCTACTTTAATTGATTCGTCATCGCCTTCACCTTCGCCTGTGCGGTTATCTCCTAAATGCTCTACAGCACCATTCGCACCTTTTGGATTATTGTAGAAGACGAAATCCTCTGCGCCTGAAACTTTACCATTCGCACCTACTAAGAAAATACTAACATCTAAATCGAAATCGTTTTGTCCGTCATAACGATTCGTATCCCAACCAAGTCCTACAAGAACTTTTGAAAGACCTGGATTCGTTTTTGTTAAATCTACCTTTTGTCCCTTTTTCAACGAAATTGATGCCATATACAATTCCTCCTCGGTTTATTTTATTGATAACGTGATACAATCTCACTTAAATTTTTATCTTGTGTTCCTTCTCCAACCGCTGAAAACTTCCACTCACTTCCGTGTCGGTACATTTCTCCTGCAATTAGAGTCGTTTTGCCAGCATAGTTATCTGACAAGTTATAACGTGCTAATTCTTCACCTGTTTGCGGGTTTTGAATACGAATATATGCATTACGAATCATCCCAAAATCTTGACGACGATTTACACAGTCATAAATATTTACAACGAATACTAAACGATTAATACGGCTCGGAACTTTATGTAATTCTACGAAAATTGTTTCGTCGTCACCAGCGCCTTCACCTGTTAAATTATCTCCTGAATGAATAATACTACCACAAGTAGAAAGTTTGTTTCCAAAGTAAACTAAATCATTTTTATTTAAAAAACGCTCTCCTTCTAACATAACAACTGATGCATCACAATCTACATTTGGTTTACTTCCAAATAATGAAGACAGAAACCCACCTGATTGCCCAATTGGATCCCAGCCTAAGCCAACCTGTAGTTTTGCTACTCTCGGTTGTCCTTTCGTTAAATCGATCTTTTGTCCTTTTTCTAAAATAATAGGCATGAAGTTTCTTCCTTTCTACAAAGCATTTTCCTAATCGGAAAATATTGTATTCTTCTCTTATATTGTAGCATTATTTATCTATTGAGAAAAAGAATAAATTCTCAATTATATGAAAACACCTATATCATTTATTTATATTGATGTAAGAAGTGGTAAATCGAACCAATCACTCCTGCGTGATTACGATTTTGTGCGATTTTAATCTCGCAATTACTATAAATCTCAGGATTTAAATATTTTCGTACCTCTTCCTTTACTTCTTCTAAAAATCGATTACCTCTATTAGTAATCCCTCCACCAATAATAATTACTTTTGGATTGAAGATATAAGCAAGATTACTAATTCCAATGGCTAAATGTTTAAAGAATATTTGAACGGCATGTATAACTTCTTTATCCTTCTGATCATATAATTCAAAAATTTTTTCACCGTTCCAATTCCCGCTACCTTTATACTTCCGCACAAGAGAAATTAACCCTGAAATCGAGGCAACCTCTTCAAATTGTTTCCCTTCGATCAACATATTGCCCCATTCACCAGCACTAAATGAATGACCTCTGTACAGTTTTTTATTAATAACAATAGCTCCCCCTATTCCCGTTCCAAGGGTAAGCATAATGCAATTATTTTCATTTCTTCCAACACCTTGCCACATCTCTCCAAACAAAGCACAATTGACATCATTTTCAATGGATATAGGAACTTTTAATACAGCTTGTAATCTATCAATAATAGGAATACCAGCATAGCGTGGAATATGATCCACGCCGCCAGTTATGATTCCTCTATGAATATCTACAATTCCGGCTGTACTAATACCGATTCCAGAAACAACATGTTCATTCATTAATTGCTCCGCCAAGCTAATAATCTTTTGAACGATTTGTTCCCCACCTAAATGGGCCTCTGTTAATGTAGTTTCGTGATTTAGTAATATCCCAGATTTTGAAATAATCCCATATTTAATCTGTGTACCACCAATATCAAATGCGATATATTTTTTCACACTGTCACTTCCTCTAACATTATGAACTTCACTTTTCTGCATTGAAATGATGATGTTTTCCTTTAATAAGAGTTCACAAGATTTACAGATCCAGCTTTTACGTAGACACTGTTGTATTCTTTATTATCCGAAACAATTTCATAATACGATCCTTGTGGTGTATTAACTGTTTTCTTAATGGCTACCATAATGTTGCGAGATGTCATTCCAGTCTGACCTTCAGCCATACTTTTGAATATCGGAGAACCTGCCGTTAACGTTCCAAGTCGATATTTATTTAAATCTTTACTTCCATTCATTGCATCAATTCTATACATAAGCGAGGCAATTTGCTGTCCCCAATTTTCATCACTTGCATACATGACGTTCATTCCTTGTGCCTTATCTCCTAAGTTTCCACCATTATATGTATTTCCACTTGGATTTAAGTAATGCTTATCTATATATGCCGCACAAAAATCAATACCTTCTTCCCATGTTTTGAATCCAGTTGCACCATTATATGGATCTGAATCTACCGCTCTAAAGCCAAATAAATTTTTCTTATCTTGCGCGATACGACTTGTTCCCCATCCTGATTCTAAAATTGCATGTGACACTAAGTAACCGGCATTCATCTTATATTTCTCTGCTGCACTTACAAAATATTTTCCTAATCCAATAAGTGGACTCTTTGCATTCGATTTACGTAAGAAATTATCAATTTCATCTCCTGTATAAGTAGATGTTGCACGAAGTGGCATATACTCAAAGTATTGATAACTATCTTGTCCTCCAATTTGCTTCTTATCAAAAGCCTCGTAACGCTCTCCTTCTTTTAAATGTTTCGGAGCATTACCAATTTGATACGTTGCATGTTTACCATTTTCCGGATTGTATACATAATGATATAACTTGCCATTTTTAGTTGCATAATACGACGTTTTCTCACCAGTCATTGTCGGATGTAATGTAACATCATTTATATTCACATAACCTGTCATACCATCAATTTGGACATGAATACGATCATCAACAGCTTTTACAAATTTCAGGTCAGCTCCACCCTTTACATATGTGAGCTTTTTACCCGTCGTAATATCATAAATATTAATAACGCCATTTGCACGAACGAAACCTTGCTTCATATTTACAACTTTACCGTCACTTTTAATGTAAGCATCTTCTTTCATATTCTGCATAATTTGTGTTGCTTCCGCTTCATTTGGTTTTTGAACCTTTTGTGATGAGGTAACAATTTCATAAGAAGACGAACCTTGTTTAACTTTTAAGAACTGTAACGAAACATACCCCTCTCCGCCATTAAAACGGATTTTTGCCCAGCCATTTTCTTTTCCTATGATCGTAACAGTCTCTCCATTTTTCAAATGACCGACAGCTGCCGCACCTGTTGATGGACCTTTACGTACATTTAATAAAGACGCATTTACAACTGCTCGTTCTTCTGTTACCTGTCCAGGGTTTGTTGGGTTTGTTGGATCTATGGAATCTTTACCAATCGTTATAAACTCTAACGACACATACCCTTCTTTTCCTTGGTAATTGATTTTCGCCCAGCCATTTACTTTTCCTAGTACTGTTACTTTTTCACCATTTTTTAAGTTTCCTAGAACCGAGCTACTTGTATTCGCCGCACTTTTACTCGGAGACTTGTCGCATTGATCGTTCCTACTTCTTGCGTTCCATTCGTAATGTCTTCCGCTGGCTTTTCTTCTTGTTTTCCTGCTTCTAACTTCACAAACTCTAACGACACATACCCTTCTTTTCCTTGGTAATTGATTTTCGCCCAGCCGTTTGCTTTTCCTAGTACTGTTACTTTTTCACCATTTTTTAAGTTTCCTAGAACCGAGCTACTTGTATTCGCCGCACTTCTTACTCGGAGACTTGTCGCATTGATCGTTCCTACTTCTTGCGTTCCATTCGTAATGTCTTCCGCTGGCTTTTCTTCTTGTTTTCCTGCTTCTAACTTCACAAACTCTAACGACACATACCCTTCTTTTCCTTGGTAATTGATTTTCGCCCAGCCATTTGCTTTCTCTAGTACTGTTACTTTTTCACCATTTTTCAAGTTTCCTAGAACTGAGCTACTTGTATTTGCCGCACTTCTTACTCGGAGACTTGTCGCATTAATCGTTCCTACTTCTTGCGTTCCATTCGTAATGTTTTCCGCTTTTTCACCATTTTTCAAGCTTTTCTTCTTGTTTTCCTGCTTCTAACTTTTCACAAACTCTAACGACACATACCCTTCTTTTCCTTGGTAATTGATTTTCGCCCAGCCATTTGCTTTTCCTAGTACTGTTACTTTTTCACCATTTTTCAAGTTTCCTAGAACTGAGCTACTTGTATTTGCCGCACTTCTTACTCGGAGACTTGTCGCATTAATCGTTCCTACTTCTTGCGTTCCATTCGTAATGTTTTCCGCTGGCTTTTCTTCTTGTTTTCCTGCTTCTAACTTCACAAACTCTAACGACACATACCCTCTTTTCCTTGGTAATTGATTTTCGCCCAGCCATTTGCTTTTCCTAGTACTGTTACTTTTTCACCATTTTTCAAGTTTCCTAGAACTGAGACTTGTATTTGCCGCACTTCTACTTGTATTTGCCGCACTTGTTATTTGCTTGCCGCACTTGCATTAATCGTTGCTTTTCGTAATGTTTTCCGCTGGCTTTTCTTCTTGTTTTCCTGCTTCTAACTTCACAAACTCTAACGAAGGTAATTGATTTTCGCCCAGCCATTTGCTTTCCCTAGTACTGTTACTTTTTCACCATTTTTCAAGTTTCCTAGAACTGAGCTTTGTATTTGCCGCACTTGCTTGTCGCATTAATCGTCCAATTCGTAATGTTTTCCGCTGGCTTTTCTTCTTGTTTTCCTGCTTCTAAAAAACTCTAACGACACATACCCTTCTTTTCCTTGGTAATTGATTTTCGCCCAGCCATTTGCTTTTCCTAGTACTGTTACTTTTTCACCATTTTTTAAGTTTCCTAGAACCGAGCTACTTGTATTCGCCGCGCTTCTTATTTGTCGCATTGATCGTTCCTACTTCTTGCGTTCCATTTTTAATCGTTGCATCTGATGTTTTCGGTTGTTCCGGCTTTTTTATCTCTTCTGTGTTGCCATCAATTTTCACAAACTCTAACGATACATACTTTTTTCCTTGATAGCTTTTTTTGCCCAACCATTCGCTTTTCCTAGTACTGTTACTTTTTCACCATTTTTTAGGTTCAAAACCGAGCTACTTGTATTCGCTGCGCTTCTTACTCGTAAGCTTGTTGCATTGATTGTTCCTACTTCTTGTGCTCCATTTTTGATTATTGGTTGCAGTTGCTTTTGGCCAGAAGTGTCAGGTGTTTGAATTGCATCTCCAAATTTTAAAAACTCTAAAGATACATATCCCTCTTTTCCTTTATATTCAATCTTTGCCCAGCCGTTCGCTTTTCCTAATACCGTTACTTTTTCATTTTTTTGAACATAGCCAATCATTGAACTACCTAGAGTTGGACTATTACGTACATTCAAACGAGTTGCCGTAACAATTTTCTTTTTGTCCATTATTAATCGTTAATTGTTGTTTTTGTTCAACGTTTGGATTTCCATTCGAAAATCCTAAAAATTGTAATGTGACATACCCCTCTTTTCCATCATGAGAAATTTTAGCCCATTCTTTTTCCTTACTTAAAACTTGTACATTTGTTCCCTTTTTTACTGTTCCTATAACTTTCCCTTGAGTTGTAGGTTGTTCACGTATATTTAAATTTGTTGCATTTACTGTCGCTAAATTATCACTTTCTGCAAAGGCATGCGTCGAAATAAAAGATGTTGCTGTCGCTAGAAATGTACCTGTTATTATTTGTTTTGTTGTTTGTTTCATAATTTTTTATAAGAATATAAGAAATCCTATATTCTTCAGCCCTCCCTTTTTTATTCTTCTTACTATTAATCTTAACATATCATTCCGAAATATTTATTTTGAATATCTAAATATAGCCATAAAATTTGTGAACATCTTATCTATATAGTTTTTTGCATAAAACTATATCTCCTATGAAATATTACAAAGGGATGTATTTTAGATGGAATATTAATTTTTCAGGAGGAAAACAATGACGAAAATCTTCATTTTAGCATCAACACTTTCTTTATCTTTTTTTAGCGGCTTGAATATCGGTAATGCAGCCACGGAAAACTTCTCTCCAACAAACGCTATTGTACAAAACAGCGATCATTTAGCAGAAGGAAACTCAAAAGATAATAATAAACCTCCAGGAAGCAACGGTTCTGGTGGTAGCGGTTCTGATGACAGCGGTTCTGGTGGCAGTGGTTCTGGTGGTAACGGTTCTGGTGGCAGCGGCTCTGATGGCAGTGGTTCTGGTGGTAACGGTTCTGGTGGCAGCGGCTCTGATGGCAGTGGTTCTGGTGGCAGCGGCTCTGGTAGCAACGGTTCTGGTGGTAGCGGCTCTGGTGACAGCGGCTCTGATGGCAGTGGTTCTGGTGGCAGTGGTTCTGGTGGTAACGGTTCTGGTGGCAGCGGCTCTGATGGCAACGGTTCTGGCGGTAGCGGTTCTGGTGACAACGGTTCTGATGGCAATGGTTCCGGTGGCAACGGTTCTGATGGCAGTGGTTCCGGTGGCAACGGTTCTGGTGGCAGTGGTTCTGGTGGCAACGGTTCTGGTGGCAACGGTTCTGGTGGCAGTGGTTCTGGTGGCAACGGTTCTGGTGGCAGCGGCTCTGATGGTAATGGTTCTGGTGGCAACGGTTCTGGCGGTAGCGGTTCTGGTGGCAGCGGCTCTGGTAGCAACGATTCTGGTGGCAACGGTTCTGGTGGCAACGGTTCTGGTGGCAACGGTTCTGGTGGCAGTGGCTCTGATGGCAGTGGTTCTGGTGGCAGTGGTTCTGGTGGCAACGGTTCTGGTGGCAGCGGCTCTGGTAGCAACGATTCTGGTGGCAACGGTTCTGGTGGCAATCGAGTTAAGGGCGATAGCAGTTCACAAGGTGGTAACGTAAAAGATAATGCGACAAAACAAGGTGATAAGTTACCTAATACTGCAGCACATTATCCTGCATCTATTTTAATAGGACTTTCAACATTCCTAATTGGTATGTTATTGTTTATTCGCCGTAAAAATGCAAAATAAAGACCAACATCCTTCCATCTAAAAAATACATGAAACCAATATAAAACTAAAAAGGGCTTTGGATTGCAGTTTATTATGCAACCCAAAGTCCTTTTGGCATCTATCAGAAAGCGTATTAATATGCTTTTCCCCAATAGACCATGTGCTTTGCTTCTTTACTACAGCAAATACATTCGTCAGCTAAATGTTCTTGCTCAAAAGGCATACAACGTGAAGATACTCCAACTTCTTCTTTTAATTTCTCTTCACAAGCTAGTTCTCCACACCACATCGCCTTAATAAACCCTTGCTTTTCATCAGCTGCTTTTTTCATCTCTTCGAAATTCGTCACACTATACGTATTCTCATCGCGAAATACTTTTGCTTTATTAAATAAAGAATGATGAATTTCCTCCAGTAATGATAGAATGCGTTCTTCTAATTGATCCATTGATATACATTCTTTTTCTTTCGTATCTCTTCTTACAAGTACAACTTGATTCTTTTCAATATCCTTTGGACCCACTTCTAATCGAATTGGAATTCCCTTCATTTCATACTCATTAAATTTCCAGCCTGGTGTTTTAGTGCTAGCATCTATTTTTACACGCGCAACCTTCTGAATACGTCCTTGTAACTCTGTTGCTTTTTCTAACACACCTTCTTTATGCTGAGCAATAGGTACAATAACAACTTGTACTGGAGCGACTTTTGGCGGCATTACAAGTCCGTTATTATCACTATGGACCATAATAAGTCCACCTATCATTCTCGTTGATACACCCCACGAAGTTTGGTGTACATATTGCCACTTACCGTTACGATCTAAAAACTTAATATCAAATGCTTCAGAGAAATTCGTTCCAAAGTTATGAGATGTTCCTGTTTGAAGTGCTTTTCCATCATGCATTAAACTTTCAATCGTATAAGTTGCCTTCGCTCCCGCAAACTTTTCTTTTTCTGTTTTTTGTCCTTTAATGACTGGTATCGCTAAGTATTCCTCGCAGAAAGAGGCATACAGATTTAAAATATTTAACGTTTCAGCTTGCGATTCTTCTGCCGTTTCATGAATCGTATGGCCTTCTTGCCATAAAAATTCAGTTGTACGAAGGAATGGTCTCGTTGTCTTTTCCCAACGAACTACTGAACACCACTGATTATATAACTTTGGTAAATCATTATATGATTGAACAATCTTTGAGAAATGCTCACAGAATAAAGTTTCCGATGTAGGACGTACACAAAGTCTTTCCGCTAACTTTTCATCCCCGCCATGCGTAACCCATGCTACTTCAGGAGCAAATCCTTCAACATGATCCTTCTCTTTTTGCAATAAACTCTCTGGGATAAACATTGGCATATACACATTCTCATGACCAGTTTCCTTTAACTTTTCATCCATCACTTTCTGCATATTCTCCCATAAGGCATAACCGTACGGACGCAGAATCATACACCCTTTTACACTTGAATAGTCAACAAGTTCAGCTTTTTTTACAATATCGGTATACCACTGCGCAAAGTCCTCTTCCATCTTCGTAATGGCTTGCACTTGTTCTTTTGCCATAGTCAGTCTTCCTCCTTTTAGAAAATACAAAAAAGCCCGCGCCCCTAAATAGGGACCGAGCTTTGCCGGCGTTACCACCCTGATTCATACACAAAAATTGTATATGCTCTCTTTTTGATAACGGGAATTTCCCGCTGCATATGCAGAACTCAAAGGTAGGTTCCATATCGCCCTTTAAGAATCTTTCAGCCAAACGGATTCTCTCTCTGCAAAAAAGGTTGGACATGTACTAGTCCTTTTTCAGCGTTATAACGAAATAAATTTGTTGATTATCATAATACAAATTCTTTTTTAAAACAATAGCTAATTTTCTTATTTTTATATATTCTTTTCATTTTTTGTAGTTTTATACGTAGCTCTTTCGAACGATTTTCACAAGTTGATGTGCAACCATACCGATAAGTGTACCAAGTAGAACGAAGAAACAAATAAATCCATATCCCATTCCTTCCCACCCACCAATAGCTATCATTGTTACAGGAAAGAAAGCTAAACAAAGAAGTACTAAACTAAGTGAAAATATAATATCAAACTGTTTGTCTGGAAAACGTTTCTTTAGTAAATATGAAATAGCAAATACTAGGAGAATCGTGATTCCACCAATGATGTAAAAAATACCAAATCCATCTAGCCAGTCCATAGTATTCCCTCCTTTCATTCAATCCCTTATACTTATTATATGTTTAATTTTTCTGAAAATAAATAATAAATTTTATTCAGAAACATATTTTTATTACTAGGTATTAATAGTAATATATAAGAATAGGTTTTATATAATTAGGAGGATTACTTTATGGATAAAGCATTAACTAATCGTGTCATTATTTTATCATTCGACTGTTTATCAGCTTTAGATTTTCCTATACTACAAAAATTACCTAACTTCCAATCTCTAATAAAAAAGGGCGCGGTTGTAGAAAAAGTAGAACCAATTTATCCTTCTGTAACATATCCAAGCCACTCAACAATCGTTACTGGAAACTACCCTAATAAACATGGTGTTGTTACCAATACTTTACTTCAACCAGGACGTGAATCACCAGATTGGCATTGGTACCGAAAATCGATAAAAGGAACAACATTATATGATGAAGCACGCAAAGCAAATTTAACGACAGCAGCCCTTCTTTGGCCTGTTACTGGAAGAGCAAACATTGATTACAATTTACCGGAAATCTTTCCAAATAGACCGTGGCAAAATCAAATTTTAGTTTCATTATTTAGCGGTAGCCCGCTATACCAATTAGATTTAAATCGACGGTTCGGTCATATACGAAATGGATTATCACAACCTGAACTCGATGATTTCGTTCTTGCTTCTGCTGTACATACAATCCTTACAAAAAGGCCTAATGTCATGTTTGTGCATTTCACTGATTTAGACACACAAAGACACTATCATGGCTTTGAATCTAACGAAACAATAGCAGCTATCCATAGGCACGACGAACGTCTAGGAAAAATTATTCATGCATTAAAAGAAAGTGGAATATACGAAGAAAGTACAATTATTGCCCTTGGTGATCATAGCGCTTTAAGTGAAAACAAATCAATTCAATTAAATGTGCTATTCCATCAAAAAGAGCTTATATCTCTAAATAAAGAAGGTAAATTAGTAGACTGGAAGGCCTACTGTCAAAGTTGCGACGGTTCTGCCTATGTATATGTGAAAGACAAAAACGATACGGATACCATTCGGGAAGTACAACTACTTCTTGAAGAACTGCTTCAAAATAAACAAAATGGCATTGAATTTCTACTTCATGATGAAGCGGCGAAAGAATCCGGTGCAGATGGTAATTGTTTATTTATGTTGGAAGCACAAGAGGGGTATTATTTCACTGAAAATTATACCGGTGATTTTATAAAAGAAATTACTAAAAAAGATGTTACTTCTAGTAAAAAATATACATTTGGAACTCATGGTTACTCCCCAACAAAGCCTAACTATGAAACAATTTTTATCGCTGCTGGAAAAGGTATTCAAAGTGGCGTTACAATCCCGTATATGAGACTTATTGATGAAGGTCCGACTATCGCAAGATTACTCGGTTTGCACTTAGGCGAAACAGACGGATCCATTATAGAGGATTTACTACAATTGTAAAGAACTGTGTATATATGTAAAAGTTATGTAAAAATCATCACTGTTTCTCTTTTTATAATTTTTATTTTTGTACACTGTTAGTAGAACAATTTAAGGGGGAACATTATATGAAAAAAATGTCCAGACAAGAAAAAAGCTGGATATTATATGATTGGGCGAATTCGGTATATTCGCTCGTCATTACAACTGCACTATTCCCAATTTACTTTAAAGCAGCTGCAAAAGAAGCTGGACTATCTGGTGCAACTTCAACAGCATATTGGGGATATGCAAACTCATTCGCTACACTTTTAATTTCTATACTTGCTCCTATTCTCGGCACAGTTGCTGATTATAAAGGGTTTAAAAAACGATTTTTCACATTCTTCTTTGGACTCGGCATCGTATTTACAAGTATGCTAGCAGTCGTCCCAACATCCCAGTGGTACTTATTACTAGGTTGCTATATGCTAGCACTAGTCGGTTTTGCTGGAGCAAACATTTTTTATGATGCATTTTTAGTAGATGTTACCTCTAAAGATAGAATGGATCGAATTTCTACACGAGGCTTTGCATTAGGCTATATTGGGAGCACAATTCCTTTTATCGGTTGTATCGCTCTTATTATTCTTGCTCAAAAAGGCACTATCCCTTTATCAGTCGGCATTGCCAGTCAAATTTCATTCGCAATAACAGCTCTTTGGTGGGGATTATTTACAATTCCAATGCTAAAAAACGTAGAGCAAACACATTATATTGAACGCCATCCAAGACCAATTGCAATGAGCTTCAAGCGCCTTGCTAGTACTTTTAAAAATATTAAAGAATATAAAACAGTCTTTATGTTCCTAATCGCCTATTTCTTCTACATTGACGGGGTCGATACAATTATTACTATGTCTACCGCTTACGGAACAGATCTCGGTATTAGTGCAACGAATCTATTAATCATCTTATTTGTCACACAAATTGTAGCTTGTCCATTCGCTTTATTATACGGAAAATTATCAGAAACATTTACAGGGAAAAAAATGCTATATGTTGGTATTATTATTTATATCATCATTTGCACATATGCTTATTTCTTAAAAACGACACTCGATTTCTGGATTTTAGCAATGTTAGTTGCCACTTCTCAAGGTGGTATTCAAGCACTTAGTCGTTCCTATTTTGCAAAACTAGTACCTAAAGAATCGGCAAATGAATTCTTCGGATTTTATAATATATTTGGCAAGTTTGCCGCGATCATGGGTCCAGTATTAGTCGGTGTTACAACGCAATTAACGGGAAAAACAAACGCTGGTGTCCTTAGTATTATCGTATTGTTTATTATAGGTGGATTCTTATTAACTAGAGTTCCTGAAAATGATACACCCGTTACACCACCTAATCCGAAAACTAAAACGCTATAAAAAGAAGATCCCCTTCACACAAGAAGAGGATCTTTCTTTATTTTTAACGATAACGCTTTACAAGTAAAAACTCTACAGCTGGCTTTACAACTCTAGCGGCACATAACGTAAGTAAAAGCGGTACATCATGAAAATCTATCCATTTATTAAAACCTACCGATGCGAAAAAAAAACCAAAAAATAAATACAATGCGTACATAATATGTAACATTTGCACTTGTTTTTCATACATGTTTTTCTAAATCTTTCTTCTCCTCATTTGCCCTTCAACATTATGCGATGCTACAAATAAATAGTGCATACCAGTTTACTTGAAGTTCAATTAACCAATAGTAAAGTGCAAATGCTAGCATACTTATAACTACTAATGTCGTAACTAAAAGACTTATTTTCTCTTTCCCCTACAGCTTATACAAAAATAGTTTATCAACAGTTGTTCCCAATACTTCCGCTAAACGAAAAGCTAACGCTAAGCTTGGATCATATTTATTATTCTCAATTGCATTTATCGTCTGTCTTGATACGCTACACTTATCAGCTAATGCACCTTGTGAAATATTATTTTCAGTGCGCAATTCATAGATTTGATTTTTCACATCGTTTCTCCTAACCTGTAAAATTATTTTTACAACATCAGTATATAGTTGGTACATTTCATTGTCAAAAGATTCCCATAGGAAAAGGGAGCAGTTCTGCTCCCTTACAATAGCTATTTCGAAGCGAATGAATTCGTTAGTTCCTCTTTATTAGCAACATCTTCTTTATCTAGTTGCATACGTAAAACCGGCCCTATCGCTAATAAAATAAGTGACATCGCTATACAAAATACAATAACTAATGAAGTCATTTCCTTCAATCCTCCAGCTAGTGATGTTCCAATTAACATTGCCCCCATAAACATTGGTAAAATGGTTCCATTCACTCTTCCAATCATATTTTCTGGTACAAGTTGAATCATAAGCGTACCGACAACGATATTAACACAAGCTAAACAAATACCTGTTCCAAATCGCATCAAACTAGTAATCCAAAATGATGTGGACAACCCTTCGACTAAAAATGAGATTGCTAATATACTCATACCAAATACAAACATCTTTTTCGGATTTACTTTTGAAGCGAAAACCGCAGCAACAATACCACCGATTAGCATACCTATTCCATCCGCCGCTGCTAAATATTGAACTGCTTCCTTTTCCATTCCAAGACGTTCTATTACAAGAAACACCTCTAATGGATTCGTTAATCCAACAGCTAAGCCCATAATTGTGAAAGTGATCGTAATCATACGTAAATTTTTCGTATGAAGAACGTATTTCCATCCTTCTTTTATATCATTTTTTAATGATTCCTTCACTGCTTGCTCTTGTTCAATCCATTTCGGTAAAAATGAAAGGGCGATAGCAGATAATAAAAATAAAATGATTAAACTATATAGTGACGTAAATAAACCAAGTTGTGTATACACAAGCGATCCTACAACTGGTCCGAAAATCATAAACAATGACTGTAATGTTTGGTTAAATGCAATCGCATTTGCTACCTGTTCTTCCTTTACATAGCGCTTAAATATGCGTGAAGATGAAGGCTGAGAAAACTGACCTACAATTGCGGAAACGAGTGTCGCAAAAAATATTGCCTGCCAGTAATCAATCTTTAACAATAAAACAATCCCTATAATAGACAGTACACTTAACACATCCCCAGCAACCATTGTTCTTTTCGGGTTCCAGCGATCTGCTAACGCGCCACCAATGAAAGAAAAAATAAAAATAGGTGCATATTCCATGACCGATAATAGTGACACTGAAACTGGATCATTATTCGTCCGCTCCATTATGAAATACAATAGGGCCATATTTCTGATCCAAATCGCAAATTGTTGTAAAATATCGGATGCCATAACGAGCATAAATGCTCGATTTTTAAATAAAGCTTTCATTTCCGCTCCTCCTTTTATAAACCGACCATTCGGTCTAATTCGTTTTAAAAGAAAAGCCGCTGACTTATTATTCAGCTGCCATCCCTTTTAACAATACATCTATTGCCTTTTTATAAACTCGCTTTAACTCGTTATAATCTAGCTCATAGTAAAGCACTCCAAGCCCTGATAATAAGCCATGTACAATATACATCAAATCGCGCGCATTTTCTTCACGAAACTCTCCAGACTGTATACCTGTTTCGATTAATCTCTCAAACATAACATATGATTCTCTAGTTAAAGCTAATAATTCATCTAGAACCTCTTTGCTCACAACTTGGCTCATAGAAAATTCCTCTATTGCACTCGAAATAGGTTGTTGTATATCCTCTACATAATATTCTGCGAGACCATATAATTTTTCAATACTAGTACTATACAACTTCTCTTTTTCATTCCATTTTTCAAGCCAATCATACGTATGCTGTTTTACTACAAATAAAAATAATTCTTCTTTACTTTTAAAATGGTAATAAATACTCCCTTTACTTCGCTCTGTAATTTCACAAATATCTTCCATAGATGTGGCTGCATAGCCTTTTTGTGAAAACAGATTTTCTGCTTTGTATGCAATTTCCTTCTTTATCTCTTCTGCGCTTTTTCTCATACTCACACCTCTTTAAACCGACCGTTCAGTCTAATGATAACAAATGAAAAACCTCTTTCGCAAGAGGCTATATTCCTTATTTACGAAAACGTACTTTCAAACCAAGTTCGGATCATATGTATTGTTCCAAATTTAAATCCAAGTTTAACAAGAAATACACCTCCAGCAACTAATAAAAACAATGCTACTTTCCCTTTATTTTTCACTTTCGGTTCCCTTCCCATTTCCATTCTCCTTATCATGTTAAAAATATTAAACAAACGTTTATTTAACTGTTAGTGTGCGTATGTAAGCCAACTAATCAAACGTTTGTTTAAAAAAGAAATACGCCTATATAAGGCGTATTCTTATCAATCACCGCCACCACCGCAACTACCTCCACTATCTCCTCCAAAAGACCCTCCACAGTCATGTGAACTGCTATCATGTGAGCTGTCATTATTATCAGATCCAGCAAAGAAAAAAAGCGGTGATGAGTTATTAGACGAATTATGTATGTTATTTTGTTTCGTAAGGTTTACTTTCTTTTTGTTTGATCGAACAGCTATTACAATTATTCCAATGACAACAAATAATAGTATGACAATAATAAATTCCATATAAAAACCTCCCTAATTCTCGAATAATTGAATGGTTCTCTCTAAATTTTCAAGTGAAATAAAGCGCGATTCACGAAGGATCTCTTTTCCATTATGAAATAACAAAATTGTCGGCCCTGTAAATACTGCATATCGCCCCGCAACTTCTTGCATGTCTTGTAGTAATATCTCTATTTTCTCTACGTAATCATAATTCTCTAATACGTAATTTACTTTCCTTAACATGACATCACAAACACCACAATTTTCTGTTTTAATAAATAGAAGTACTAATTGCTGTTCTTCAATATATGTTGCTAATTCTTCTATCGTTTCAAATGTATTCATCTTATCCCTCTTAACTTAATTTAAGAAATGCTGAACTATCTTTCTCTTTTCCATTACCTGCTGAAAACACAACGTTTTTGCTGTTAACCCTTCTTGTAATTTTTTCCTCTCTACTTCATCATAACAGCAAGCAATTAAATCTTCTATTTTTAATATATCTTTTGTAATTCCATTTCTGCTGGAATCATTCCCGCATTTTTTAAATTTTATAGCTCATCCTTAACTCTAGAGGTACCATTAAAAGATCTTCTAATTGTAGTGGTTTTCCTTTTCTCGAAATATAATCCAGATCACCATTCCAGATTGCTTGTCGAACCTTTTCTTCAGCAATGTTCAAAAACACATCCACACTATCCTCTCACTTACATATTTTTACTATTATTTTATATGAAATTTCACCATCTTACCACACCATTACAAGTTGACTTCATACAATTTTTTCTCAAATTTATTTATAATAAGCTATTTTCTTCCTCACCGGTCTTTCATTTTCATATGCAGTTTGTATTAAAGCCTTTTTGTATTGAGAAAGTCTTTCTTCATACAATAAAGCGTTTACACTAAATCTTACATTTGTTACGATTTAATCACCCCAGCTCCCTTGTATAGACTTCGTGATGTCTGATCATTTTTATCTAGACGTTTCATACGTCTAGATTCACTTTGATTTATCGGCAAATGCCTTTAAATATATCTTTTACCTTGAAAGGGGAAATGACTATGAGGTCAAAAAAATTCACATTACTATTGCTATCTCTACTACTCTTCTTACCTCTTTTTCTCGCAAATTTTATTACTCCAAATCTCGCATCAGCAAATTCACCAACGCAAAACCAAAAAATTATTGGGTACTTTCCTTCGTGGGGCATCTACGGACGTAATTATCAAGTTGCAGACATCGATGCATCAAAGCTCACTCATTTAAACTATGCGTTTGCTGATATTTGCTGGAATGGAAAACATGGAAATCCTTCTACACATCCCGATAATCCAAATAAACAAACATGGAACTGTAAAGAATCTGGTGTACCGTTGCAAAATAAAGAAGTTCCTAATGGTACTCTCGTATTAGGTGAGCCCTGGGCTGATGTCACAAAATCTTATCCAGGATCAGGTACAACTTGGGAAGATTGTGATAAATATGCCCGTTGTGGCAACTTCGGAGAATTAAAACGACTAAAAGCTAAATACCCTCATTTAAAAACCATTATTTCCGTCGGAGGCTGGACTTGGTCTAATCGATTTTCTGATATGGCAGCTGATGAAAAAACTAGAAAAGTATTCGCAGAATCAACAGTCGATTTCCTACGTGCATACGGATTTGACGGCGTCGATTTAGACTGGGAATATCCAGGTGTTGAAACGATTCCTGGTGGTAGTTACCGTCCTGAAGATAAACAAAATTTCACGCTCCTTCTTCAAGATGTCCGAAATGCTTTAAATAAAGCCGGTACTGAAGATGGAAAACAATATTTATTAACAATTGCTTCAGGGGCAAGTCAACGTTATGCCGATCATACAGAGTTAAAGAAAATCTCTCAAATACTCGATTGGATTAATATTATGACATATGATTTCCACGGCGGTTGGGAAGCAACTTCTAACCATAATGCCGCATTATATAAAGATCCGAATGATCCAGCAGCTGATACGAAATTTTACGTAGATGGAGCTATTGACGTTTATAAAAATGAAGGTGTACCAGCTGATAAACTCGTATTAGGCGTACCATTTTACGGACGTGGTTGGAAAAGTTGTGGAAAAGATAATAATGGGCAATATCAACCATGTAAACCAGGTAGTGATGGCAAACTAGCATCTAAAGGTACTTGGGATGATTATTCTACTGGTGATACGGGTGTTTATGATTACGGTGATTTAGCAGCGAATTACGTAAACAAAAATGGTTTTGTACGCTATTGGAATGATACAGCTAAAGTACCTTATTTATACAATGCTACTACAGGCACATTTATTAGCTACGATGACAATGAATCTATGAAATATAAAACAGATTATATAAAAACGAAAGGTTTAAGTGGGGCAATGTTTTGGGAACTTAGTGGTGACTGTCGCACAAGTCCAAAATATAGCTGTAGTGGTCCAAAATTGCTTGATACGTTAGTAACCGAATTACTTGGTGGACCTATCAGTCAAAAAGATACTGAATCACCAACGAACGTAAAAAACATTGTGGTTACTAATAAAACCTCAAGCTCAGTCCAATTAAGCTGGACTGCATCTACTGATAATGTAGGAGTTACTGAGTATGAAGTTACTGCTGGGGAAGAAAAATGGAGTACAACATCAAATAGCATTACAATTAAAAATTTGAAACCTAATACGGAATACACTTTTTCAATACTAGCAAAGGACGCTACCGGGAATAAATCACAACCTAATTCTATTATTGTAAAAACTGATGATGCTAACACAACACCTCCTGATGGTAATGGTAAGGCTACATTTTCAGTTACTTCAAATTGGGGAAGTGGCTATAACTTCTCAATTGTAATTAAAAATAACGGCACAAGCCCTATTAAAAACTGGAAGTTAGAATTTGATTATAACGGCAATTTAACACAAGTTTGGGATTCTAAAATTAGTAGTAAAACAAACAATCATTATGTAATTACAAATGCCGGATGGAACGGTGAAATTCCTCCTGGTGGATCCATTACAATAGGAGGTGCAGGAACAGGTAACCCTGCCGAACTTTTAAATGCCGTTATTAGCGAAAACTAGACGTAACATTCTTTAATTGTTTCACTAAAGTTTGAATTTAGGTTTGAATAATCTTTCCTAAATTCAAACTTTTAATTTTGCGAAAAATCACAAATCGAAATTACTATAACCTATTATAATTATATTTAGTTTTCAATATGAAGTTTGCGTGAAGTTCATCTGAATTTTACATGAATTTCCTTTAATTTCTATTGTCTTCCCATACTAATCACCTTATTCTTTATATATAGGAATAATTTTCATTCCATTTCAAGCTATCTATATATACAAAAAGATAGTTGCCTATTAGGGAAAGGCGTCTAATATTATTATAAATATAAACATAATCGCAGAAAAAGCACGCTTATAAGCGCACCATAAGAGTGCTTCTTCATACAATTCTCATGTAAGAGTTCTCGAAAATCATGTTAATCACAAAGAAAAGGCCGTAGCTTATATAAGCTACGGCCTTTTCTTTGTGATTATTTTTAAACGTTCCATTCTTCGATATTCCATACTTTCGTTATCCACGTTTCATAGAAAGAAGCTCATGTGAAACGATTAAAACTGTTAAAAGACTTTTTCTATTTTTTCATATAAGGAGCTAATACACTTAAAATTTCTTCCTTACCCTTCTTTAACTCCAATGATGTTAACATATCCATCGTTCGAGGACGAGGTAATTTCACTTGCACTTCACCAACTATTGATGCTGGTCTTTGAGATAAAATAAATACGCGATCAGAAAGTAAAATTGCTTCATCTAAGTCGTGTGTAACCATAACAATTGTTTGCTTTTCTTGATGCCAAGAATTTAAAAGCCAACTGTGTACTTCCATTTTTGTAAATGCATCTAATTTTCCAAAAGGCTCATCAAGTAGCATAATTGGCTTCTCACATAAGTATGTACGAAGAAAGCTAATTCTTTGGCGCATACCACCAGATAATGCATCAGGATAATGATCCGCATATTCATCTAACTCAAACTGCTTTAATGCTTCCATTCCTTCTGTTAACCTTTGTTTTTTAGATTTCCCCTCAATTTCTAATGGAAGAACAATATTTTGTAAAGCCGATCGCCACGGTAATAATAAATCTTGTTGTGGCATATAGCTTACAACATCTTGTTTTCTCACATGTTCCTCATTATAAAATACCTCTCCACTCGTTGGCTCTTCAACACTCGCAATCATATTTAACAATGTGCTTTTCCCACAACCACTTGGACCGACAAAAGAGACAAACTCTCCCTCCTGTATAGAGGCACTAATATTTGCTAATACATTCTTTCCATCGAAAGATTTCACAATATCTTTTATTTGTAATCCGCTCATTTTTCACTTGGAAGGAATTCATTTGTAAAAGCATCTTTTACATCAATTTTCTTTTTAATAACTTTGTTGTCGTATAAGAAATTCATGTAATTCGTCCAAACTTCTTCCTTCTGTACTCCCCACGCTTTTGCATCATCTTGATACTTCGTACTTAACCACTTTTGACTTTCTTGTACTAATTCCTTATTCACATCTGGAACAGCTTTAATTAAAATATCAGCAGCTTCTTTCGGCTCTTTAATTGCAAAATTATAACCTTCTGTCGTTGCAGTCATAAACTTTTTCACGAAGTCTTTATCTTGCTTCGTATGTTTTTCACTCGTAATAATAACAGGACTATAGAAATCAAGCGCTGGATCTAAGTCTTTCACCATAATCGTATTTAACTCTTTTCCTTGACGCTTCGCTTCAATGCCATCCCATCCATAATAAATCCATTCAAAGTCCGCATCACGACCGATTGATTTGAAGAAGTCTGTTTGTCCTAAGATAATTTTTTCGACTTTATTAAAATCAGCTTGATGTTTCTCCATAATTGTTTTTAACGTTGCTTCTTCTGCTGGTCCTCCCCAGCCACCATAACGTTTACCTTCAAAGTCTTTCGGTGACGTCATATTATCTTTTTTTAGTGATGCAAAAGCAGAGGTATTATGCTGAATAATTGCACCAACAGAAACAACTGGGATTCCTTCAACACGAGCTAATGTTACATTTTCCTGTGCGCTTATCGCAAAATCTGCTTTCCCAGAAGCAATCATCTGCTCTGCTGTGACATTATCACCAGGCTGGATAATTTCTACATCAAGCCCTTGTTTTTTGTAATAGTCTTTCGTTTTCGCTACATATAAGCCAGTATGATTCGTATTTGGAAACCAATCTAAAACAACTTTTACTTTTTTATCTTTACTTGCACTTTCTTCTTTCTTCGCCGGATTACACCCAGCCACACTTACTGCTAATAAAGCAGCTAACATAATTTTTAAACCTTTTTTCATTTTCTGCCGTCCTTTCTATATATCCATGGTGCTGTTATTCTTGCCATAAACTCCACGATAAAATACAGGCATAATGTCACCATGACGATAATTGCTGCAACACCAAATACTCGAGCAGTTAAAAAGGATTTTGTAGCTCTCGTAAGCATAACCCCTAACCCTTCACTTGCACCGAGCCATTCTCCGATAATTGCCCCCATCACGCTATATGTAACTGCAATTTTTAAACCCGAGAAAAAGTATGGGAGCACTGCCGGAAACTTTACTTTCTGGTAAACTTGCCATTTCGTTGCTTTCATTGTTTGCAACAATTTCAACATATTTTTATCTACAGTTTGAAAACCTTCTAAAATACTAAGCGCAATTGGGAAGAAACAAACGAGTATGACGACCATTACTTTCGGCAACATCCCATATCCAAACCAAATAATAAATAACGGTGCAAGTACAACGATTGGAATCGTTTGCGAAATAACGAGCAACGGATTTATTAAAATACGAAATAAAGGTATCACGTCCATAATAATTGCAATACTCGTCCCAAGTAAAATCGCAAAAAATAGTCCGATTATAACTTCCTGCAGTGTTTGCATCGTATTTGGTAATAGTAAATCCTTCATTCCAATTAATTCTTGAACAATGGCAGAAGGCTTTGGTAAAATCCACGGTTCGATTTTAAATAATGAAACAGATCCTTCCCATATCGCAATGAGAAGGATAAGCCAAATTGTTGTAATAAGTTTAGATTGCTTCTGGTTTTGCATATTCATCACGGTACTTCCAAACCTTTTCATCTATCGTTACACCAGTGCTTGGACGATAATGGATTTTAATAGAAGTAATCACTTCTTCAGCTCCAGCATCGACGCAAGCTTGCTGCGCACGTTTCACGACATCAAGAAGTACATCTAATTCTCCTTCCAACGTTGTTTCCATTGCTCCTACTTCATAACGAACTCCCGATTGTTGTATAACTTCAATTGCTCTATCAACAACAGAATATACATCTTTTGTTTTTGCTTGCGGTACTACTGAAAATGACATTGTAACTTGTTGTGACATAATAAAATCCCCCTTATAAAATATGTTTCCCAAAAAAGAAAAGGCTTTCCTACCATGTAGGAAAGCCTTGTATACAAGTTATTCTATAATAACTTATGCTACATCACTTTAAAGTAACTCCCTACGCTGGCATTATCCAGATCAGGTTGAGGGTCGATGTATACTTACATCCTCTCAGCCAATTGGCTCCCCGGTTCTTAATTCGTTCTCATTGTAGCATGATTTATTTTATTGAACAAACAAAAGCGTACATAATCATTTCATTACTTTTGGAAAATATCCAACTTTTTCACCATGAGCTAATAACAGCTGAATAAATTCTTTATTAATCGCTGGCACTATCAGCTCTTTTTTCTTAATCCATTCATTTGTTCTACGAGTACCCATGACAATTTCAGATTGCTGTGCTCCATCTCCTGCAACTTGAGAAGCAATTAACTCTGCTATTTCTTCATTTCCTTTTGCTAATTCAAGCCCGATATTTACATATTCCGAAAGTGGAACCATTTCAAGATTGTATCCACATCCCTCAATTAGCTTTATAAAATGTTCAAATTCAACTTGATGTGGATGACAAATATGTAACGTCTCTCCTACAATTTTTGGATCTTGTAAATACGATACAATCGACTTACTGGCAAAGTCAATTGGTGTAAAATCAACTTTCCACTTCACATTTGGTGCCTTTCCAATTAGAAGCATCGTTTTAATAAGACGATAAAATGCATTTCCTTCAATGTTTTGTTGGAACGAACCCGTTTCTGAATGACATGCTAGGTTACCTGCACGATAAATGTTCCCTCGTATACCGCTCTTCAAAGCTTCACGAACAAGATTTTCCGCCTGTAGTTTACTATCGGAATACACATTCTCTAACTCTACATTATAATTGAAATCACCTGTTTCCATATATGTATCCCATTGCTCTACCGCTAATTCTATCGGAATACCAATTGTAGAGATAAAGTGGAATGTAGCACCATTCTCGGCTAACGCTAGCATACGACTCGTGCCTTGGACGTTCACATTTTTAAATTGTTTTACATCTCCAAAATGTCTTACATCTGCACCGCAATGAATTACCGTATCGACCTTAGAACTAATTAAAATAAATTCCTCTTCGCTCATCCCAAGATACTCTTCTCCCAAATCACCAGGTACAGCCTGTATACGCTGTAACCACTCTTCACATATATCATTAAAGTAGCTTGTTAATGTATCGATAATTCTTTGTTGCACATCTTTTGTCGGTCTTACTAAATAATAAATGGTAGCAGATGTATCTCTCAATAATTCATATAATATGTGCGACCCCAAATAACCAGTAGCTCCAGTTAAAAAGACATTTGAGATGTCAGTGTCTTCTAAAACATTCGAATAAGTAATAGTATTCGGTTCGTGAATCACCTTATATTCACGAAATACTTCTTCTGTCTCTACTTTTACTTCTCTCTCAATTCTAGCTAATCCATATATCGTTCTTTCTTTAAAGAAATCTTGAATTGTTAAATGTGAAAAATCTTCTTTTAACAATGTTAAGACTCTCAATACTTTCAACGAATGTCCACCAATTGTAAAGAAATCATCATGCACTCCAATTTTTGAAATTCCTAATACCTCTGCCCAAGCTTTCGCTATCTGTTTCTCCGCTTTAATAGAAGGCGCGACATATTCCTGTAGACGAACCGGCTCGTACTTTTCTTCTAATTGAGCTAACTTTTTAACATCAACCTTTTTATTTGGTGTAAGTGGTAGTTCATTAATATAAATTAATTTAGATGGTACCATATAATCCGGTAACTGCTCTTGTAACTGATAAACTAATTCTGGTATTTCCTTTTTGTTCAAAGTTGTATAGAATGCGATTAAATATTGGCTACCTTCCTTGCTCTTCTTAGCAAAAACAGCATTTTCTTTTATATTATGATTTTGAGAAATTTTACTTTGGATTTCTCCTAGTTCAATACGATGTCCTCTAATTTTTACTTGATCATCTTTCCGATGTAAAAACTCTATATTTCCATCCTCTAGCAACTTAACGATATCACCAGTTTTATATATATTAACTATAGGATTAAAGGGGTTCGGAATAAAAGCTTCAATTGTTTTATTAGGCTTATT
Source organism: Bacillus sp. FSL M7-1020 (assembly GCF_038050415.1). Lineage (NCBI taxonomy): Bacteria > Bacillati > Bacillota > Bacilli > Caryophanales > Bacillaceae > Bacillus > Bacillus sp. FSL M7-1020. The sequence goes on along the minus strand of NZ_JBBOTW010000001.1, from coordinate 269,040 downwards.
AAAATACCCTTTTGCTAATCCTACTGAATCTATATATAATTCACCAGGTACACCAATTGGACAAAGATTCATATTCTCATCCAAAATCATAACTTGATAATTAGCACATGGTTTACCAATGGGAATACTCGCAACATCCTCATTTAACTGATTAGGTATTTTATAGGTTGTCGTCACTACAGTACATTCTGTCGGTCCGTATACATTATGAATTTCAACATTTGTACTTATTCTTTCTCTCCACAATTTAATAACCTCTACAGGCAACATTTCACCGCCAATCGCAATTCTTTTCAGGGAAGCTAGCTTATATATATTTTCTTCTGCTAAATAAGTTGCTACTTGTCGAACAAAAATTGTCGCTAATGCCAAGATCGAAGTTGCTTTCACTTTATAGATTGCATTTGCAAATGCTTCTACAGACAATCGCTCTTCCTCTAATAATACATACAAGTTTCCTCCGCAGAATAAAGAAGCAAATGACTCCCATACAGAAGCATCGAAACTAAAGGAAGGAAATTGGGCAAATACATCCTCTTCTGTCAATTCATATTGCTTTTGCATCCAAGTGTACAGATTAACAACGCCTCTATGTGCTAACATCGTTCCCTTTGGATTCCCTGTTGAACCAGATGTATAAATCATATAAGCTACATCATCACAATGAATAGACAACTTTACATCTATATCTTCATAAGTTTCACTATCATACATTGAAACTGTTTGAACCCCATCACATGTTATAGGCGTCTCTTTCATCAATATAACTTTCGCTTGGCTATCTTGAATAATGTACTGTATTCTACTTTCCGGATAATCTGGATCAATCGGAACATACGCTGCACCAGCTTTTAATATAGCTACCATACTTACTACTGTGTCTATGCTACGTTTCATAAATATTCCAACATAGTCTCCTAATTGGACGCCGTTTTTCATTAACATATGAGCTATTTGATTACTTTTTTTATTTAGCTCCTCATAAGTTAAAGTACCTTCCCTTGAAGATAAAGCTATACGATTTGGAAATTGAGTAACAGTATTATAGAACATATCGACGATACTTTTCTCAGGATATACTGCTGTCGTATCATTCACTTGACTATAAAGTGCCATCTCGGCCTCTGTAACAACATTAAAATGTTTTATACATTTATTAGCATTTTGTGATGTATAAATTAAAACACCTTGTATTTGTTGTGCATAACGAGTAATCGTTGTCTCTTTCCAATTAACACTATTAAATATCATTTCTACACTTTGCATATTTTTATTGAATACAAATTGTAACGTATTCTTGTCTTGTAGCTCATAATACGTTTCACCAATAATAATAGGTGACATTTCAGATGAATCATTACTATTTTGAAACGCTACTATTTCTCCCTCGTTCATTTTTTGGATCTGTTCCACTTGCTCTACAATCTGAAAGTTCAAACTTTCATAGGAAAGATAATTAGAAACTTGAATAGTAATAGGAAATAAACTTCCTCTTGTATGGTAAAGCACGATAATGTGCTGTTCTTTAGAAATATGATACAACCACGTTGCAGTTGCTCCTATTAAATCTACAATATGAGTCAATTTTGGAAATGGTATAGTTTTTCTTTGTATTCCAAACTCTATCTTTTGCGCATCTTTAGGTATTTGAATACTCCCTTCTACTTTCCCTAAAAATTCTTTTACCATCTCATTATAAGAAATCGCTAATTTCATATTTATGTAAATTCCTCTCCTAAATATAATAAAGGTGTGAAAATTCACACCTTTATTATCCCGTATTAACGGGCAGATTTGTTCAACTCACAATCAAAGGGGGCTGCCCCCCTGATTAAAGTTTCACTTTTCCTTATTCGCTTTTAAACTCACCAATTAGCTCTTGTAATTCCTGAGAAAGCCAACTTAAAGAAGTCGCTAATTCTGCAATATCTTGTACTGATATTTCTTGCTCCTTCATGCTTTCTTCAACATTACTACTACTATTCGCATAAGTATTTGCAATATGTGATAATTCATTTACGACTTGAACGATATTCTGGCTATTTTGTAAAATATCACTCGAATTGCCAGAAACAGCTTTCACTTGATTTTTAACAGATTGTGCTGATTTCGAGATTTTTTCAAAGAAAGCACCACTACTTTGAACAAGTGAAATTCCAGATTCTACTTCTTTTGAACCTTTTTGCATTGAAACTACAGCCTCTTCTGTTTCAGCTTGTGTTTCACTAATTAATTTTGCTATATCTTTCGCTGACGTTTCAGTTTGTTCTGCTAATTTACGTACTTCATCAGCAACAACTGCAAATCCTCTTCCAGCTGCTCCAGCACGCGAAGCTTCAATAGAAGCATTTAAAGCTAATAAATTTGTTTGATTTGAAATACCTGTAATTACAGTTACAATATCACTAATTTCTTTTGATCTTGTTTCTAATGAATAAATAATAGAAGATAAATCTTTCACTGCATTTTGGATTAAACTCATTTGATTAATAATTTGTCCAATCACTTCATTACCTTCAATTGAATGTTGCTCCATACCTTCTGAGGCAACCGCAACTTGTTCCGCAGCTCCAGTTATCTCTTCTACCTTATCTTCCATTCCATGCACAATTCCTAAGCATTGTTGGACTGAAGTTTCTTGAGACTGTGCCCCCACTCTTAAACCTTCAATAGAACTTGCAATCTCTTGAACTGCCATGCTATTTTCCTCGGTGCTTGCCGACAATTCATGTGAAGAAGAAGAAACTTGCTCAGCGGTCTGCCTAACTTTATCTATAATCCCTTTAAATTTCTCAATCGTATCATTGAAATAAACATTAATAATTCCAATATCATCTGGTCTTTCTTTTAATTTAATACTTAAGTCACCTTCACCAATCTTACGTAATCCCTCTCGTAAATCTTTTAATGGAGCTAACGAGTTACGTACGATAAAGAATTGAGCAATAGTCGCGATTGCTAATGAAATAATAATAAAGAGTAAACCCTGTATCAAAAAATTCTTCTTTGTACTAGGAACGATAGAAGCATCTAAATCAGCCGCAACAATTGCAACAATATTGTTTTCTCCATCTTTAATTGGTTCTAATATTGTCACCCACGAACCTAATTCATCTTCATATACTTCTGTCATTTGGGCCTTTTTCGTATCCATCACTTTATCATATGCATTCATCCAATGAGTCGGTTGTTCATAATAATCTCCCGACTTTACAGGCACCGCATTTGCTAACTCTGTAGTCAAACCAACGATTTGTAATTCTCGTTTTTCATTCGGCTTTGCCCCTGTAACATACGTTTGTCCCACACTTTTTAAACCTTTTGTCACTTCATCTAATTGCTCTGTTAACTTTTCTTTTTTTACTCTTTCAGTTGTAGGATCTTTCGCCATATCTTTAACTAATTCTGTATCCAAGTCATGTACTACTATCTCTCCTGTTTCAATAGACTGCCTTTCAAATAAAGACATCATACTATTTTGAAACAAATTGAAACTTAACGCGCCCATACTTCCAACAAGCGTCAAAATAACTAATACAGTTAATAAGACGTTCTTTTGAAGAAACGATAACTTATGCCAATACTTTTTCATCAATATTCACCTTCCTTAATTACTTAAAACAAAAAAACAAAATATATGAATATTTTGTTTGAAATGATTCTCAATATGTTCGAGAATAAAAAAAGACCAATGTAAAAAGCATTGGTCAAGACCAACCCTATCCGTCCGGTAACTGGCTAGCATAGCCTCTCGACCTTAGCCCCTATAGTTTTGCGCCCTCATGTTTCCATCAGTTTGCCTTTCTCGCTGAACGAGTTGAACGATATGGGAGTTCTATGAGAATTAAATTATTCTCTTTCCAAGGTTACAACATTTAAATTAAAATGTCTACTTATTTAGAGATATAAATATAAAATTCTAATGTATTATTTTTTCGAAATAATTTAACAAAATACGTGAATGTTACTTTTTTTATGTTATATAATAAAAAACGTATATAAATCAAAGATCCCTTCGGATATTTCACTAATTTTCATTTAAATTAAATTATTCGAATATATCTTAACTTATGAATTTCGGAGGTAATTTATCATGTTTTGGCTACAATTTCTTACCTTATTACTCTGCATTTTTATTGGTGCACGCCTAGGCGGAGTTGGCTTAGGAGTAATGGGCGGAGTTGGCTTAGGAGTAATGGGCGGAGTTGGTATGGCAATACTCGTTTTTGTCTTCCACTTGCAACCAACCGCTCCTCCTATCGATGTAATGCTTATGATTTTAGCAGTAATTACTGCTGCTGGTGCTTTACAAGCCGCTGGAGGAATGGACTATCTTGTGCATCTAGCTGAGAAAGCTTTACGAAAAAATCCAAAGCGCATTACATTTTTCGCTCCAATTGTTACTTATTTATTCACACTATGTGCTGGCACTGGTCACGTTGCCTATTCTGTACTTCCTGTTATCGCAGAAGTCTCTCGTGAATCAGGAATTAGACCAGAACGACCAATGTCAATTGCCGTAATTGCTTCTCAACAAGCAATTACAGCTAGTCCCATTTCAGCTGCTACAGTTGCCCTTTTAGCAATGTTAGCTGACTATAAAATTACTTTATTAGATATTTTAAAAGTAAGTATCCCTTCTACTTTCATCGCTTGTATGGTAGCTGCATTCGTTGCTAGTAAAATGGGGAAAGAACTAAATGAAGACCCTGAATACTTAAAACGATTAAAAGAAGGTATGATTCCTAAGCTTGAAGAGAAAAAAGAATTTGTAGGTGTAAAAGGCGCTAAATTATCAGTTATTCTTTTCCTAGTAGGAACTTTCCTTGTCGTACTTCTTGGTTCATTTGAAGCACTTCGTCCAGGATGGATGGTTGACGGGAAGCTAGTTCGTCTTTCCATGCCAAACACAATTGAAATGGTTATGTTAACCATCGCAGCTCTTATTATTATTTTCTGTAAACCAAATGTAGAAAGCATTGTGTCTGGTAACGTCTTTAAAGCTGGAGCAACAGCGGTTGTTGCTATTTTCGGTATCGCTTGGATGGGAGATACTTTCTTTAACGGAAACTTAAATATGATTCAAGGATCAATTCAGCACTTAGTTACAAGTGCACCATGGCTATTTGCTATTGCATTATTCATTCTATCTATTTTACTGTACAGCCAAGCAGCAACAGTTCGTGCCTTAATGCCACTTGGACTGTCTCTTGGTATTCCGCCAGCATTACTGATTGCTATGTTCCCTGCAGTAAACGGATACTTCTTCATTCCAAACTATGGAACAATCGTTGCTGCCATTAACTTCGACCGCACTGGTACAACAGGTATCGGTAAATACGTTTTAAATCATAGCTTCATGATTCCCGGCTTAATCGCAACCTTTACTTCTATCGGAATTGGAATGCTCTTAATTTCAATTATGTTTTAAATAAAAAGCACAAACCTATAATTTAAAAGGGTTTGTGCTTTTTTAATTAAACGTTTGTTTAATTTTTTCAATCAATAACTTCTACAACATACCCTTTCTTTTTTAAACCACTCAATATTTCTTCAATATGATTTCTATCTTTCGTTTCTAATGACAAGTGCAATTGCGCATATCCTGGAAATACCTTTGTACCAATCCGTTCTAAATGTATATTTAATACATTCGCTTCAAAATTTGTTACAATCTGGAGCAAATGATGCAAATAGCCTGGCTTATCTTTAATCATTGTCGCGATGTGAATGAAGCGTCCTGCTTCAACCATTCCATGCTCAATAATACGCGAAATAAAGTTTACATCGACATTTCCACCACTTAGTACGGATACGACCTTTTTTTCTTTTATTGGGATTTTGCGATAAAGCAAAGAAGCTAATGAGCTCGCACCAGACCCTTCAACCAACAATTTGTTCCGTTCAAGAAGCATTAACATCGTTTGTGCAATTTCCATTTCATCTACACAAAACACATCATCCACATAACGTTGTACAAGTTCAAAAGTCAAATCACCTGGCCTTTTAACCGCGATTCCATCCGCCATAGTTGGCGTCGACTCTACTGTTATTACCTTCTTTTCCTCAAGTGACTGTTTCATTCCCGGACAAGCAAGTGTCTGCACCCCGTATATTTTCACTGATGGCTTTTGTTCTTTAATTGCCATCGCAACTCCTGCAATTAATCCTCCACCTCCAATAGGACAAATAACAGCCTCTACATCTTCCAGCTGTTGTAATATTTCCAGACCGACTGTACCTTGACCAGCAATTACTGCTTCATCATCAAATGGATGTACAAATTTCGCTCCTGTCTTCTTTTTTAAATCTAGTGCATAAGCTAATGCATCATCAAATACATCACCTTGTAATTCTACATGTGCACCGTACTTTTTTGTCGCAAGCACCTTACTTAACGGAGCACCTTTTGGCATCACAATCGTACAAGGAATACTAAGCATATTACTAGAATAAGCGACTCCTTGCGCATGATTTCCAGCAGATGCTGCAACAACACCATTTTCTAAATCACCTTTCTCAAGAGAAACCATTTTATTATAAGAACCACGTACTTTAAAAGAGCCTGTCTTTTGTAAATTCTCCAGCTTTAAATACACTTCATTCTGTGACAACTCACTAAATGTACTTGAATAATCTAATGGGGTCATATGTACAATGCCCTTCATTTTCTCATAAGCAGCTATAATATCCTGAAATACAATCATGCCTTCGCCTCCGAAACAATATATATTTATACATACTAGTTTAGGCGGCATATTTTGTTTTATACGACAAAAGACCACGTAGTATTTTCATACTACATGGTCTTTTATCTACAAACACTTATTTACTTCCCCAGCTAATCGCTTCGTACTTTCATACGCAGAATCCGCTAGACTAATTGCAGAAATAACTGAAACACCATCCGCACCCGCTTCTATAACGGCAGCAGTATTTTCAATTGTAATCCCACCGATACCAACAATCGGCACTGTAATTCCTTGTTCTCTAAAATGAGCTAAACCTTTCGTTCCTTGAACAGCTTTCGTATCTTTTTTCGTACTCGTTGGGAAAATAGGGCCAACTCCTAAATAATCAGCTCCGTTTTCAATCGCCCATTTTGCTTCTTCAATTGTATGTGTAGATACACCGATAATTTTATCTCCCATCTTTTCACGAACAGATGTAATCCCTTCATCATCTTGTCCTACATGAACACCATCTGCATCTAATTCAACAGCCAATTCTACATCATCATTTACAATGAAAGGAACACCATATTCCTTGCAAAGCGCCTGCAATTTCTTTGCAAAACGCACTCTATCCTCTCCAGTTAAAGTCCCTTCTCCCTTTTCACGAAATTGAAAAAGTGTCACTCCACCGTCTAACGCTTCTTTCAATATAGCTAACGGATCCTTCATGCAATTATTGCTTCCCATAATAAAATACACTTGTAATAGGTTAGACATTTTCTTGGTTTCAATGCGCATCATGTGTTTCATCCCCTTACTCTAACTCCTCAATCTTCCCATACTTCTCAATATCACCGGAAGTTGTATTCGCTAATTGATTTAAAAATTCAATTTGGAAACTACCAGGCCCTTTTTCTACCGTCTTAGCAGCTGCTAGTTCCGCAGCTACACCATAAAATGTTACTGCTGCTACTGCTGCCTTTACATAATCTTTTTCTACCGCAATAAATGCTCCTATTACAGAAGTTAGTAAACAACCCGTTCCAGTAACCTTTGTTAAAATAGAGTGACCGTTTCGAATAAGAATCGTTCGCTCTCCATCTGTAACGACATCTTCTTTTCCAGTAATGACCGCAACTGTATTCAATTCCTCTGCTGTCTGTTTTGCAATATTTACAACATTGCCATTTCCAGTACCAGCATCTACCCCTTTAATTTCCCATCTCTCATTAATAACGTTAGCTACTTCAGCTGCATTCCCACGAATTATCGCTAGATCTATTTCAGCTGGAATATGTCTCGCAACTTCTGTTCGATACGATGTTGCTCCTGCGCCAACAGGATCAAACAATACTGGTACATCATTCGTATTAGCCGACTTACCAGCAAGTAACATCGCTTCTACTTCCTCGGGACGAAGTGTTCCCATATTTAATACTAACGCTCCCGCAATGCTAGCCATTTCTGCTACTTCTTCTTTTGCATACGCCATTACAGGCGATGCCCCTAGTGCTAACAAACCGTTCGCTGTAAAGTTTGTTACAACAACATTTGTAATATTATGAACGAGCGGATTAGATTCCCTCACTAAATCCACTACTTTACTAATTTCTTTCATATTCATCCTTTTCATCTCCTAACTATAATGATGGGAGATACACAAAAAGGCACTTTGCGCGTATGCAAAGTGCCTGAACATGTGCTTTTACACTCTCCCTACGCTGGCATTATCCAACAGGTTCAAATGGTCAATGACGGATTAGTCATACTCTCAGTTTGCATCCACAAACTCCCATGTGTTTCTTATTCATCTACTTCAAAGTCTACTCTTATTCTAGTAAAATAACAAGTTCTTTACTTTTCCGTATAAAGTGAAACTTTAATCAGTGGGAGTTTTGTTCATTCCACTAAAACAGCTCAAACCTCGAGCGAAACTGAATCTCAAGAAAATGTATGCTATATTTAACTTATGGAAATTTGAAAGGATGTTTTTAATATGTCAAAAAGCGTTGTAATCGCTGAAAAACCTTCCGTTGCGCGAGATATTGCTCGTGTACTGAAGTGTGATAAAAAAGGAAACGGTTATCTTGAAGGTAGTAAATATATTGTAACTTGGGCTTTAGGTCATCTCGTTACATTAGCAGATCCAGAAAGCTATGATGTGAAATATAAAAAGTGGAATTTAGAAGACTTACCGATGCTACCGGAGCGTTTGAAATTAACGGTTATTAAACAAACTGGTAAACAGTTTAATGCTGTGAAAAGCCAGCTACTTAGAAAAGATGTAAATGAAATTATTGTCGCTACAGACGCAGGTCGTGAAGGCGAATTAGTCGCACGCTGGATTATCGATAAAGTTAAGTTGAATAAACCAATTAAACGTTTATGGATTTCTTCTGTAACCGATAAAGCAATTAAAGATGGTTTTGCAAATTTAAAACCAGGTAAGGCATATGACAATTTATACGCTTCAGCAGTTGCACGTTCAGAAGCTGACTGGTATATCGGCCTTAACGCGACTCGAGCTTTAACAACTCGCTTTAACGCTCAACTAAATTGCGGTCGTGTACAAACGCCTACTGTTGCTATGATCGCTAGTCGTGAAGATGAAATAAAAAACTTCAAAGCTCAAACTTACTACGGTATCGAAGCTCAAACAACTGATAAGTTAAAACTAACTTGGCAAGATGCAAACGGTAATAGCCGTAGTTTTAATAAAGAAAAAATTGATGGTATTGTAAAAAATCTAGATAAACAAAATACCACTGTTGTGGAAATTGATAAAAAACAGAAGAAGTCATTCTCTCCTGGTCTTTACGATTTAACTGAATTACAACGTGATGCAAATAAAAAGTTTGGTTACTCTGCTAAAGAAACATTAAACATTATGCAGAAATTATATGAACAACATAAAGTGTTAACGTATCCTCGTACAGATTCACGCTACATTTCATCTGATATCGTTGGAACACTTCCAGAACGTCTAAAAGCGTGCGGTGTCGGGGAATATCGTCCGTTAGCACATAAAGTACTACAAAAGCCAATTAAGCCTAATAAATCATTTGTTGATGATAGTAAAGTAAGCGATCATCACGCAATTATTCCAACAGAAGGATACGTTAACTTCTCATCCTTTACAGATAAAGAGCGTAAAATTTATGATTTAGTTGTGAAACGTTTCTTAGCTGTTTTATTCCCTGCATTCGAATACGAGCAACTAACGTTACGCACAAAAGTTGGTAATGAAACATTCATTGCACGCGGAAAAACGGTTTTACACGCTGGTTGGAAAGAAGTATACGAAAATCGCTTTGAAGACGATGATGTAACTGATGACGTAAAAGAGCAGCTTCTACCTCACATTGAAAAAGGTGATACATTAGCTGTAAAGTTAATTATGCAAACATCAGGTCAAACAAAGCCTCCTGCACGATTTAATGAAGCGACTTTACTTTCAGCAATGGAGAATCCTACAAAATATATGGATACGCAAAATAAACAACTTGCTGATACGTTAAAATCGACTGGTGGATTAGGCACTGTAGCGACACGTGCAGATATTATCGACAAACTCTTCAATTCATTTTTACTTGAAAAGCGTGGTAAAGATATTCACATTACATCAAAAGGCCGTCAGTTACTTGATTTAGTACCAGAAGAGTTAAAATCTCCTACACTAACTGGTGAATGGGAACAAAAACTTGAGGCTATCGCAAAGGGTAAACTGAAAAAAGAAGTCTTCATTTCTGAAATGAAGAACTATACGAAAGAAATTGTTTCTGAAATTAAATCAAGTGATAAAAAATATAAACATGACAACATTTCAACGAAGTCTTGTCCAGACTGTGGTAAACCAATGCTAGAAGTAAACGGCAAAAAAGGAAAAATGCTCGTTTGCCAAGACCGTGAATGTGGTCATCGTAAAAATGTATCTCGTACAACAAACGCTCGTTGTCCACAATGTAAGAAGAAACTAGAACTACGTGGTGAGGGTGAAGGTCAAATCTTTGCATGTAAATGTGGCTATCGCGAAAAATTATCGACATTCCAGGAGCGACGTAAAAAAGAATCTGGAAACAAAGCTGATAAGCGTGACGTTCAAAAATATATGAAACAACAGAACAAAGAAGAAGAACCATTAAATAACCCGTTCGCAGAAGCATTAAAGAAATTAAAATTTGATTAAACAAAAAGGTTCCTACCGGAGGTAGGAACCTTTTTTTAGTGAATGATTTTACTTCCTTTTGCATTCTCAACGAATTTTTCACTTGATTTATTAATTGGTGTTTTCAGTAATAATGCAGCAACAATCATAACTACTACGAAAGCACTTAGTACAAGTAAATCTCTCGTTACGATATCCCAAAGCATTCCACCCACTGTTTCACGAATTGCACTAATTGCATACGTGAATGGTAAGAACGGATAAAGTGCTTGGAAGAACGCCGGTGTCATTTGAATTGGGAATGTTCCGCCCGACCCTGCTACTTGCAGTACAAGTAAAATGATCGCCATCGATTTCCCAACGTTTCCGAAAATAGAAACGAGTGAGTATACGATACAAACGAAGACTCCACCAATAAATAAACTAAATAACACAAACCAGAATTTATCGACTACGTACGTACCGAGTAAGAATATATCTCCCATTGATACGATAAACGCTTGTGAAAGACCTATCGTTAAGAATGTTAATAAACGTCCGAAGTAAACTTCATGGCTCTTATAATTTGCGCCCTCTTCATGTACTTCTACTGTTAATAATGAAACCATTAATAATGCGCCTACCCATAATGCAAGCACTGTATAGAATGGTGACATCGCTGAACCGTAGTTCGGCATCGCAAATAATTTATTCTCTTTTAAATTTACTGGATTTGCAAAGTAATCACTTTGCTTTTCAACATCATTTTTCAATAGGCGTATGATGTCTTTTAAATCTTCTTCAGATTCAAAATCACGAATTTTATCTGCTAATTCTTTAATCTTTTTCTCAGTCTCCGGCATTTCGGCTTTAATGTCTGCTAATTTCTTTCTACCGTCTACTAAGCCTTTTGATGAATCTTCTAGTAATTTTTTAACATCTGGAAGCTTTTTGTCTGCTTCGCTTAAAATTTGAGTTGTGTTTTTAGACATACGTTTCGTACGTTCAATTGCTGTATTAAAGTTTGGAACGATTTCTGAATCATATGTTGCTAAGAAATCTCCTAATTGAGCTGAGGCATTTTTAGTTGCTTCATTAATACTTTCTACAACCTCTTTTGTAGGCTTCTGTCCATTGTTAATTAATGTAGTTGCCTTATTTGTTGCATCTATACCTTTTTGAACAGCATTTTGTGCTTTATTCAATTTTGCAATTCCATTATTAAGGTTTTTGTCACTATTTACATCTGCTAATACCTTATTTGTGCTTTCTAGAACCGGAATCGCATCACCAATTAGATTCTTAGTAGCTTGTAATTGACCATTTAAATCGTTTAAATATACTTTTGTGCTATCTAATCCATTAACACCTCTATTATTTACGTCTGCTATAATACCTTCAAAAGTATTTTTTGCCTTATCATATTCATTTTTCACAGTATCGTATGCTCCATTTGCATCAGCTTTCGCTTGATCAACTGTGCTAACTGCTTTTTTATAATCTGCTACAAATGTTTCATTATAATCTTTTTCCGCTTGATCAATTAATCCATTTGCTGCATCTAATTTTTGATTTGCTGCATCTGTTACATCTTTCTTTACTTCTTGTCCTGTACCAATAACATTTACAATATCTTTAATACCGTTGTTTGCATTTTCCATACCGCTTTTCAGCTTAGTTAAGCGATCCACTCGCCCTTGGAAAAAGCTTTGACCAAAATCAGTCGTAGCCGATTTTTGAAGTTCAGTAAATACATTAATAAGGTATGCAACACTATCTGTACGACCTTGAAGATTTTCAGAAACCGCATTAAGATCTTGCTTTGCCTTTTCTGGATCAAACTGACCATTTTGCAATCCGTTTACAACACTTTTCCCGTATGTTGTTCCTGCACGTGCCGAGTTCAAAACATTATTCACTGTTTGATTAATATTTCTTGCAATATTTTTATAACCTTCATCATTCAACTTTGAAAGGTCCGGACGCGCTGGAAACTCAGGTAATCCCTTCATACCAGAAAGGTCTATCCCTGGATTCATTAAAAAGTTCGTAAACGTATTTGCTTTGTCCATTACATCTTTAGCCGTTGTTAAATGATTTCGTATCGTCCCAGGAGCATTTTGCAATGTTTGATCGTTGTTTGCAAAGAACTTATCTAAATTCCCTAACGCTTCTTGCCCATCATTAATAACACTTTCTACAACCGGTAACTCTTTTTGTGCTACTTTCACAACATCTTCTGCTCGAGTCGCATCATCTAACGCCTTATCCATAAGTGTATTCATTTCTGGGAACTGCGCTTCTAACTTAAATACAAGATCTTTTACTTTCTCGATGCTTGGTAAGTTTGTTTCTAAATCGATTCCAAGGTCATTGAAAATTTTAAAAATCTCACCGTTTGCTGTTTTAACAAAGTTTTTACTAATTTCTTCTGTAATACCTGATGCACCTTTTGCTGTAATTTTCGGTGCAATCGCATTTACTTTTTCATTCACATAGTAATCCAGTTCTGGTTTCTTTGGATTTTCATCCAGAACAGTTGCAATTTTTTCAGAGAAGTCTTTCGGAATCGTAATGCTCGCATAATAATCCCCACGCTCAACTCCGTAAATTGCTTGTTTTTCATCTACAAATTTCCAGCCAAGATTTTTGTTTTTCTTAAGAGAATCTACAATCTCGTCCCCGATATTGATATCTTTCCCTCTTAAATTAGAGCCTGCATCTTGGTTAGAAACTGCAATGGGAACTTCTTTTGTATTTCCATATGGATCCCAAGAAGCTTTAATGTTAAACCATGCATATAACGATGGTAAAATCATTAACCCTAAAACAATAACAATTGCAGCCCAATGTTTAGCTACATTCCGTAAATCTGTCTTATAAATACGCCAAATTTGTTTCATAGAAGTTATCACCTAATTATATATTTTTCCTTCTTTAGAAAATGATACATACATTTTGCAATTATATCACTTTCTACATCGTGGATTAAACGAAAACACACTATTTTTTCCATTAAATATTTCACTTACTTCATTATATAACGAAGTAAAAAAAGTATGCATACAAAATGACCAAATTAGTTTTACATTCAATAATAACAAATATATAGGAAATGTCATAAAAAATACAAGTATTTTCTCTTGGAAATACTTGTATTCCTAAAAAAAATCCTCACAGCTTTTATTACCTGTGAGGATTTCTTCTATTATATATCTAATTGAACCTCTACACCGAAATGATCTGAAATTACATTTCGGTTTGTACCATTAAAAATAACTTTTGAAGAACGAACTCTTTTACTTTGGTTACACACTATTAAATCGATTCGCAAATTATGTTTATTTTCATCCCAACCAGCAATCTCGCCTTGGACAGTTGTTCCTTCATCCTTCTCTATCGCTAGTTCGTATGTGTCGTACAAACCTTTTTGCATCAAATATTCATAACCTTCACCCTGCAAACGAGCATTATTATTAAAATCCCCCATTAAGAAGGAAAGCTCATTGCTATCTACACGCTCCATCAAACGATCGACTTGACCTTGGAATGATTCTTCTTCATCATTCCACCAACCTAGATGGCAAGAATAAAACGTTATATCCTTACCATTATAAGCAATTGTTGCACTTACAATTTTACGTGTTTTCCAATACGTTGTATCTTTATTTTCTGATATAAAGAACGTATCTTCTTTTATAATAGTATGCTTTGTTATAATCGCTAATCCTTCTTCGTACACATCATAACCAATATGAGAGAAATCCCAAGTAATATTGTAATCTTTTACATGTAACGCTTTTAACTCTTCTAATAGTAAAAGTCCAAAATTATCTTTTTTCTTGTTACCGCATACATTTTCAGCTTGTATCGACTGACTGACTTCTTGCAATGCGATGACATCGTATTCTTCTTCTTGAATGACTTTAGCAAGATATTTTATCTTTTCCATTTGATTCTCTTCTTGCCAAGAGTGACAGTTTAAAGTTAGCAATTTCATATTATTACGCACCTAACATATCTTGAATGTCTGACTTTAATACGTCAGCTTTCGGACCATATACTGCTTGTACACCTTTATCTTTTACGATTAGTCCTAAAGCACCATTTTGTTTCCACTGCGCTTCTGGTGCAACAACATCTAAATCTTTTACTGTTACACGTAAACGCGTCATACAAGCATCTACGTCAGCAATATTTTCTTTTCCACCTAATAAATCAATAACTTTTGTTGCTAATGAACCATCTTGTACATTTCCTGTTCCTTCTGATGACTCATCTTCATTATCAATATAGTTACCTGCACGTCCTGGTGTTGGTAAATTGAACTTTTTAATTAAGAAATTGAATAATGTAAAGTTAAGACCGAAGAATACTAATGAAACGATAACGAAATTGATTAAATCTCTTGTTAGTCCTGCATTAACCATCATCGGTGTACGAGTAATTAACTCAATAAATCCAAATGCGTGAACACGTAAGTTGATTAAATCTGCTAATGCAAATGCAAGTCCTGTTGTAATAGCATATACAACATATAGTACTGGTGCAATAAACATGAACATGAATTCAATTGGTTCTGTTACACCTGTTAAAAATACTGCTAATGCTGCTGATAAGAACATTGGTTTATATTTTGCACGTTTTTCTTTATCAACATTACGGAACATCGCAAAAGCAATCCCCATTAACGCTGCTGTTGAGCCGATAACTTGTCCAGCTTTGAAACGAGCTGGTACAACGTTATTTAATAAATCGTTATATGCTTTCGTATCTCCACTTGCTAATAAATTATTTAAGTCTGTAATCCATGCAAGCCATAATGGATCTTGTCCTGCTACAATTTGTCCAACTTTTGAGCCAGTTAACATCGTATATGTTCCGCCTAGCTCTGTGTAATTCATCGGAATCGTTAACATATGATGTAATCCGAATGGTAATAATAAACGTTCTAACGTTCCATATACAAATGGCGCAACAACTGGCGCACTATCTTTAGATGCTGCAATCCAGCGACCAAATTCATTTAATCCACTTTGGATAAATGGCCATAAAAGTGATAATACAATCGCAGTGACTGTAGACCAAACAATTACAACGAATGGTACGAATCGTTTTCCATTAAAGAATGCTAATGCCTGTGGCAGTTTATTATAGTTATAGTATTTGTTATATAAAGTAGCTCCTAAGAAACCTGTGATAATCCCTACGAAAACTCCCATGTTTAATGCTGGTGCACCAAGTACAGAAGTAAAGTAATCTTTTACAACTAAATCTCCTGCTAATACTGAAGAAACTGTCGCTTTTGAATCCGCTAACATTTGAGCGTTTACGCCAAATATTGCTCCTGTAATTCGATTTGTTAAGACGAATGCTAATAGTGCTGCAAATGCACCACCTGCGCGATCCTTCGCCCAAGATCCCCCAATTGCTACTGCAAATAAAATGTGTAAATTTGTAATAATTGCCCAACCGATGTCTTCCATTACACGAGCAATAGTATGAACTGCGTTAATATCCCCAGCAGACATTCCAATTAGCTTACCGATGGAAATCATTAAACCAGCTGCTGGCATTACAGCTACAACAACTAATAATGCTTTCCCGAACTTTTGCCAAAAATCAAAAGACGTAATTTTCATCTGTTCTTCCTCCCCTTTATTTATAACAACATAATGATTTAAATTATAATTTCTGTTTCTCTTATGAAAACGATTCCTCATATTGCTTTATCTTTTTTTGTTACGCAACCGTTTTCATAAATCTATTTTAATAAAAGCGTTTTCACATTGCAATAGAAATTTATTTTTTTTCATAAAAAAAGATGCTCAAGGAGCATCCTTTTTTATTATGAAATGCGATAAACCCTTGTTTCATAAGGTTTTAACGTGATTGTAGTTAATTGTTCATGTTCCGCAACTTCATAGTTATTTAAAAGCAAACGTTTGCGTTCTAGTGCGAATAAAGGCTCATTATACACAGCTTCCTCTTTTGAGATATTACTAATTACAATGACTTTTTCATCCTGTAACGTACGTGTATATGCATAAATTTGTGGATCGTCCTCTAAAAGTAAATCGTACGTACCATAATTCAATACATCGTGCTCTTTTTTCAAGGCAATCATTGTCTTATAGAAATTGAAAATAGACTTTTCGTCATTTTTTTGCTTTTCAACATTAATTTCTTCGTAATTTGGATTCATGCCAAACCAAGGTGCATTTGTTGTGAAACCAGCATTCATCTCATCGTTCCACTGCATAGGTGTACGTGAATTATCACGGCAAGAAGCCCATATAATTTCCATCATATCTTGATGTGATACGCCTTCTGCAATTTTCTCTCGATATAAATTTTTAATTGCTACATCATCGTAATCTTCAATATTTGGTAACTGAACATTTGTCATACCAATTTCTTGTCCTTGATAAATAAACGGTGTACCGTGCATAAAGAAATACATCGCTCCTAGCGCTGTTGCACTTTCACGCCAATATTGTTTATCATCTCCCCACGTTGAAACGATACGTGGCTTATCGTGATTCTCGATATATAAAGCATTCCATCCTTTATTCTCTAATCCTTTTTGCCATTTCGTTAATACCTTTTTCAATCCTACAACATCAAGATCTTTCTTCTTTTCTGCATCCCATAAGCTTAAATGTTCAAACTGGAATACCATATTGAATTTACCTTGCTCTTCTCCAACCCAAAGCTCAGCATCTTCAATCTTAACGCCATTCGCTTCACCAACAGTCATAATATCGTACTTAGAAAATGTATTTTCTTTTAACTCTTCTAATAAAGGTTGAATACCATCCACATTCATATGTTTATCAAAAGATGGTACATACTTTAATTCTTTTGGATTTGGCATATCGTTGAAGCCATCTTCTTTTTTAATATGGCTAATTGCATCAACACGGAAACCATCAATTCCCTTATCAAGCCACCAATTAACTGTATTGTATAACACTTCACGAACTTCTTTATTCTCCCAGTTTAAATCTGGTTGTTTACGTGAGAATAAATGTAAATAATATTGTTCTGTTACTTCATCATATTCCCATGCCGAACCATTAAAAATACTTTCCCAGTTGTTTGGTTCCGCACCATCTTTACCATCATGCCAAATGTACCAATCACGCTTCGGATTGTCTTTAGATGAACGAGATTCAATAAACCATGGATGTTCATCACTCGTATGATTAATAACTAAATCAATAATAAGCTTCATGTCACGCTTATGAACTTCATCTAATAAAGCATCAAAATCCGCCATTGTACCAAACTCATCCATAATATCTTGATAATCACTAATATCATAACCATTATCATCATTGGGAGACTTATACATTGGACAAATCCAAATTACATCTATACCTAAATCTTTTAAATAATCCAGCTTTGCAATAATACCTTGTAAATCTCCAATACCATCACCATTTGAATCCATAAAGCTTCGTGGATAAATTTGATAAGCAACTGCTTCTTTCCACCATGTCTTATTCATAGTCATTCTCTCCTTTTGCATCCCATCGGAAATTTTATGCAAACGTTTTCGTAACACTATCATAACAAAATATGAATAGTTTGCAACTGTTTTCATTGAACTCTATGTAGATTCCTTATTCTTATGCTTTATCCCGCTATTGGCCGGGCAGTAAGAACCCCACCTCAAAATTCAGCGAAAGCAAAGAAGTTCGGTGGGGATCGGGCTGCCCGTTAAAGTCCGATTGGTGAAGGCTAATAATCAGTGGGGGAGGAACAAAACTCCCACTGATTATTAGCCTTCACTTTATTTATTTCTCACAAAGGTAAATCTCATTCTTACCTGCTCTTGTCCACGCACGTTACATACGCTTTTCATATATTAATAAAAAGCACTGCTTATTTTAGAAAGGAGTGATAAATTGAAACAAACAAAATTAACAGGTCGTATCGTTGTTCCCTCAGATCCTGACTATGACGTAGCCCGAATGAATTTAAATTTAAGTATTCCAAAACTCCCTTGTATTATTGTTTTTTGCCAAAATAAAAATGATGTGTGTAATGCCTTAAAATGGGCACGTGAACGTCATATACCATTTCGCTTAAGAAGCGGACGTCATAGCTATGAAAATTTTTCTCTTTTAAATAGAGGACTTATTATTGATGTGAGTGAAATGCATCGCATTACTGTTAATACAAATAAATTAACAGTAACAATTGAAGCTGGTGCAAATCTTGGCACGGTTTATAAAGAGCTTTGGAATTATGGTGTTACAATACCGGCTGGTACAAGTGCAAGTGTTGGAATTGTTGGATTAACACTTGGTGGTGGTATCGGTATGCTTTCACGCTTATTTGGATTAACATGTGATCAATTAGTAGAAGTTGAAATGGTACAAGCATGCGGTAAATTGAGCGCAAAAATCATTCGTGCAAACGAACAAGAAAACCCTAACTTGTTTTGGGCGTGCCGCGGCGGTGGTGGTGGAAACTTCGGAATTGTTACTTCTTTAACTTTTCGAGTACATCCTATAAAAAATGTATCAATCTTCTCCATCACATGGGAATGGGAAGATTTTATCGCTGCATTTCAAGCTTGGCAAAACTGGGCGCCTTATATAGACGAACGTCTCACTTCATCAATTGAATTATTCGCAAAGCAACAAAATAAAATTGAGGCACAAGGTGAGTTTGTTGGCTCTCCCTCTGAACTCCATTCCTTATTATCACCGCTTCTTGAAACTGGTACCCCCTCTCTCTTTATAGATGAAGTTCCTTATATAAAGGCTGTTGAATTTTTTAACAGTGGCAACATCCCTGAAAACTTCAAACGGTCCGGTTCCTACGTATATAAACCTATCCCTCTTAAAGGCATTCAGATTATGCAATATTTTCTTTCTCATGCACCAAATAAAGATGCGAGTATTTGGCACCAATCGCTCGTAGGTGCTGTGGAAAATATTTCGCCTACTGAAACAGCTTATTTCCATCGCAAAGCAATTATTGCGCAAGAATACATTACTTCTTGGAAATGCGATGATGAAGAAAATCGAAATATACACTGGGTTAAAGATTTAAGAGAAAACTTAAATCCTTATACGCTAGGTGATTATGTCAATTGGCCCGATATCGACATTAAAAATTGGCAAACTAGTTATTATGGCTCTAACTTTCAAAGATTACGTAAAGTGAAAACCATATATGATCCTTGCAATGTTTTTCGTTTTCAACAAAGTATCCCACCCTTTCATACGTAAAAAAGGGGATAAAATAAAAAATCATCCAATATGCCGTTACCTCGCAGCATGTTGGATGATTCAAGTTGATTTTCTATATCGTTTCAAATTATTGCTCCTACTCATAACCTTTCAATTACGGATTAATTGTATTTCTCATCATTTTTATGCAATGAATGTAATTTTATATTTGGTACTTTATCTTTCTCAATACCGGTATTATAAGCAACAGGAATTTGAAATTCGAATTGCTTTGTCTCATGTTTTTGTAAATAGACTGGTTTCGGTACTGGATAACTTTTGGAAGTCTCTGTTGCATTATCATATAAAACAATTTTTAATGCTTGTGAATGATTACGATAATTTTTTAAAGTAACAATGCACTTTTGTTCAATATCCCCCCCATTTTTCTCCATTCTACATTGACTATCTTCTTTTTTATATTCTATCGCCTCTACCCCTGTTTTTCCTGCGTAGTACCATGTTTTATTCAATGTCTGGAGGATGTTATTTAGCATAAAAGGCATCATTAAAATCAAAATACTAATGCCTACTACTTTTATCTTATTCATTGTTCTAAATGTACTAGCTTTCTTTTTTACTAACCATTTTACAAATAATATAAATGCGATTACATGTAGTATGAAAGAAACGATTACTATATTTGAGACTTTATAATCCATATAAGTATATGTATATACCGGAACATTAAAGAAATTGAATAGTTTTTCCCCAATTAATTCATTATCGTTTGGAATTTTTAATAATAACAAAACCCCTATACTGTAACAAATAGCTACTAATCGATCATACTCAATTCGGACCATTCTTTCTCTCCTTCCCCTTACTTTTTTATTATCGATTTTAGCTATTATTACCATGCTATACAATCTTTTTATAGAGGATAACGTAAAAAAGCTCCTTATAAATATATAAAGAACTTTATTAATATACAGTATGAATTAGAAAATCCATATGCAATTTTCACATAGAGATTTCCTCAAAATATGTTGGATTATGTATTGTAATTTTTTTATCCAGAATTGTAACAATACTATCGTTTTTTAATTGTTTTAATACGCCGCTAACCGTCTCTCGAGACGTACCAGATATTTTCGATATTTCAATTGTTGTAAGTGGGCATGAAATTACAATCGTTTCGCCACTCTGTTCTCCTAAATCTTGCATTAAATAATTTAATGTTTGAATGACTCGATCTTGTGCATTAGGAATTGTAATGTTTTGCACTCGATTTTCGTTTAGTTTTAATATTGATGATAATTGCTGAACAACGTACATTAATTGCGTCCTACTAGATTTCACCATATCTTCAAAAATTACTGTCGGAATATAATATACCTCTACATCTGTCATCGCTTCTGCCGTATAGTTATATCCTCTGTCTGTAAACATACCACCATAAGGAAAAATAGAATACCGCTTTACATAGTCATCATATAATAAATTTCCACTTTGATTTACCCGCTCTAACTTTACAAAACCATCTAACATGAAGTAAATTCTTTCTCTTGAATCCCCTTCTAAAAATAAAAATTGACCCTTTTTATAAGTTCGCCAATAGACAAACTCCGTCAAACCTTTCAATTTCTTTTCTGTTAAATGAGCAAATAATTCAAATTGCTTTAAATCTTTAACTACGTTCCGTCTATTCATAAGATTCCCTCTCTCTTGCTGTATGTTGGAGCGAAAAATCAAGAAAGCGTATTCAGATTTAATTTTATCATAATTAACTTATATATTCAGATTTCATCATGAAAACTTTATGAACAATGAGTACAAAAAATATTAATACATAAAAAGAATGAAGTTACTAACTCCATTCTTTTTTACTAATAAATAGCGTACATAATTATTTAAACATACATGCATACATTCTGTTTAGAAATAATAGTACCAGCTTTTTCTTCTAGTGCTTCATATACTTTTTCTAAAGACGTAATAATTGTTTTTCTTTTTGGATTTGTATTAACAAAATTAATAGCAGCTTCAATTTTTGGAAGCATACTTCCCGCAGCAAATTGTTGTTCTTCCATGTATTCTTCTAATTGATTCACTGTGACATGCTCTAATTTCTTTTGATTCAGTTGATTATAATTTACATACACATGATCAACTGCAGTTAAAATTACGAGCGTATCGGCTTCTACTAATTCAGCTAATTTCTGCGCAGCGAAATCTTTATCGATAACCGCTTCAGTTCCTTTTAACCCTTCTTCAGAATCAATTACTGGAATTCCACCACCACCAACAGCTATCACTATATTTCCATCCTCAACTAAAGAATTAATTACTTTATGTTCATGAATACTTACAGGCTTCGGTGATGGAACAACACGTCTCCACCCTCTGCCAGCATCTTCTTTAAACACTGCTTTTGTTTCTTCCATTAATCTTCTGGCCTCTTCTTCTGTATAAAAAGGACCAATTGGTTTAGTTGGATTTTTAAATGCCTCATCTTTTTCATCCACGACAACGCGTGTTATAACCGTTGCTACGTCTTTTTTTATATTCCTTTTTTTCAATGCCTTTTCAATCGCATTTTCCATCCAATATCCAATCATCCCTTGGCTCATTGCACCACAAGTATCTAATGGCATTGCAGGTGTCTTTTCCGTTTCTGCAGCTTTTTGCTGTAATAAAATATTTCCCACTTGTGGACCATTTCCATGCGCAATTACTATATCTACATCATTTTCCATTATTTTCACAAGTTGTTCCGCTGTTTTTTCTAACGCTTCTTGCTGTGCTCCCGCAGTAGCTTTTCCAGACTGTATCGCATTTCCCCCTAGTGCAACTACAATTTTTCTTCGTGCCATATTTCAGCCCTCCAGTTGATTTCGATTTCACAACGCTTTATAAAGTAATACTGCCTGTAATTAATCCATAAATCGCAAAGAATGCTAAAGCACCAATTGCTACCGATGATGCTAATTCCACTCGAGTAAATATTTGCTTCGAACTCTTTTGCCTTTGAACATTGTAAAAAATAAAAATACCTGGCGCATATAAAGTCATTGTTAATAATAAATACTCTAAACCAGCTGCATAAACTAACCACACACCGTACATACTTGCTATCAAACCAATTATTATATTTTTATTTCGATCCGCTTCTTCAGACTTTAAGCTATGCTTCAGTTGATAAAATGCTGAAAAAGCATATGGGATTAAAATAGCTGAAGATGCTAATGAGAATGCAAAGTTATACGCCTGATCGGAAACGACGAATGTTAATAAGAACATTTGAATTAAGCCATTTGTTATCCATAATGAATTTATTGGAGCTTTATTTTTATTTTCTTTTGCAAACCATTTTGGAAATACTCCATCTTTAGCCGCCAAATACGGAATTTCAGATGCGAGTAAAGTCCAACCTAACCAAGCACCTAATACAGAGATAACTAAACCTAAATTAATAAAGATAGCACCCCATTTTCCAACAACACTTTCAAATAAATAAGCCATAGACGGATTTTTTAAATTAGCAATATCTGCTTGCTGCATAAGTCCAAGAGACAGTAATGTAATTAAAATGTAAATGATGAGTGTACCAATTAAGCCAATAACCGTTGCTTTCCCTACATCACTTCTATTTTTTGCTCGACTTGATAAAACAACAGCCCCTTCTACCCCAATGAACACCCATAAAGTTACAAGCATTGTACTTTTAACTTGGCTGCCAACTGCTCCCCATGAAAAAGAACCAGTTTGTCCCCAAAATCCATCTAGGAACGTATCAATATGAAACGCGAAGATTCCTATAACAATAAATACAAATACAGGTACTAATTTTGCGATTGTAGTTACTAAATTCACAAGTGCTGCTGATTGAACTCCACGTAAAATTAACATGTGAACACACCATAATAATACGCTTGCACCAATAATGGATGCTACATTTTGACCGCCCTCAAAGATTGGGAAGAAATACCCTAATGAAGAAAACAATAATGTGCCGTAAGCTACATTACCAAGCCAGGCAGATAGCCAATATCCCCACGCACTATTAAATCCCATAAAATTCCCAAATCCTGCTTTTGCATAACTAAAAATACCACCATCTAAATCTGGCCGTTTTACAGTTAGATTTTGAAAAGATAATCCAAGCGCAATCATCCCAATTCCTGTTATAACCCAACCAATAATAATGGCTCCAGCACCAGCACCTTTTGCCATATCACTTGCTAAATTAAATGCTCCACCGCCAATCATAGACCCCACTACAAGCGCCGTTAATGTAAACAACCCTAATTTCTTATCTTCACCCATTCCACTCACCTCTCTTTAATTGCAATAACAATACGAAAGCAATAGTGAATGATAGTGTCTAAAGGAGGAGAAAGAAGAAAGGAAGACTCCCTTTCTTCTTTACTCCATGTTTCCTAAAGTAGCTGCCATAACCGCTTTAATTGTATGCATTCTATTTTCAGCCTGATCAAATACTTTTGAATGTTTACTGCGGAATACTTCGTCAGTTACCTCCATTTCTCTCAGCCCATATTTCTCATAAACTTCCTCACCATACATCGTTTCAACATCATGGAATGCGGGTAAACAATGTAAGAAAATCACGTTTTCATTCCCTGTTTCTTTAATCATTTTCATATTTACTTGATAAGGTTTCAATAACTCGACACGTTCAGCAAATTTTTCTTCTTCTCCCATAGACACCCATACATCTGTATAAATTACATCTGCATTTGCAACAGCTTCTTCCACATTACTTGTTATCATTACCTGTTCATTATATTTTTTTGCTAAATCAATTACTTCTTGCTCTGGCCATAAAGATTCCGGTGTACAAATACGTACATCCATTCCAACAATCGCTCCACCAACTAGTAAACTATTAGCAACATTATTTCGTCCATCTCCAACGTAAACAAGCTTCACATTTTTTAATTTCCCTACATGTTCTCTAATTGTTAATAAATCTGCAAGTGTTTGTGTTGGATGCCACATATCTGTTAATCCATTCCAAACCGGTACACCAGAATTTTGTGCTAAAGATTCTACAGTTTCATGATTAAATCCACGAAACTCAATTCCGTCAAACATACGTCCTAACACTTTTGCTGTATCCTCAACGGATTCTTTTTTTCCAAGCTGAATATCACCTTTCCCTAAATATTCAGGGTTCGCACCTAAATCTGTACATGCTACTGTAAATGCACATCGCGTACGAGTAGAGGTTTTTTCAAATAATAGCGCTACATTTTTACCTTCTAAATAATGATGTGGGACACCGTTTTTCTTTTTCTCTTTTAATTCTGCTGCTAAATCTAGAAAATATAGCAATTCTTCTTGTGTAAAATCTTTTTCAGCTAGAAAACTTCTTCCTTTTAAATTTGGTCTAGTCATTAACATACTTCATCCCTACTTTCTCCGTTATTTATACTAAATATCTTTACGAACAATTGGCATACTCATGCAACGTGGACCCCCACGCCCACGAGATAATTCCGAACTTAGCACCTCAATGACTTCTATACCATGTTCCCGCAATAACGTATTGGATACATAGTTGCGATCATATGTAACAACTACACCTGGCGCAATTGCTAATGTATTAGAACCATCATTCCATTGTTCACGAGCGGAAGCAATTGCATCTCCTCCTCCACAAGGAATAAGAACTAATTCACTTAAACCTAATACCTCTTTTAATGCTTCCATTAAAGAAGTGCGATGTGTAATTTTAAGAGTTTCCACATCTGGACCTTTTTCTAAAATATAAATATTCATATTTCCTTTTGGCCCTTGAATGGCTGGGTGAATTGTAAACTTGTCATAATCAACCATTGTAAACACTGTATCTAAATGCATAAATGCTCGGCATTTTGGAATTTCTATTGCTAACACTTTCTTAATTTTATTTTGTCGACTAAAAAGATTTTTAGCTAAACGTTCAATTGCTTTAGCTGACGTACGGGCAGATACTCCAATTGCAATTGTTTCTTCATTTAAAATTAGCTCATCGCCACCTTCAATTGGAAACTTATAATCACGATCTAGCCAAATTGGTACATTGTGATTTGCAAATCTTGGATGATATTTAATGATGTACTCCATGAATAATGATTCACGTCTACGCGCCGGTTCTCTCATCTTATTTATCGTTAAGCCATCGCCCACGCTAGCTGCTGGATCACGAGTAAAATATAAATTAGGCATTGGGTCTAAGTAAAACGGATAATGATCTTCCATTAATTCATATAAATGTGTCTTCTTACTTGTTTCAATCTCGTTTTTCCGTACACCACCCATAATTTTTTGAATTAATTCTTCATTTGAAAAGGAAAGTAAATATTCTTTTAAAGTTTGATGTGCAACATTTACGTCAGCCTGTCCTTCTTCTAAAATACGATCAACAAATTCTTCTCGAAGTTTTTTATCTACTAATGCCTCAGCAGCTAGTTTTTCTAAATAAAGAACTTCAACACCCCGATTGCGTAATGTTTGTGCAAAATAATCATGCTCTTTTTGAATAATTGGTAAGTATGGAATATCGTCAAATAATAATTGTTGCAAATAATCTGGCGTTAAGTTTTCCACTTCTTTACCAGGTCGTTTTAATAAAACTGTTTGTAATTCCCCAATCTCTGAAGTAACATGTATCGGATGCTTCATTTGTTGTACCTCCTTTTAAATATGTTTGATGTCTTACAAGTACATAATAAATGCTACGCGCCTTCATCTTTGTGAAAGCATCCACATTATCATTGTGAAATATTAAACAAGTTATTTTTTTAAAATCATATGAATTTGTATTTTTATAACACTTCATCCCGATTTTTCAATAAAAAAACACATATATTACGCATATATGTTGAATATTTAACTTCCGTATTTAAACAAAAATCCTGTTTTTAATTTTTATTAAAAACAGGATTTTGCATCTAAATAATTAAATTTAACCTTTCTTCTAAAATCTCCCTATCTGATTTTGACTGAGAAATGATAAGGCATGTATCATTTCCACATACACATCCTATTTTTTCTTTCCAATCTAGCTCATCAAACAAAACACCAATAACATGTGCATTACCGGGTAATGTTTTAATAACCATTAATTGATCTACACAATCAATTTTTACAACAACCTCTCGTAATTTTTTCTTTAACTTTATATCAGTTTGTAAATGCTCTTCTGAGAAAAATTTATATATCATTAATCCTTCTTGAGAAGGTACCTTCGTTAAATTTAACTCACGAATATCTCGAGAAACTGTAGCTTGTGTTACTAATACATCTTTTTTTGCTAACAATTCTACTAATCTTTCTTGCTTCTCTATTTCATACTCCTTTACAAATTGTTTAATTAATCGTTGTCTTTTTTCTTTTTTCATAAAAGACACCCCTTTTAATATTATAGCTCGCTATAATTTTCATCCGAAAGGGACAGAAAAGAATGTTGCGGAAACGTTCATAGTTTAACTGTAAATATTAAATCAAACTAAATAAAAAAGAGAAGAACAGCATTCTGTTCTTCCTTTTACATTGAAAACCGTTCAATTGTTTGTTTTAAATCCGCTGATTGCTTCTCTAAGTCTTTTAATAATTGATCGATTGCTATCATATTTTTAGACTGTTGCAACGTCACACGTGCCACTTCTTGTGAACCAGCTGACGTTTCTTCCGCAATTGCTGCTACAGCCTTTGTTTGTGCTCCTGTTTGATAAATGTGATTCACTTGTTCATTCATATAATTACTAATTTGCTTAGTTGCATCGGCTACTTCCATAACACTTGATGACATTTCTTTTAAAATTAATTCTGTAGCTTCTCCGCGTTTTGCCTCTTCTTTAGCTGTCTTCACCTGCTCTGTCATTTTCAATGCGACTTGCTGTACTTCATCTTGCATATTCCGTAATAACTGCGATATGTTTCTTGCGGAATGATCACTTTCATCAGCAAGTTTACGTACTTCTTCTGCTACAACCGCAAAGCCCCTTCCATGCTCTCCTGCACGAGCTGCCTCAATAGAAGCGTTGAGTGCTAATAAATTTGTTTGGCTAGCAATCTCACTCACAACAGAAACAATGTGTTCAACTTGTTTCATTCGCTCTTCTAATTTCTGTACATTTTCCATCGAATCTTCATTTTCTCTCGCCAATGTTTGAATACCTTGAATTAAAGAAGTAAAGACACGTGTACTTTGTCCTAAAGCTTGAACCATTTCTGAAGACAACTCGTCAGACTGTTTTGCTTTTCCTTCTACTTCATTTGCAATAGAAGTCGTTGTATCAACAGTAGAAACGATCGCTTGAATCGATGCTGCTGATTGCTCGGCACCGGAAGAAATCTCCGCAAGGGTTTCAGACACACCTTGTGCTTGCTTTGTCGCTTCACCTGTTTGTTTTCTAATTTGCTGAACTTGATTATTTGTATACGAAAATGTAGTATCGATATTTTTTACCATGCCCCTTAAGTTCCCTAGCATCATATTAAATGCAACACTTAAAGATTTTATCTCATCATCGGTCTTTGGCAATGGGACATCTTCACGAATATCACCTTCAGCCGCTTTCCTTGCTGCTTCTTCCAACTTTCGAAGTGGTTTAATTAAAAATATTGCTGCCCCATACGCTAAAATTCCAGACCATACTACACCTAATAACATAACGATAATATTATAAACAGTTTGACTTACATAACTTTGAAAATAATCATATATAACGTAAATGAAAATTAAACTTGTTGAATATGTAATGAAAGCTAGAATTGTAGTAAATAACATAAGCTGTATACGCAAGCCAAAGGAAAATGTTTTTCTTTCTTTTCCCATCTCTTCTTTCCCCCTTCTTATAAGCAATATAAGTACTACCTATATATTATTATCCATATTTTCGTTATAGAAAGATATAGTGATTTTAAAAATCATTATTTCTTTGAATATTAAATCCCCTGAAAAAAATAAAGGATTCTGACAATTTATGACTAATAACAGAAATAAGGGGCAACATTTGTAAAATATATTTTTGACTGGGGGTTTTGTATGATTCAAGTTCGAAATCTAGTAAAATCATTTGGCTCACTTGATGTTTTAAAAGGAATTGATTTAGAAGTAAAAGAAAAAGAAGTTGTTGTTTTAATCGGTGCCAGTGGTTCCGGCAAAAGTACATTACTTCGTTGTCTTAACTTTTTAGAAATGTACGATGAAGGTGAAATTCACTTACAAGGTGAACGAATTGATCCAAAGCATTCAAATTTAAACAAAGTCCGTGAAAATGTCGGTATGGTTTTTCAACACTTTAACCTCTTTCCTCATATGACCTCACTAGAAAACATCATAGAAGCACCTATTCACGTAAAAAAATTGGAAACAGCAGACGCGAAGGACGTTGGGAATCAACTCCTACAAAAAGTCGGCCTACAAGATAAGGCGGATGTAACTCCTCACCTACTTTCAGGTGGTCAAAAACAACGCGTTGCGATTGCACGAGCTCTTGCTATGAATCCTAAAATTATGCTATTTGATGAACCTACCTCAGCCTTAGACCCTGAACTCGTTGGAGAAGTATTGCAAGTTATGAAAGAACTTGCTGAAGAAGGAATGACAATGGTGATTGTTACTCATGAAATGAATTTCGCAAGAGATGTAGCTGATCGCGTCATCTTTATGGATGACGGAAAAATTGTAGAGGATGCTCCGCCAGCGCAATTCTTTTCAGCTCCATCACATGAACGAGCAAAACAGTTTTTACGTAACGTTTTATAATGTAACTTCTATTTCAAACGTAAAGAAATACATTCATACGGTGCACAACTAATTGTCCAAATAAAATATCTCGATAACATACTTAAAACCATCCGTATGATCAATATATAGGAGGGGTCTTATGAAAAGAAAACTATTAACCATTGTTGCGAGTATTACACTATGTACATCATTCATACTGGGAGCCTGTAGTAAGGAAAGCTCGACTACTTCATCAAATGGTGAAAAGGAATTTCGTTATGCGATGAGTGGATTATACAAACCTTTTAACTATAAAGAAAATGACGGAAAACTTGCCGGATTTGATGTAGAAATAGGTGAGGCGCTCGCGAAAAAGATGGGAATGAAACCCGCTCCTATTACAAATCCGTGGGAAACGCTAATTCAAGGTCTACAATCAAAAAAATATGATGCGATATTAGGAAGTATGGCCATTACAGAAGAACGATTAAAAGCTGTTAGTTTCTCAAACCCATATTATCGCTCTGGTGCCCAGATTTTCGTAGCTAAAAAGAATACGTCTATCTCTTCTCCAGAAGATTTGAAAGGAAAGAAAATTGGTGTTGTAAAAGCTAGTACCTTTAAAACTCTTGTTTCAAAACATACAGATCAAATTACAGAATACGATAGTGATATTACCGCTCTTATGGACTTAGAGCCTGGGCGTGTGGACGCAGTAATCACTGATCAAATGGTTGGTCTTCGAATGATTAAAGAAGGTAAATCAAATATAAAAGAAGCTGGAAAACCATTAAATCTTGATGAAATGGGAATTGCTATTCGCAAAGATGATAAAGAAATGGTTAAAAAAGTAAATAAAGCTTTAGATGAAATCATTAAAGATGGTACGTACGAAAAGATTAGTAAAAAATGGTTTGGTCGTAATATTCTTGGAGAAGAGGCAAAAACGAAGTAAGTTAACTATTCAAAGATTCCATAAATCATGCCCCACTTTTTATGTGGGGTATTTCATTCCCTACTAAAATCTATACACTATGAGGTGAAACGCATGTTTGAAATTTTTATCTCTACCTACCCCACACTCTTAAAAGCTACTATTGTCACATTACAATTAACATTAACTTCCCTAGTACTCGGCTCATTAATTGGATTACTATTCGCTTTCTTTCGAATCTCTAACAATAAAGTTCTAAATAGTATCGCTCATGTCTACATCGCCATTATTCGTGGTACACCTTTAATTGTTCAAATCGCAATTCTCTATTTTGGTATTACATCTGTTGTTGTGTTCACCCCTTTTTGGGCAGGAGCAATTGCTTTAGCAATTCATAACGGTGCATATATTACCGAAATTTTCCGTGGATCCATTCAATCCGTTGACCGTGGACAATTAGAAGCTGCTCGCTCTTTAGGCATGCCTTACCCTTTGGCGATGCGCCGAATTATATTACCACAAGCATTTCGTCTATCTCTTCCTCCTCTAGGTAATCAATTTATTATTGGATTGAAAGATTCCTCACTTGTTGCTTACGTAGGACTGTCCGAATTATGGGGATCGGGTTTATCAATTGCCGCAAGTAACTTCCAACAATTAGATACATATGTAATCGTTGGTTTATATTATCTCGTACTCGTTCTCCTATTTACTTATTTTGTTAACCTTTTAGAAAAACGATTACAGCGCAAAGAGACAAACTCTATCCAAGTCCATACAAAGAATAAAAAAGAAGTTTCTTTATAAAAAAAAGCAAGCCTGAGATGGCTTGCTTTTTCACTGCAAAATATATCAAATTTTACTGATTTACTTTTTTAATACTCTCTTTTTCTTCTATATGTTCCTCACGATATGAAATATTATGAGGGTCTAATCCATTTCCTAAAGAACCGTAGAAATGTTCTCTATGCGGATCAACTAATTCACTTCCGTGATAATACACACGTGGTGTATTCCAAAGTGCTGCCAATGCTTTTGTCATCGGCATTTCGTGATAGCGTTCCGGCCACATTTCTTTAATCTTCTCTTTTACTAACGGATAGTATTTAGAGCTCATAGCAGGGAACAGATGATGTTCTGTATGATACGAGAAATTGAAATGTAAAACGTCTACCCAGCGCGGCACTGTTACTGATAAACAGTTTGCTAACGGATCATTTACTGGAACAATTGGATTTAAGCGGTGATTTGTTGCGATATATGCCATTACAATAAAGTTAGCAATTAACAACGGAATCACATATGCAAATAACCATTTTCCAGGTCCCATAATAAATAATAAACTAATCCAAACTGTCCAAGGCAAAAGAAGTTGAAGCCATACAGATTTTTGATTCGATGACTTAAATTCTTTTATAAAATGAAAGAACATTCGAGTTGAATGCAATGTAAATTGAATTGTTAGTGACAGGAAACTAAAGAATGAACGTACATGAAGAGGCATACGATATACCCAACTTAAAAACTTACTTTTTTTAAGCTTCTCAAGTGTCGGCCATGCATCTGGATCATTCTCTTCATGCTGTGTATGAACATGATGAGTTGCATTATGCCACTTTCTCCAAAGTTTTGGTCCTGTTGATAATGGCATAAATGCAATCGCGCCTAAGAAATCACGAAGCCATGCCTTTCTTACAACAGTTCCATGTAAAATTTCATGCCCTAAAAATCCAAGTGAAGCAAAACATAATCCAAGAACAATCGCAATTCCTAGATTCGCCCACACATTCAATTCAAATACACCAATCGATATTAACCCCGCCAATGCCACAAGCAAATAAGCCAGTCCACCAAATAAACGAGTAGGCACTGGTTTAAATGCTTTTTTCGGCAAATGTGGTGATACACGTGCTGCATACCACCCAAACGTATGAAGCTCCTTCATCCTTTTGCTCCTTTCTTATGCCGCGCCTTGCGCAACTTACATATATCAATTCTTGCTTCCAGATTGATTTTACTAGATGATCCAAAAAGCATCTATTATAAGGAAAATATACTCACTCTATCGTCACTTATTTTTCGCTTTTATTATCAATGAAAAACATTTCTCTTTTTACTCTCTATCAACCTTTCCACATGATGAATCATAACAATAGAATTTCTATATTGTCAACACCTTTTATGACCTAGTAATAAAAGGTGGTTATATTTTTATAATCATACTTTATTTCACTAAAGAAAATGTATAGATTCCATAAGGATTTACCCACTATATATAGACATTTTCTTAAACGCCATAGACTCTATCTCATTCAATAACTCCCTATGTAATCAACAAACAGAATCACTTGAATTTAGTTTTATATAAATCCTACCACTTCATAATGCCCCATCTAATTAATTATATTAAAATAATTTATAACCTCTTTTAATAAAAATAGACTACTTCTAAAACAACACACATGAATTTCATATATTATGGAAATATTAAAAGGAAAATTGTTCTAAAATCAGGAGGTTTCCGCAATGACAAGTGATACATTTCCACAACTGCCGCTATCTTATTGGATTGAATCTACTCAGTTTCCTACTTTCCCTCGTTTATCCGAAAATATAAAGACAAAAGTTGCTATTATCGGTGCTGGTATTACAGGTATTACTACTGCCTATTTACTTGCAAAAGAAGGCATCGATGTTGTTTTAATTGATTCTGGTCGTATTTTAAACGGAACGACTGGGCATACAACAGCAAAAGTAACAGCACAACATGATCTTATTTACGATGAATTAATAAATCATTTCGGTGTGGAAAAAGCCAGGCTTTACTATGAATCAAATAATCATGCTCTACAATTCATAAATGACACTGTGCAAACATATAAAATCGACTGTAATTTTTCAAATGAAGATTCATACTTGTATACAACTACTGATAACGGTTTAAGAAATTTATCGAAAGAATATGAAGCTTATCAAAAATTAAATATACCTTGTGACTATGTTCAATCTCTATCGATTCCTATTCCAGTACAATCTGCACTTGTAATGAAAAATCAAGCGCAATTCCACCCCCTCCTTTATTTGAAAACACTTTTAGAAAAGTTTGTGGAGATGGGAGGAAAGGTCTATGAACAAACAACAGCTATGGATGTGGAAAAAGGAGATTATCCACAAGTAATTACAAAAGAGGGGCATCGCATCACTTGTGAATATGTCGTCTCTTGTTCTCACTTTCCTTTTTATGATGCGAATAGCTTTTTCTTTACGCGAATGTACGCAGAACGCTCCTATGCTCTTGCAATAAAAGCAAAAACAGATTATCCAGGTGGCATGTATTTAAGTATTGATGATCCAAAACGCTCCTTACGCTATATAACAAACAATGGAGAAAAGTTGATTTTGATTGGCGGAGAGAGCCATAAAACGGGACAGGGAATAAATACGATGCTTCATTATGAAGCACTCTATTCTTTTGCTGAAGCAACTTTTGGAGTAGATGAAGTTCCCTATAGATGGTCAGCGCAAGATTTGATTACGCTAGACAAGCTCCCTTATATCGGACATATTAACGAAAGCAATCCAAATATATTTGTTGCAACTGGATATCGCAAATGGGGAATGACAACAGGAACTGCTGCAGCTCATTTACTGAAGGATTCCATTCTAAAAGTCCACAGCCCATATAAAGAGCTGTTTGCACCATCACGCTTTCATGCAAATCCAGATATAAAAACATTCCTTTCTCAAAACATTGATGTTGCTAAACATTTAATTGAAGGGAAACTTGAAACTGCATTACGTAAACCAGAGGATCTTGAAGTTGGCGAAGGATCCGTTGTACATGTCAACGGTAAACGAGCAGGTGCTTATAAAGATAAAGAAGGAAAACTACATATCGTCGATACGACTTGTACACACCTCGGCTGTGAAGTTGAATGGAATAACGGTGATTGTACTTGGGATTGTCCTTGCCACGGTTCTCGTTTTTCAATTGATGGCGATGTTATGGAAGGGCCAGCAGATCAACCATTAAAACGAGTTGATAACGAATAAAAAAACAAAGAAGTTCAACAAGAATCCTGTTGAACTTCTTTGTTTTTCATGACACCTTTTCATATAAATTTCGACATAAGAAGGGGAATATTAACAGTAAATAAAATAATATATTCATCTACAAATAAAAGGGGTGAATACTATGCAACCTTCTGCTCCACCTCATCTAGAATCTACAGAAACTATCTTTTCAAGCTCTATTACAAAACTTGTTGTTTTTATTTGTTGGCTCGCCATTCTAGCTGACGGATATGATTTAGGTATTTACGGTGCCGTTCTGCCAAAGCTTTTAGAAGACAACAGCTGGGCACTATCACCAGCTCAAGCTGGAACAATTGCCAGCTATGCTCTATTTGGGATGTTTATTGGCGCTATTCTAATCGGAACCATTACAGATTTAATTGGACGAAAGTGGACACTTATATGCTGTTTAGCTCTTTTTTCTATCACAATGGGCTTAGCTGCAATTGCTCCTTCTCCTGAAGTATTTGGGCTATCTCGATTTATCGGAGGAATCGGATTAGGCGGTGTTATCCCAACGGCTTCCGCACTTACTGTTGAATATTCATCAAAAAAACGGCAATCTTTTATTTATGCTCTTATGTTTACCGGCTATCCTTTAGGTATCGTGTTAGGTGCTATTTTATCCATGTTTATGTTAGAAGATTTCGGATGGAGAATTATGTTTGGCATCGGAATGATTCCGCTACTCCTCATTCCTTTCATTATTCTTTATTTACCTGAGTCCATTCAATTTTTATTATCGCGGAATCGACAAGAAGAAGTGAACAAAATTCTTAATCGCTTTCAAATTGAATTCCATGTAAAAGATGAAATTTCTGAAGCACCATCTAATATACAAAAGAAAAATGGATTTCTTACGTTATTCTCAAAAGAATACATAAAAGCAACGCTACTTTTTTGGATCACTTATATAATGGGAATGTTTTTAATATACGGTTTAAATACTTGGTTACCACAGATGATGCGTCAGGCAGGATATCCTCTTGGATCTAGTTTATCATTTCTACTTATGCTAAATATTACTGCAGCTATCGGCGCATTATTTGCTGGGGCGATTGCCGATCGTATAGGAGCAAAAATTGTTATTAGCATCTCCTATCTTATGGCAGCCATATGTATTGGACTACTAACAATTAAACCATCTGTTACAATCATTTATCTTTTAATTGGTCTTGCTGGAATTGGATCAGTCGGTATTACTCAAATATTAAATGCTTATGTAACACAATACTTCCCATCACATATACGAGCTACCTCCTTAGGCTGGGGACTTGGACTTGGCCGAGTTGGTGCAATTGCTGGACCTATTCTTGTCGGTATTATTATGACAATGCAATATGACTTAGCATGGAATTTTTACTTATTCTCTTTTGCAGGTCTTATCGCAGCTATATCTGTTTTCTTTATTCCTACAAAATAAAGTGAAACTTTAATCAGTGTTGAGGTGCATCCCCAGCTGATTATTAGTCCACACCAATCAGGCGTTTACGGGCAGTAAGGCTCCCACAAATAGCGGGATAAAAAAAGAGCACAAATTTACTTGTGCTCTTTTTTATTTACTTCAAACAACATATTTCTAAATAGTGTATTCAAACTCTCAATATCAATCCCTAATCCCTTTTCAATCCCTTTCACGTATTGCTGATAATAATCAATTTGTTCTTCTAAAAATTGATTTAACACTTGAATTTTCAATCCAACATCTAATTCCGTACCCGCTTTTTTCTTTATTAACAACTTCTCAATCTCATTCAATACACTACGTTCTATAGATAGTTCTGTAATCAAACGATTAAATTCTACTGGAGGTAATGTCCCTTTCTCTTCTAGCCACTGACAAGCTAAAATAGGACGTAATACATAAAAGTACTTTTTCAACTTTACATTCTCGCCTTGCAAAAATTCACGATAATTTTTTGAAGCCATATGTAAGTAATGATATATCGTTGCTTTTGGATCAAAATTCTTTTCACTCATTTGCTGAAGCTGCTCTGGAAAGTTAGAGTTTTTCGAATAAAAAATTGGTGATCGAATCCACTCAAGTAAAGCTGGATTTGACTTCGCAAACAGTTGTAATGCCTTTTTAATATCCCAGCCACTTATATCTAAGTCATCACTAATTGGATATTCAATTACATCACGTTTATCATGAATTGATAAATACCATTCTACCGGATGTATATAAACAAACCTAACATCATAATCGCTATCTTTCGATGGAAATCCCCAAGCACGACTCCCCGATTCCACTGCAAATAAAATTTTCACATCATTCTCTTCTTCAATTCTTTCTAACTCTAATTCAATTTTTTCTCTCATTTCATACCATCCCCATTTTTTGATTATTTCCTTGGAAATTCGACAAATATACTATTAATTTTACTACACACTAAAATAACTGCCAGAATTTTTCTGACAGTTTAACAAAGACTATTTTTTCTTTTCAATTACAGTAGCGGTAATTCGTTCAAACTCTTTTTGAATTTCCTCTTTATATGCATCCACTTTTGAAAAATCCATGGCAGCAATATAAATTCGTTCTAATTTATCACGAACTGATTTTGCTTTTGCTAAGAAAGACATCGCCTCATTCATTTTTGCTTTATATTGAATGGAAACGTCACGAATTTCTGTAGCATACTTCTCATCCGTCCCCGGTTTAA
This sequence comes from Bacillus sp. FSL M7-1020, assembly GCF_038050415.1. NCBI lineage: Bacteria > Bacillati > Bacillota > Bacilli > Caryophanales > Bacillaceae > Bacillus > Bacillus sp. FSL M7-1020. The sequence goes on along the minus strand of NZ_JBBOTW010000001.1, from coordinate 231,618 downwards.
CAATAAGAGCATACATATCTATAATCTCATCACCCACGCGACTTGGAAAATATTCATGTGGTGCGGTACTATCAAAAATTGCAAATCCTAATTCTCTTACAATAACCATATCAAGACTATTCGGGTCAAATCCGCAATGATATACTTCAACGTCAAAACCTTTTTCTTCTGCTGCCTTCGATAACTTTTTGAGCATTGTTGATTTTCCAGAGCCCGGGCGTCCTTTTATAAAATAACGATGTGGCAATCCTTCTGTTAAATTAGGAACAAAATCAACTGCTCCTTTCGGTGTAGCAGCTCCTAAAAAACGATGTTTCACAATCGATTGTTGCCCCTTTTTATCTGCAAATAATTTCTGAATTAGCTGATCTGTTAGTTCATTTGCTTTATTAAAATCAATGTTATTAATATATATTTTCTCCCACTCATCATGTATAACTAATGCCTCTTTAAAACATCCGTAAGCAGATTTGAAAGCCTTGCTCGCTTCTGATACAAACCGTTCAATTTCTACCTTCTGCTTTCTTAATTTACCTGAGTCCCAAGCAACTCCTAAATTTATATACTCTTCAATAACTCCTGGCATTTTCGGCTCAATAACATGCGGTGATGTTCCATCAACAATTCCTACTTTTAATTTTGGAATAATCACCCCATCAACCGACTTATTATCAGAAGAACAATGCAAAAGCTCAATATCATATCCTTTTTCAACCCATTCACGACCTATTGCCTTAATTAAAGAAGATTTTCCCGTTCCTGGACCACCCTTTAAAATAAACAACCTATCTAGCCCTTTTAAATTCTCTTCGTATAAATTATGAAATCCTCTAGCTGTATTACCACCAGCATAATAATTTAACACATTCCCTGTCACTGCACTCACTCCTTCGCAACAGTCTACTTACATAAGCTACAATATGCGAGCAACTTTATTTGGGTGAACACCTAATTTGTATTGCATGAAAAAAGGAAATGAATTACAATTTAAATATCATGAATATTTCGAATTCCGAAACTGAATAAACCTTTATCAAGAGAGGCAGAGGGACCGGCCCTTTGAAGCCCAGCAACCTCAGTTTATAAGAACTGAATAGGTGCTAATTCCTGCAAAATGCATTGCATTTTGGAAGATAAAACGCAACTAGTATGTAAAGCCCATCTTTCTTGATCATGAAAGATGGGCTTTTTATTATTTGAAAAACATATATTGGAGGTATTTAAAATGAAAGTAATTGATCTATCACAAACGTTTGAAAATAATATGTCTCAATTTCCCGGAACACCAACAATCCAACTAGAAGCCATTACAAGCGTTGAAGAAACAGGATATCAAGTTACAGATTTCCATTCGGTCGTTCATGTCGGTACACATTGCGACGCTCCTGCGCATTTTATTTCTGGTGCAACAACGATTGATCAATTGCCCCTTGATCAGTTTGTAGGTGAAGCAGTTCTCATCGATGTCACTCATGTTCAAGAGAGAAAACTCCCTAAAGAAGTATTGCATAATGCCGGCATAAAAAAAGACGATATTGTCATTTTCCATTCTAATCTATCTAATAAATGGAATACAGAAGCTTATGAGAAAGAAGCATTTTATCTTTCCGAAGAATTAGCTGAAGAACTAGTTGAATTAAAAGTAAAATCAGTCGGTTTAGATTTTATTTCTCCCGATGAGGTAACGACAGAAACATCACCCATTCATCACATACTGTTAGGCAATAATATTTTCTTAATTGAAAACTTAACAAATCTAGATGCTATTAAAGCGAAACGTTTCTTTTTCTCAGCAGCACCTTTAAAAATTAAAAATAGTGACGGTGCTTTCGCAAGGGCATTCGCTGTTATTTTTTAAAATATGGACTACAAAAAAGCAAAGATCATCACTGACCTTTGCTTCTATATTTTTTATTTACATTAAGGAAAAATTGTTCCAACCGGGGACGTACCCAAGCTAAATAATCTTTCTCTTTCTTCTTTGTACAAGCTATCTCTTCCCCATCTACCATTCCAACAAGTTCTAGCTCTAACAGTTGCCTCGTGAATGCTAGTATATTTACTTCTTCTGCTGGATACTCTTCTTTTAATTTCTCCTCAATTTCTCCCAATAAAAAACCGTCACGCATCATTGCCAATGCATCAATCCAAAGTGGCGGCATTTCATATTTTTCTCCTGTAATTGTATCTTTTACAATATAATTCTTTTGCTCTTTTCGAAATTGAATCGTGTGTAAGCATACAGTCGAATTTAATGTTAATTCCATCAATACCACCTCTTTCATCATATCTGCATAGAAAAAAGGATGCGCGGGCACCCCTTCTTTTCTTTTCATAACACTACCGAACCGTTACATGAGTAACCAATCTCATGTCGATATTTTCCTCCATTATAAACGAAGTATTTTATAAAAAAAACCCTTCTTGAAACATTTTATTAAATGTTTATATTTACACAAGAAGAACACTTTTCTGAAAAATATTTTCTTCTACTTCGCTACATCGTCGGTAAATAAATTTCCACTTTCGTTCCCACACCCATACTACTTTGAATCGTGATACTCCCTTGATGTTCTTTAATAATTTTATATGTAATCATTAAACCAAGCCCTGTACCATTCTCCTTCGTTGTGTAAAAAGCCTTTCCAATCTTCTCTAATTTTCCTGCCTCTATACCAAATCCTTGATCCTCGACAGCAATACACAAATACCCCTTAGTTTTTTCATATGCCCGAATATGAATATCCCCACCTTCTGGCATTGATTCTATTCCGTTTTTAATAATATTTAACAACACTTGTTTTAATTGTTTATCATCACCGTTTATAACGGGTAAGTTTCCATCTATTTGCAAATAAACTTTCACTTTATATTGACTCGCATAACTTTCCATTAACTGCACAACATATAAAAGGATTTCCCGTATGTTACACCATTCATAATTTGTTGGTTTCGGTTTTCCTAATAACATCAATTCGCTAACAAATCCGTTAATTCTCTCAATTTCTTGTAACATTATTTCATAGCTCATCATATCTTCAGGGTTTCTTTCTTTTTGCATTTGCGTAAACCCCTTCAAAGCCGTTAATGGATTTCGGATCTCATGCGCAATTGTTGTAGACATAGTCCCAATTACAGCTAAATTTTCCGTCTCTTTCATATTGTTCATCATTTCAACAACCGTTCTTACATAAGATTGAAATCGTTTCAACAAAGAATGTGAAATAATGAAATAGAATACACATAAGACAAGCGGAATCACAACTTTTAGATCTTGTAGTATCAATGTAAAAAGTACGTACTTTCCAATTACACTAAAGGAAACTAAATAAAAATATTTTCTGTTCACGAAAACCGGTGCAAATAAAATTAATAACATTTCTACCATACTACCATGTTCAAAAGCTCTATCCGTTCGCAAATAAATCATTAAATTATTTATAAGATTGATAAACATGTAGCCAAATAAAAATAAATATTTTATAGAATATACATAACCTCTTTTTTGAAGATACATTGAAATAGGGAATAATGCTATTACAAATATATATACGCCTATCCCAAGGCTTCCTTCTGGCCATCCTACCGTTGTTCCATTAATATTCATAGCAGGATATACAAAATAATATATAGCGTCATATGAAAAAAATATAATATAGAATAATAATATAAATACCTTTAAAGCTTTTCTTTCTTCATAAATCAAGCTCTTGTATTTGTTCATATAAAAACTCCCCTTGATCGATACGAAAAAAAATCCCCACCGTTATCTCCTTAAATTATAAGTATGAAATTGCTTTCAGGGCAATACGTAACCTTATAATACTAAAAAGGAAGGAGACTTCTCCTTCCTTTCTAGTCACAACTTATATCCATCTGACCCTATCATGTAGCAGTCCATCCGTAAAATCATTATGCCCTATTACAAAATCCTTCATATATAAATTTAAATATTCACCGTACTTACTTTCTGTATTTAATAATAATTCCTCGACATAATAAGCACCTTGTCCAAAGTGATCTAAAAGTAAACTACACAAACCTGCATAAATTCCGCACCCTACTTGGAAGTAAGTTGCATTCGTTTTATATTTATGAAAAACTTGGCTACTATTCATTACGTTATACATATACGTCTCGCCATTTTCATAAACGAGTAATACACCTACTAGATCCTCTCCTGCAACCTCTTCTTCCGCTGGATTGAATACTTTACGATTCCAGTTCCATAAATCTTCTACCTTATCTAAGTTCTGTCTAATTACATTTGTTGTATACTCATTAATTCGGTAAAGAAAACCAACTTCCATGTTGAAATTTTTCCCTAAAATTAAAACTTCCTCATGTGGCATTAAGCAACCATAAAACTCTCTTTTTCCTAACTTCACTTTATACTCTGAAGCATATACATCCTCATAAAAATAAAGAGGACGATGATGACTCATATACATCGGATAACTCCATATCGCTTCGTCTAGAAATCGCTCTACTGCCCATGACGTATAAAGTGTATACGGCTTTATAAGTGCCGTATCATTCAAAAACGACGTATCATGTTCTACAATATAGCATGCTTGTGGCTGTTCATTCGGCCGTTCTTTCATAAGTTCAACAACCATCCATTGAACAACACCTGGATTCATACCTGAACCTATAATCGCTTTTGTATTTGTAAATTTTTCTTTCTCTTTCTCAAACCTCGTATATCGTTCCGTAAGCTGAAATCCAAGTAAACTATCGTCCTGATCTACTGCCTCATTTTCCAAAGCTGAATTAATATAAAAGATTCCAAGTTCATTACAACAGCTCAGTACCCTGATCGTATCTGCACCCGAAACATCAATAACAACACTCGTACTTTTTTCTGTTAAATGCTGTTTAAATTTCACTACATCTTGAAGGTCTATTTCATATAATGACAAATGACCTTTCAAATTTGGAAACAACTCATCATAATAAGCCCTATCTTTTTGTTTTATATCAACCAAATGAAATGTAACATTCTTTATCACTTCATAAATTGGATCTTTTTCATTTGCTATCGCTTGATTTAAAATTGCTAAAACTGCCTTCGCTGCTCCACCAGCACTACCAAGTAATGTAATCGATAACGAATTTGGAAACGGCTCCACAAATAAAACCCCTTTAGTAAATTAGTTGAGCAGTTCTTCCTCAAAAAATAAATTGAATACATCAAAAGGTGGCTCGTACATATTTTTTATAATTTAGCACAAGATTGCCTCTTCAAAAATCATACTAACATAATTTATATTCAATTCATTTTTCCCCTCATATCCAAATCGAACTAAACAAACAGGCCCGACCTTTCCTTCTGCATATAAAAGAAAAAGCCAGCCCTTTCAACTAGCCTACGGACAATGGACAGATTTTACATGTTGAATATTCACATACATTTTTGCATCACGCGCTTTTAGTATTTCAATATGTCCTTCATCGATCTTCGCCATTTTTCCAATTTTATTGGATTCCTCACCTAAATCGAACACCATAATCTTTCCATACATTTTAATAAGTTGCTCCTCAAACGTTCGAGCTAACGTAATATTTAATGGATTTACGGGGAGTTCATTTTTATTGAGGGAATAAGGCACTTGGTTTTCTTTATACGGAATTAACCATTTTAAGTGCTTTAAAGATATATATACAGTTTTATAGACTGGACTATAAAAAACAATATAATCGTTCATTACACTTGTAACATATCCATGTATTGGAGCATTACCTGCTACATAAATTTCTGTGAAAATCCCTTTAGATGTGCTTAATACTTTCCTCAAAGAAATTGAAGGAGATTCCCTTTTAATTACAGAATCTACATCAGGTTTTAATATTTCTTCATCATATGGTCTTAAAAACTTATAATATTGGATATGATATAAAGATATATATACGTAGTCTTGTCCATTGTAAAGAACAACAATATCATTTCCTACATCGATTAATACGCCTTTAAATCTCTTTTCACCAATTAATTTAACATATATATTTTCTCCAATACTTTTGTGTAACTCATTCATCTATATCCTCCTTCCTATGAAATTACAATTTCCCTTTCTTTTATTCTAAAAATAATCAGGGGCAATGTTCTGTTTTTTAATAGTAAGAAACCCTTTTTCATATATCCAAAAATAATTACAGAGAAATATGAAATCATTCTTCATTTTCAATCATAATGCCCCTTTTATTTATTAAACATTATTCTTCTTCACTCTTTTTGTTTTTAACTATTTGACTCACACTCTTAATATGGGAATTAATCACATAAATGACCTCATCACCATTAACTAGTGTAATATTTCCATCATGTATATCACTTAATAAACCTTCCACACACTCTGGTCCACCACGATTAATCTTTATCCATTTATACTTCAAGTCATTTAATGCATCTAAAAAAGTATCTTCTTCCGCATAAAAACATGAACCATATTCTCCTTGTGCCTCTTTCACTTTTCTGACTAGACTCTTCACATGTTTCAGTTGATAATACACTAATTCTCCATGAGGTAATTGTAGTGTAAGGTAATCTTTTCCTAACAATGACAGTACACCTACTCGACTTTCCGGTCCACGAAGATTTACTTTTACATTCTCACCAACTAAACCTTTGATTTGATCACAGCATAATACACTCTCCAATTTTGTACCCTCCTTTCTTATTATCTTCCTCTACTTGATTGTCTTTGTGCACGAGCGCGACCTGAATTATTGCTGTTTTCATTACTTTTCTCATCGCTACTCTCATCACTACTCTCTCCACTTACTGGTGCATTATAATTAACACTCTTAATATGAGATAGTGCAATTAATACAACTTCTTCTTTAATAATCAATGTTACATAACCGCCAGAAACATCTTGTAAAATACCTTCAATTTTCTCTGGTCCACCACGGTTAATTTTCACCCAGCGGTATTTGAAGCTTTGAAGTAGCGTTTCAAAGTCTTCTGCAATGTCTTCTTCCACCCATTCTAAATCACCTACTCCACCATCTTTCGTATTTTGGGTAATGCTTTTCAGATGGCGAAGCTGGTAGTAATGGCTCTCTCCTTTTTCATTCTCTAATCCGAAGTAGTCCGCACCTAATGATACTATTGTTCCTTTTTGAGATTCTGGTCCACCTCTGTTCACTCTTACATAAGATCCAATTAAGTCTTTCAAAAAATCCCAATGAAATAAACTCACGAGAAAACCCCTTCCATTAATTTATAAGCTTTTGCACTGATAGTATATGTATCTGTACAGGTTACGTTCTCTATGTTTGTCCTAGCTCGAAAAAAATATGCTTTTAACATGGTAGACTACTACCTATCAAAATTCTAAGAAATCCTGAGGGCTCCTTAGGATTTTGATGTCTTTAGATAAAAAAATCCCGTATGAAGATACATTTCTGCATATCTTCATACGGGATTTCCTAAAGTTTAGTCTTCGTCTTTAACGTCCATATCTTCTGGAATTGGTTCGTTTAATATTTCTTCCACTAATTGTTTATATTTCTCCATTTGTTCTAAATGCGTGTTGAATTGTTCTTTATTTAATAAATATTGCTCTCCATCGAATAGCGCACGAACTTTCTTTTGCTGAATTAGCTCTTCAATATACGATTTTGGTAAATTCAAATACTCCGCAGCTTCTTCTATTGTTATATACAATGCGTTCATTCCTTTATTGTTTTTTCATATATACTGTATCTTACTTTATTTTTGTAAACAAATAAAAAAGATTTTGTAAATGCAGTTTAAAAAGCAGGTAGAACCATTCCATATATTGTATAATAATATAGTAAGTATTTTTTTAAATATAGAATGGTATCACCCATTTACACAAAGGAGAGTTAACATATGGCTACTCGTCACATCATTACAATGTTAGAAAAAACATTACAAGTTGAAACAGAAAATACAACTTCTCATTTAACTACATCTTTATCTGATCGTATTCTTTCTCAAGGCGTAGCAATACACGAAAACAATTGTTATCATACAATTGGTGAATGGTACAAAAATCATTTCTTATTCCAACAAGATGATTTTCTATGGGCTAAATATGCTTTCTACGACGCATATTGTGAAGCGATAAAAAAACAAGGCCATCTTACAAAACGCGTTCGTCAAATATTAGAATCATTGGCTCGAAAACATGGAAAACAATACATTGCTTCTATACTAAATATGCCATTTCCTAATGAACGAGCAAAAGGAACAGCGTAAACAAAACATAGATTCATTGTTTTCTAGACTGATTTACAAATAAAATGTTCATGTCATATGAACTGATGAAACCGGTGTCATAATAATGATTGAAAATATAGTAAACAGGAAAACCCCCATTTACATCTCTCGTCTATTTGAATAGAGAAGTAAATGGGGGTATACTTGTACCTTTATCCGGCTATTTGTGGGTAGTAAAAGCCCGATTGGTGAAGGTTAATAATCAGTGCAGGATAGCCCCCACTGATTAAAGTTTCACTTTATTATTTCATCATTTGCTTTATCAATTCTCGATTTCGTTTTTTAAATACTTCATTATGCGAAGAAACCATTCCGTACTCACTTGCATCTGGCTGAATAAATTGTTTCGCTTTATTCACAGCATTTCCAGCATCTTGGAATGCTCCCGCAATTAAATGCAATTTCCCATCATGTTTCAAAATATCTCCCGCAGCATATAATCCATCTACAGAAGACTCACTATTTGCATTACCTGCAATATAAAAATTATCTATAATCGCAACGTCCAACTCACTATTTTCTAATAATGTAATGTCACGTTCATATCCATGATTAATAATAACTTCATCAATAGGTAAATGAGAAACTTCACCTGTCTCATGATTCGTTAATTCTACATATTCAATCGCTTCATGATTATCACCAGCAATTAATTTTGTAATCGATGTATTCAGAAAACACTTCGCTGAGCTGTTCATTAGCTGTTTTACTTGTGCTTCATGACCAGATAATTCTTCTTTTCTATATGTTACATACACTTTTTTCGCGATTGGTTCTAATTCGTTCGCCCAATCAACGGCAGAATTTCCTCCACCAGAAATAATGATCGTTTTATCTTTGAAACGCATTAAAGATTTAACTGTATAATTTAAATTCGATACTTCAAATCGCTCCGCACCTTCAATCGATAACTTTTGCGGTTTCAATATACCGCTTCCAGTTGCGACGATAATTGTTTTTGAAAAATGTTCTTCGCCAGTACTTGTTTTTAACGTAAAAGTTCCATCTTCATTACGAATAATTGATTCTACTTTTGTATTTAATACAACTTCCGGCTTAAATGTTAGCCCTTGCTGTACAAGTTGTTCAATTAATTTATCACCTGTAACTGGCAATAGCCCTCCTACATCCCAAATCATCTTCTCCGGATAAACATGTATTTTTCCACCTAACTGTGGTTGAAATTCTATTATTTTCGTTTTCATCTCTCTAAGTCCACTATAAAAAGCTGAATAAAGCCCTGCAGGTCCTCCGCCTATTACAGTTACATCAAACAATTCTTCTCGATTCATTCGTGCTCACTCCTCAGCTATCAATCATTGATTATCATTCTCAATAAAATATAACCTGTTTCCGCAAAATTTACAATCAAAATTACTATTGACAATACACCTATATAAAATTATATTATTTAAAGAATCAATAGTGATAATCATTATCAATTTGTTAATAATTAGCAAATTGAGATTACATCTTCTTTCATTAATATGGTTAATACTATATTGTGAAATCTCACATTCAAGATTTTTAATAAATTATTTTGCATTACCACTACTCTTTCAAAAAGATTGCAGTTAAACAAATTATTGTATACACATACATCTACGTTAAAGGAGAAAGACGATGAAAAAGTTATTTATTTCACTAACAGTTCTTTTCGTTCTTGTTATGAGTGCTTGTAGCAACGGCTCTACAGACAAAAAGAACGATGCAAAAGGTAGTAAATCAGAAACAATTACATACCAATCTGAAAATGGTAAAGTAGAAGTTCCTGCAAATCCAAAACGCGTTGTTGTTTTATCAGCATTCGCTGGTAACGTAATGTCATTAGGAGTAAATGTTGTTGGGGTAGATTCATGGTCGAAACAAAACCCACGTTTTGATAGTAAACTTAAAGATGCTGCTGAAGTATCAGATGAAAATGTTGAAAAAATCGCTGAACTAAACCCTGATTTAATCATTGGTTTATCAAATATTAAAAATGTCGATAAGTTAAAGAAAATTGCTCCTACTGTAACATACACTTACGGAAAAGTTGATTACTTAACACAACATTTAGAAATCGGTAAGTTATTAAACAAAGAAAAAGAAGCAAAAACTTGGATTGATGATTTCAAGAAACGTGCACAAGAAGCTGGTAAAGAAATTAAAGCAAAAATTGGTGAAGATGCAACAGTATCTGTTGTTGAAAACTTCAATAAACAGCTTTATGTATACGGGGAGAACTGGGGCCGCGGAACAGAAATTCTGTACCAAGAAATGAAATTAAAAATGCCTGAAAAAGTAAAAGAAAAAGCTTTAAAAGAAGGTTACTACGCATTATCTACTGAGGTATTACCTGAGTTTGCTGGTGATTACTTAATCGTAAGTAAAAACAAAGATACTGATAACTCCTTCCAAGAGACAGAATCATACAAAAACATTCCAGCAGTAAAAAATAATCGCGTATACGAAGCAAACATGATGGAATTCTATTTCAATGATCCACTTACATTAGATTTCCAACTAGACTTCTTCAAGAAAAGCTTTCTTGGTAAATAATACAAAAATGAGGAATTCTTAATTTAAGAATTCCTCTTCCTTTATTCTATGAACAGAAAAGATGTGAAACGAATGACAAAAGATCATGACAATCCACGTTCTATAGCTTTTACATACAAACTAATTTTGAGCATAATTGCATTCTTTCTAATTTTTATGGTTGCAATGGTATTAGGGGCTGCAGATACTTCTATAAAAGACGTATGGTTAGCACTCACTTCCTCGGCTCAAGGAGACAAAATATCTATTATTCGTGAAATACGTTTACCACGTGAAGTTGCTGCTATTTTTGTAGGGGCTGGACTAGCCGTTTCTGGGGCAATTATGCAAGGTTTAACACGAAACCCCCTTGCAGACCCTGGCTTACTTGGGCTAACGGGTGGCGCAAATGCTGCACTTGCACTAACACTTGCTTTCAACCCTTCCATAAGCTATCTGTACTTAACATTAGCTTGCTTTATCGGGGCTGCGGTTGGGGCAATTATGGTATTTGGAATTGGTATGGTGAAAAAAGGCGGACTTTCTCCTCTTCGAATTGTATTAGCAGGTGCTGCAGTTTCAGCATTTCTACTCGCAATTTCAGAAGGAGTCGGCATTTACTTCAAAATTTCACAAGATGTATCACTTTGGACTGCTGGAGGGGTGATTGGAACTACTTGGAGTCAATTGAAAATTATTATTCCAGTCATTTCAATAAGTATCTTTATCGCTATCTTATTTGCAAGAAAATTGACAGTCCTTAGTTTCAGTGAAGAAGTTGCTGTTGGACTCGGTCAAAAAATCATTGTTATTAAAACAATTTTGTTTATCATTATTATCTTACTTGCTGGTGCTTCTGTGGCGCTTGTCGGAAATATGGCATTTATCGGTTTAATGATACCTCATATGGTGCGTCCTATTGTTGGTCCAGATTACCGATTTATTATTCCGATGTCAGCAATTGCTGGTGCTTCCTTTATGTTACTTGCAGACACAATCGGACGTACAATTAATGCTCCGTATGAAACACCCGTTGCTGCTATCGTCGCAATTGTAGGATTACCATTCTTCCTATTCATTGTTCGCAAAGGAGGAAAAACATTCTCATGATGCCATCTATTTTAAGAAAACAACGTCTTATTATACTCGCATTACTTATACTAACTATTACAACCATTGTAATTGGAATGGGACTCGGTTCAGCATCTTTATCTTATGATCGACTACTCCCAACGCTAATGGGACAAGGTTCATTTAAAGAAGAATTCGTTTTATATTCTTTAAGACTACCTAGAATTATCATTACAGTATTAGCTGGTATGGCACTCGCTTTATCAGGTGCTATCCTTCAAGGCATTACACGTAACGATTTAGCTGAACCTGGTATTCTCGGGATTAACTCTGGTGCTGGTGTTGCTGTTTCTATTTTCTTTTTATACTTTCCAATAGATGTAGGTTCATTTCTTTATTTACTACCAGTCGTTGGATTTATCGGGGCTTTTCTTACAGCTGTTTTAATTTACGTATTTTCATATAGTCAATCAACAGGGCTTCAGCCAATACGATTAACATTAACCGGTATCGGTTTTTCATTTGCACTATCTGGAGCAATGATTGTCCTTATTTCATCTGCTGATCGTATGAAAGTCGACTTTATCGCCAAATGGATTGCCGGAAACATTTGGGGAGATGATTGGATCTTCATTTTCGCAATGCTCCCATGGTTAATCGTATTAATTCCATTTGTTTTCTATAAAGCAAATCGATTAAACATTTTAGCATTAAACGAACCAGTCGCAATCGGCGTTGGAATTGAAATTGAAAAAGAACGCAGATACTTATTAATTGCAGCCGTTGCACTTGCAGCTGCAGCAGTTTCCGTAACAGGAGGAATTAGCTTTATCGGGCTGATGGCTCCTCATATCGCAAAATCTTTAGTAGGCCCAAGACATCAAATCTTCATGCCTATCGCCCTTTTAATCGGCGGATGGCTATTACTATTAGCAGACACAATCGGACGAAACATCGTTGAGCCTAACGGTATTCCGGCAGGTATTGTCGTTGCTTTAATTGGTGCTCCTTACTTTATGTATTTATTGCTTAAGAAAGCATAAAAAACACCCTCAAGAGTGCAATCTTGAGGGTGTTTTCGTTTCATTCTACTGCTGCCCATATCCTTCAAACTTCTTCGCTAAATTCTCCATCTCATCTTCTGGCAATAACTTCGGTTCTCCGACGCTTTTCGTTTGATAATAAATTTGCGCACAAAACTCAATTTCTTCCGCAACAGTAAATGCCATTTTTATATTATTTGCACCTGCAATTAAACCGTGGTTCGCAAGTAATACTGCACGGCGATTAATCATGCCTTCAAAAGCAGCCTCTGCTAATTGCTTCGTACCAAATGTTTCATACGGTGCACAGCGTACATTCGGGCCTGCGAAAGCAATTAAATATGAAACAGCAGGAAGCTCCCACCCTAATGATGCAATCGTCTTCGCATAAGGTGAATGTGTATGCACGAGCGCATTTATATCTTCACGATTCCTATAATAAATAAGATGCATATCTAGTTCACTTGACGGTTTTCTCTCACCTTCTACTACTTCACCATCTAAGTTTAATATAACTACATCCACGGGCGTTGTTTCATAATAATCTAAACCACTTGGGCTAATTGCAACTAGGCCTTGTTCACGATTGAAAATACTAATATTTCCGCCGGTCCCCTTTGTTAAACCGCTAGAAATCATTTTCCTTCCGTACGCTACAATTTCTTCTCTTTCTTTTTGTAATAACATATACATCCCCCTAAGTATGAAGCTTATGATGACTGACTATATACCTATTTACTAAAATAGATTTTTTAAATTCTCCGTAAACGGTGCCTTTACAATCCCTTTTTCCGTAATAATTGCTGTTATATTTGCATGTGGCGTAACATCAAATGCTGGATTGTATACTTTACTTCCTTTCGGAGCTGAATATTGTCCGAAACGATTGATTACTTCAGAAGCATCTCTTTCTTCGATCGGAATTTCGTTTCCTGTCGGTGTGTTTAAATCAATTGTCGGTGTTGGTGCTGCTACATAAAACGGAATGTTATAGTATTTAGCTAAAATAGATACGCCTAATGTTCCAATTTTATTTGCTACATCACCATTTGCTGCTACTCGGTCACAGCCGACGATTACCGCATCAATCTTCCCTTGTGACATGACCATAGCTGCCATATTATCGGTAATGACTGTTACATCAATTCCCGCTCGCTGTAGTTCTAATGCTGTTAACGTTGAACCTTGTAATCTAGGTCGTGTTTCATCAGAGTAGATTTTAAGGTCCCATCCTTTTTCTTTCGCTAAATACATTGGAGCTGTCGCAGTACCATACTTAGTCGTCGCTAACGCACCTGCATTACAATGAGTTAATAATCCCATGCCATCATGGAATAATGTTAATGCATGTTCTCCAATTTGACGGTTAATTTCTTCATCTTCTCTATGAATCTCTTTTGCCTCTTCTAACAATCTATCTTTCAACCGTGCAATCGATAAGTGAACATTATCTATCGCTACACTTTCCATTCTTTCCAGCGCCCAAAATAAATTTACTGCCGTCGGTCTTGATGTTGCTAAATATGCACATACCCTTTTTACTTCTTCAATACATCCTTCTACCGTACTTTCAGCAAATTCCTTTACCCCTAAATACACACCATACGCTGCTGAAACCCCAATCGCCGGTGCACCTCGCACTTTCATGACTTGAATTGCATCCCACACACTTTCAGCTGTTTTGAAAGATTCATAGACAACTTCGTTCGGTAATAACGTTTGATCTAATAAAACTAAAGCATCATCTTTCCATTGAATTGGTATTAATTGCTCTTTCATCATTTTCTCTCCTTACTTCGCGCTATGAATGGACTGTTTTTTTAACATTTCTACAAAACTCGTACCTGTTTTATATTGATTCGCTCGTAAAATAAACTTCTTCGCTACTTGAAGACAAATTCGCTCCGCTCTAGCACGTGCTTCATCATTCTCAATACAAGTAATATCCTTTACTTTTGCTAATCCAACAATACGACGAATTAACTCAAGACCCGTCACTGCAGCTGTATCCTCTAACACAGATTGTAAATATACGCCATTAAAGCCTTCTTCCTTCGCCATGATTTCTGTCACATGAATATCCCAAGCAACTAAAAACTTCTTCTTAAATAAATCAATTACCTCTACCATCGTCGTTTTTAGCCAATCCATATACGTATCTTTCTCAGTTCCAGGTAGCATCGTTGCATCTGCATTCACCCAAGCAAATATTAAATTCGCCATTACATTCCCAATGTCATATCCCATAGGTCCATAAAAAGCAAACTCAGGATCAATAACTTTTGTAGAATCACTTTTTACGAAAACAGAACCAGTATGTAAATCACCGTGAAGCAACGCCTGCGCATTCGTCATAAAAGAAAACTTAAGTTTCGCTACTTCCATACGAAGCTCTTTATCACTATAAATATGCTCTCTAATCCATCCTTCATTTAATTGAAATAACTCATTACGTTTATTATGATTTGTAAATGGTTCAGAGTATACGAGGTCCTCTGTAATCTCACATAACTCTGGATTTATATAATTCTTCACAAGTTCCTTCTTCTCTTTATGATTCATTACAACATCTGATGTTAATAGAAGAGTATTTACCATAAAAGTAGTTAAATCTTCAGCAAGCCTCGGAAATATTTGATGATTTATAAGTGCTGTACGTAATATTGTGTGATCTGATAAGTCTTCCATCACGCAACAATTCATCACACTATCAAACAAATATACTTTTGGAACAAGCCCAGGTGCTAACTCCTCCTCTAACTGCAAAACATCTGATTCTATACGAATACGATTCGTCGACAACTTAAACTCATCTGAAATACGTGCTGTATTCCCGGCCTGCTTTACGATGACAGACATAGTCTCTTTTTCATCCCAAACGCGGAACACATAATTTAAATTACCATCACCTATTTCTTTACACTGTAACCCCTTTGCATGTTCAAACTTAGATAATTTCTCTTTCACATATGCAATCACATCTTTATCTTCCATTAAAAAATACTTCGTGAACTTAGACATGGTTTCCCCTCCCACACTAATTGTAAGCGTTTTCTAAAGGCTATAAAAAAATAATAGGTTGAATGTTTTTCATCCTATATTATATATTCTTCTTTTTGAAAGATATATCTAGATTTTATTATATCTTGTTAGCACTTTGAGTCAATGTTTCTAATTATCATTGCAATATACTTCCTAATTATATATTTGAGCGGACAAAAATTGTTCAAAAAGATTCCGATTCATTTTATTTTATTTATCGCACAATTCTTTGTAAAATAGAAATAAGCAGTTCCTTTTCAAATCTACAACTTCTAAGAAATATCTCCTTCCTAAGAATTTATACTTACACCATGTCTCTAACATACACACTACTCTTTCAAACACTCATTGAAAATTTATGACATGAAAATTACCTTTTCATTCCCTAACAACCTTAATTGAGAATAAATATTAATTAAATTGGTATAAAGTTGGTTTATTCTCTTGACAAAATAACCACTTCTATATGATAATTAATATCGAATTAGAATTATTATAGTTAATTAAAAAATATATTTTATGAGCAAACTATTTTTTGATGCTCAAAACCAACATTTAGGAGGAAATTTAATATGTTATTAATCGGCACAGAAGTAAAACCGTTTAAAGCTAATGCTTACCATAATGGAGAATTTATCCAAGTTACTGACGAAAGTTTAAAAGGAAAATGGAGTGTAGTTTGTTTCTACCCAGCTGACTTCACATTCGTTTGCCCAACTGAACTTGAAGACTTACAAAACCAATATGCAACTCTAAAAGACTTAGGCGTTGAAGTATACTCTGTATCTACAGACACTCACTTCACTCACAAAGCATGGCATGATAGCTCAGAAACTATCGGTAAAATCGAATACATTATGATTGGTGACCCAACTCGCACAATCACTACAAACTTCAACGTTTTAATGGAAGAAGAAGGTCTTGCTGCTCGTGGTACATTCATCATCGATCCAGACGGCGTTATCCAATCTATGGAAATCAACGCTGACGGTATCGGCCGTGATGCAAGCATTCTTGTTAACAAAATTAAAGCAGCTCAATACGTACGTAACAACCCAGGTGAAGTTTGCCCAGCTAAATGGCAAGAGGGTTCTGCAACACTTAAACCAAGCCTTGACCTTGTAGGCAAAATCTAAGGAGTTCGATCAAAATGATACTAGATGCAGATATAAAAACACAACTATCCCAATACCTTCAGTTAATGGAGAACGATATTTTACTTAAAGTTAGCTCAGGAGACGATAATGTATCTAAAGATATGTTATCTCTAGTAGATGAATTAGCTACTATGTCATCAAAGATTACAGTAGAAAAAGTTGAACTAGAGAGAACACCAAGCTTTAGTGTAAATCGCCCTGATGAAGACACTGGTGTAGTATTCGCTGGTATTCCATTAGGACACGAATTTACTTCATTAGTGTTAGCTTTACTACAAGTTAGTGGACGTGCTCCAAAAGTTGAAAAAAAATTAATCGATCAAATTAAAAACATTCAAGGCGAATATCATTTTGAATCTTATATCAGCCTAAGTTGTCATAACTGTCCTGATGTTGTACAAGCTCTTAACGTAATGAGCGTTCTTAACTCTGGTATTACACATACTATGATTGATGGCGCTGCATTCAAAGAGGAAGTAGAAAGCAAAGACATCATGGCAGTACCAACAGTTTTCCTAAATGGCGAATCTTTCGGAAGCGGTCGTATGACACTTGAAGAAATTTTAGCTAAAATGGGTAACGGTCCAGATGCATCAGAGCTTTCTGATAAAGATCCATACGATGTTCTTGTTGTTGGTGGCGGCCCAGCTGGTGCAAGTGCAGCAATTTATGCAGCACGTAAAGGCATCCGCACTGGTATCGTTGCTGAGCGCTTCGGTGGTCAAGTAATGGATACTATGGGTATTGAGAACTTCATCAGCGTAAAACGCACTGAAGGTCCTAAGCTAGTAGCAAGCCTTGAAGAGCACGTAAAAGAATACGACATCGATGTAATGAATCTACAACGTGCGAAACGTTTAGAGAAAAAAGAACTTATTGAAGTGGAACTTGAAAACGGCGCTATTCTGAAAAGTAAGAGCGTAATCGTTTCTACAGGTGCTCGCTGGCGTAATGTTGGCGTACCAGGTGAAGCTGAGTTCAAAAATAAAGGTGTAGCATACTGCCCACACTGTGACGGCCCATTATTCATCGGAAAAGATGTAGCAGTTATTGGCGGAGGTAACTCTGGTATTGAAGCAGCTATCGACTTAGCAGGTATTGTTAAGCACGTAACTGTTCTTGAATTCATGCCAGAATTAAAAGCCGATGCTGTATTACAAGAGCGTCTCAACAGCTTACCAAACGTAACTGTTCTGAAAAACGTTCAAACGAAAGAAATCACTGGTACTGACAAAGTAAACGGTATTTCTTACATCGATCGTGAAACTGAAGAAGTTCATCACGTTGAATTACAAGGTGTATTCGTTCAAATCGGTCTTGTGCCAAACACAGACTGGTTAGGCGAAACAGTTGAACGCGCTCGCGGTGAAATCGTAACAGACAAGCACGGCGCTACAAACGTACCAGGAGT
The DNA here is from genome assembly GCF_038050415.1 of Bacillus sp. FSL M7-1020. Lineage (NCBI taxonomy): Bacteria > Bacillati > Bacillota > Bacilli > Caryophanales > Bacillaceae > Bacillus > Bacillus sp. FSL M7-1020. Next base: position 213,123 of record NZ_JBBOTW010000001.1, on the reverse strand, counting down.
GTTTGCTGCAGGTGACTGTACAAATAATCCGTACAAACAAATCATCATCTCTATGGGTTCAGGTGCAAACGCTGCTTTAGGCGCATTTGATTACTTAATCCGTAACTAATAAAAAAGCAGGTGCCTTAGCATCTGCTTTTTTATTATCCTAACGTATACACTAAAAACCTCTCATTCCCATTCTTCTCATAAGCACCTGGCAATCTAACTTCTTTCTTCAGCTCAAACGCAGTCTGATTTTCTAAGAAGAAAATATAGTCCTCAGAAGGATAATATAAAATAATATCCACTTCTCTCCCCGTTTCTTCTACCGAAAGCAAAATGTTATTGACTACATTCATAAACACTTGCACAGAGAACGGATTAAAGAAATAAAACCTATTATCATGTGGATCAATCTCATATTCCTGCGCTAAACAACATTGGAATTGAATTTTCCCCTTACTGTTTCGTGCCTTTCGTGCATAACGATCTCTATTATCCATCGCTTCTTTATAAAACTCTTCATTCATTTCAATTCCAACTGCTGAAGCACCACATTTATGATGCATATAAAAGTTTAATCGCCCTTTTCCGCACCCAAAGTCTACAATTCGGTCGCTACTTCGTATTTCATATTGATTCAATAACTCATCTAACCCGCTATACGGCGTCGGTTCATAGCGGTGATAATGCATAGACTTGTTAAACCCTTTTTGCTCACCGACTGTTTTTATATGTAAAACTGCATCGTAATATTGTTCGTTCATTCGTTTTCTCCTATTAAAAAATGGTACTTATTATTATACACCATGTACTGGAGGCTCATTTTTCATCAAATTAATAGGTACGTGAAATTATACCAACGATTTTCTTAATATATCTATCGTAACTTCAAATATATCAACGATTTTCTCAATATATCTATCATAACTCAAAATATATCAACGGTTTTTCAAATATATCGATTTACCGTCAATTCACGATAAAAAAACAGGAGCTCTCTAGCCCCTGTCTTCTAACACTTTCAATACAGTTTGCTTCAATATTTCTACCCCATCCATAATACAACTATGATCAAACCTCATATGCGGATGGTGTAATCCAGGTTGTAGATCTGCTCCTAGTCCAAGCATGACAGCTTTTAAATGTGGTCTCTTCACTGTGTAGTAATGGAAGTCATCGCTTCCTGTCGTATAAAGCGGCCCTGTGCATTGCTCTTCTCCATACACTTCGAGAATGCCTTTACGCATGTAACGCTCCGCTTCTTCTGACACCTCTGCTCCTGGAGCAAGATCAATCCATTCGTATGAAGTTTTCGATCCCATTGATGCGGCTGATTCTATTACATGCTCTATCTTTTTCTTTAATTCTTCTAATAATGTATTATTCTCCGCTCTTACATCTAAGCTAAAATGGCCGTTACCTGGAATGATATTTAAATTATCTCCACCAGCTTGGCACCGCGTCATCTTCACTGAATATGAACTTTGTGGCGGCAACCATATATTTTTCAAACCGATATTAATCATGGAAATGACATCAATTGCATTCACACCTTGGTGTGGTCTTGCCCCATGTGCATCCTCCCCATGAATCATACCCTCTAGAAATCTTGCTGCTCCGTGACGAATAGATGGGGCTGCTTGTTTCAAAGATAATTCTTCGATTGGTCGTAAATGGACACCGAATAAGAAATCAGCATCATCTACAGCACCTTTCTCTACCATCTTTAAAGCACCATTTCCCTTCTCTTCTGCCGGTTGAAAAATAAATCTAACCGTTCCACTATCCCATCTCATATTTTTCAATTGTAAAATAAGCCCCATTACAATCGTCATATGAGCATCATGACCACACGAATGGTTCGCTTTAAATTCTCCATCTACTTCTTGCCAAAGTGCATCCATATCAGCACGAATCGCAATAACCGGGTTCCCATTTCCAATCTCAGCGATTACGCCTGGGCAATCATCAAATGTTTTATATGAAATTCCTTCTTCTTTTAAAAAGTTAGTAATATAAGCTGTCGTTTCATACTCTTTCCAACTTACTTCAGGGTTTTCATGTAAATGCTGAAAAATTTCCGTTAAACGCTCTTGTAGTTCTAATGTTTTCAAAGCTCCATTCTCCTTCCCAAATTACAAACCATTCAGGTTAATTATACTTATGAAAAACAGATGTTTTTATGAACATATTGAATTTTAAGAAAAAAGTCAATTGTTTATTTTTAAACTTTTTAAAAGCTTACTCTGTATCTATATTACAAACTGAATAAACAACTAGAATATTCCTTATTTTCTGTTTTTTTGTTGACGCTTACATATATTTTTAGTTATCATAACCTAATAACCGTCTATTTTACGACAATTCTAAAAAATACAAACAAACATACGTAACAAGGAGGAAATTTATGAAAAAAGAAATACCTTTTGGAATAGCGATTATCCCTATTATCATTACCGTTGCAGTTATGATGGTTACAATTGTTGTATTAAAACAAAGCCCTCACGTTCCACTTATTATCGGTACGACCGTTGCTTCTATCGTCGCTTGGCGTTACGGTTACAAATGGAATGATCTTGAAGAAGCAATGTATAAAGGGATTCGTCTTGCATTACCCGCTATCGTCATTATTATTCTTGTTGGCTTAACAATCGGTGCTTGGATTGGCGGTGGAATCGTCGCAACAATGATTTATTACGGTTTAAAACTTTTAACTCCATCACTATTTTTAGTATCCATTACCATTATCTGTTCTATCGTTGCATTAGCGATTGGTAGCTCTTGGTCTACAATGGGAACAATTGGTGTTGCCGGAATGGGCATTGGTCTAAGTATGGGTATTCCAGCTCCAATGGTTGCTGGTGCCATTATTTCAGGCTCTTATTTTGGCGATAAAATGTCACCGCTTTCAGACACAACAAACTTAGCCGCAGGATTAACAAATACAGATTTATTCGCACATATTCGTCATATGTTATTTACTACAATTCCAGGTTTAATTATTACTCTTATCGTCTATGCTTTCTTAGGAAGAAGCTTCGGTGATAACAATATTGATGCGCAAAGCATCGATCAAACATTACAAGTCTTACAACAAAACTTTGTTATTTCACCTTTCCTATTAATCATACCCGTAGCCGTTATGGTATTGGTCGCTAAAAAGGTTCCTGCCATACCAGCCATTCTCGTCGGTATTATTTTAGGATTCTTATCACAAGTCTTTATTCAAGGTGGTTCTGTCTCAGCATCTGTCGGTGCACTCCAAGCTGGATTTGTTATAGACACTGGAAACAAGCTAGTAGACGAACTATTTAACCGCGGTGGCTTAGATTCGATGATGAATACAGTCTCTATGACAATTGTCGCTATGACTTTCGGAGGAGTATTAGAACATACAGGTATTCTTCGCTCAATTGTAAATCAAATTTTAAAGTTAGCAAAATCAGCAAAAGGGCTTATCGCTTCTACTATCGCATCTTGTTTTGCAACAAACCTTACTTGCTCTGAACAATATATTTCAATTGTTGTTCCTTCAAGAATGTACGCAAATGCATACACAGAAAAAGGACTACATTCAAAAAATTTATCCAGAGCATTAGAAGATGGCGGAACATTAACTTCTGTCTTCGTTCCCTGGAATACGTGCGGTGTATTTATTCTCGCTACACTTGGCGTAGGTGCATTTGAATATGCCCCTTATGCTATTTTGAATTTCATCGTACCTATTATCTCAATCATTTATGGTATAACAGGCTTCACAATTGTAAAACTATCAGACATTGAAAAAGCAGAACTACTAAAGAAACAAAAAGCGCAACTAGAAGCTTAAAAATAGCGGTAAATTCAGTTCATATAGTGCGCGAGGTCGCCCTTGTTGATAGGGCATTTCCTCGCCGCAAATATGAGCATACCCGTAATCAACTAATTTTTTTAACAATCTTTCTGTCGATCGCCGGGTCACTTGTAAGTACTCAGAAAGGTCAGCTGCTGTAAACTTCAATGACGGATGCGATTGACTAAATTGAATGATTTTTGACAAGTTGGCCGGACTAAGCTTCGTTTCCTTCGCTATTTTCATTAGTTCCGGATTATCATTTTTCAAACTTTGTACTCTCTGTTCTTTCGGGAACGGACCAAATAAATCTTTATCACTTGTTAGTATATAAAAACAACGATCTATTGGATTATTCTTTGCAAAACTTTGAGAAATTTTTGCATTTTGCTCCGCCTCTTTCACGGTTTTTCCATAACCAAATCCAATAGCTATCGTTCCTTCTACGCTCGCAAACAAGTTATGTATCGCATTTGTTTTAATAATCGATTCGATATCACCACGAGTTGTATACAAAATACATGTCATTTCATCCACTTGTTTAAATGAACCACGTAGTTCTTTTGAAATGACATCTAGTTTTTCAAGCACACTCGTTCGTAATTCTAAGGAAGAAATAATACAAGCACCAACAGTAGCTGAATAGCTTTTTGCTAACTCAGCTTTTATTTTTGCATCTTTTAGCCCATGTATAATGGACTGTGTTGGATCAATCATACGCTCTGAAGGAACACCTATTTTTTGAAGCTCATCGTAAACAGCGTGAATACTAGTTAAAGCTAAATGAGCCTCTCCGGATTGATATTTAGCTACATGAAAATCAATGACTCTATTTATTTCCTCTTTACTCCACAACATATTTTCATAATCCAACACTTGTGGCTTTTCTTTTATACCGATATCGCGGCATACATTTGTAATAAACGAACGGTCTACTAAATCGATTGAAATTTTATGCGGTTGAATACCTTGATGATACATGACAGAAAGAAGTGAAGATGCAACCGTTGTCTCATCTTGCTGTAAGTACGTACTTGGAATTCGTAATTGTTCTCTTATTTCTTTTGCCATATAATAAGGTAAGGCACCTGAGAAAAAGATAACATCACAAGGCTTTAAACGCTTCAATAGTTCAGAAGATTCTGCCGGATGAAGGTAAACATATGGATCAATTTCTATTTCTTCTAATTTATGAGCAATAGGGAAAAGATTCTCCATAAACTCCTTTGAACCGACAACTGCAATTTTTATTATCATTTTCTCTAACTCCTTATTATTAATTAACGACTATTTAACGTCAACTATATCAAATGTATAAAACTATTGTAAACAGGAAGGGGTTTCTATTCAATGAAAATTACAGCTATTCATCTTTACGCAATTCGTTTACCACTTCGCAATCCGTTTGTTATTAGTTATGGTTCTTATTCTGATATGCCTTCTATTATCGTCAAAATGGAAACAGACGAAGACATTATCGGTTACGGTGAAGGCGTTGCTGATGATCACGTCACAGGTGAATCATGGGAAAGTACTTTCCATACTTTAAAACATACGCTAGCTCCTGTTCTAATCGGGAAAAATCCAATGAATATCGAAAAAATACACGACATAATGGACAATACCATTTACGGTGTGCCTACAGCAAAAGCTGCGATTGATATTGCTTGCTTTGATATAATGGGCAAAAAACTAAAACAACCTGTATATCAATTAATTGGCGGGCGCTACCATGAAGAATTTCCTATCACTCACGTTTTAAGCATTGCTCCTCCAGAAGATATGGCGGAAGAAGCTGCTTCCATGATTCAGAAAGGTTATCAATCTTTCAAAATGAAAGTCGGTACGAATGTAAAAGAAGATGTAAAAAGAATTGAAGCTGTGCGTGAACGTGTAGGAAATGACATCGCCATTCGTGTTGATGTGAACCAAGGCTGGAAAAATAGCGCAAATACATTAACTGCACTTCGTTCATTAGGACATTTAAACATCGACTGGATTGAACAACCTGTTGTAGCCGATGATATTGACGCAATGGCTCGTATTCGTTCGAAAACAGACCTTCCGCTTATGATTGATGAGGGATTAAAAAGTTCTCGTGAAATGCGCCAAATTATTAAATTAGACGCAGCTGATAAAGTAAATATAAAACTAATGAAATGCGGCGGCATATATCCCGCAGTAAAGCTCGCTCATCAAGCAGAAATGACCGGCATTGAATGCCAAGTGGGATCAATGGTCGAATCATCCGTTGCCTCTTCCGCAGGATTCCACGTCGCTTTCTCAAAAAAAATCATTACAAGTGTTGAACTTACAGGTCCATTAAAGTTCACGAAAGACATCGGAAACTTACATTACGACGTACCATTTATTCGCTTAAACGAAAAGCCAGGACTCGGCATTGAAATAAATGAAGATACATTACAAGAACTAACCGTCTTTCAAGACGTTGTACGCTAAAGGAGGACTAACGCATGACTGTTCTATATGAAGGAACATTAAAACAAAACGAACAACCATTTCACGTTACATTACTATCAAGAAAGCACATCGAACAAATTTTATCATTACAAAACATTATAGTTGAAGCGTTGGAAGATAAAAGTCGTTTACAACCACTCTCACAAGAAGAATTTCAATATATTCTAGAAGGAAACGGCATGATGATTGGCGCTTTTATCGAAAATGAACTCGTCGCATTTCGTGCTCTACTCGTCCCTCCTATCGACGATGAACATTTAGGACTCGATATCGGATTACACGAAAGCGAACTACAAAGAGTTATCTATCAAGAAATCTCAAACGTTCATCCGAACTGCCGAGGAAATGGGATGCAAAAAACATTAGCAAAAGTCATTATGGAAGAATTGCAAAAAGAAGATAGCAAATATGATTATGTATGTTGCACGGTTGCTCCTTTTAACATTCCAAGTTTGAAGGATAAGTTTGCGCAAGGGATGGAGATTGCTGCGCTGAAAGAGAAGTATGGTGGTAGTATGCGGTATGTTTTTGTGAAGGAATTGCGCAGAGATAAAGAAAGAGATTGGACAGATGTTCAAAGTATTCTAATGAGTGATGCTAATGGACAGCAGGCTTTGCTTTCGGAGGGGTATCGTGGGTATGAGATGGAGAAAACAGCAGATACTTTCATTGTGAAGTTTGGGCGATAATCTATATGCTCGAAAAAAGGGGATGTCCCTTGTGACATCTCCTTTTTTCGATCCTTTGAACAATTTTGTGGTAAATGAAATTATATCAACGATTTTTCGAATATATCTATCATAACTTACAATATATCAACGGTTTTTCAAATATATCTATCAAAACTCACAATATATCAACGATTCGACAAGGAATATCGATTTACCGACAAAAATCGATATTCCTAAATCGTCATCTTCCAACTAGATAACGCTAACCAATTCTCCATTTCCTTATAATCAGGCATTATCTTTCCGACAAGGCGCCAAAAAGAACGATCATGATTTAAATGAACCATATGGCACATTTCATGAACAACTACATAGTCAATCACTCGCTGTGGTGCCATCGCTAGCTTCCAATTAAATGTTAATTGTAAATTAGAATCACAAGTTCCCCACGTACGACTACTATCTGTAATACGAATAGATCGCGGTTTTGTTTTAAAATTACTTTGATGCGCTTTAATACTCTTCTCTACTAGCGCTTTACACTGCTTATAATAAAATCGTTTTAAAGCTTGTTGTATTTTCTCATCCTTAAGCTCTTTCACATAAATATGTAGCTTATCCCCTTCAAACACTGCATTGTCTTGCTCCATACTTGTATCTTGAGAAATCTGTATCGGATACGTACTTCCTAAATACAGAAATTCCTCTCCTTGATCATAATCTTTTTCCTGTGGTCCAAGCACTCGCTCCTGCATTTCCTTACGGGTTCTCTGAATCCAATCCCACTTCTCCTCTAGCAACTGGACTAAGTATTCAACAGGTGTCCCTTTTGGAGCTTGCACTTCCACATTTCCGTACGAATCTACAAAAAGACGCACGGACTTTTTCTTCTTATAAGTTATATGAAAATTAATTGTCTCACCTAAATATGTATGTATCATTTCATCACCTAGCGTATTATTTTACAAATAAAAAAGAGTAGGATACAAACGTCCTACTCTACTTATTATATCATTTACTGCTTTAACAAACTCATTATCCTCTATACTTTACAGCTAATCCTTTAATGAAATTCCTTGCGTATCTATCGCCGCACTCTTTGTAATTCTTATGGCCTTTCTTTCTTAATAAGGCGCCTAATTCTCCTTTTGTCACCGTAACTCCTACGCTATCTAATATATCAAGCACATCCTCAGTCGTTAACGATAGTGCAATTTTCATTTTCTTTAGAAGAAGGTTATTGGCACTCTCCTTGCTCTGTACAGGTGCCGGTTGTCCTGGTTTCGGATCTTGCTTTCCTCTTTTTAAAGTAATAAATCCATTTAAAAATGCCTCTAACATCATCATATCGCATGTTTTTACGTACTCATCTTCGATTATATCAGCATCTTCAGGTTCATGCTGAGGAGCTCTTTTTATTTTTGTAAGCATATCAACTACGTCTTCTTTCGTTACTTCCATCCCGCCAAGTTTAAAGATTTCCACCATATCTATATCTCTTATATCTAAAGCATATCTTACTCTCTTTAATATATCGTTGTTGCTCATTGCCATTGTTTTGCCTCCTGAAATATTGATTATAGTAATGCTTTTAGCATGTATAAATTAATGTCGTCAAGTTACTACTTTAACATTTTAGGGGGAGGTTTTGTAGTCTTAGGTGGATTAATGCTTTTGGGGATGATTTTAAAACAGCAACATATGTTGTTTAGGCACTTGGTATTATCCATTTATACCCAATTAAATTATTTAATTGGGTATAAAAATGCTGAACGAAATTTCGGACATGAGGACCCAATGCTAACAGAATATACATATGGAGAGTCAGGAGCTAATACCGAAAAGCTCCTAAAAGTACAGAAGGGAGATTCACTATTAATTAACACACTTGAAAATGGACTAACCTAATATAGGTTAGTCCATTTCTTTTTATGCAACTCTAATTTAGTGGGCAACTCAAACATGAATGTTACGCAAAATTCAGGTGAAATATATTGATTATGTTTACTTAGGTTTTACTTTTTATTTGCGTTACGGTTCACCGTAACTAATCTAAACGAGGTTATTATTTATTATTTGCATAGTTAAATTTAGCAAAAAAAGTCGTGCCTTCCGATCCTGTTTGAATTTCTATTTTTGCATTATGACGGGCAGCAATGGCATAACATATACCTAGCCCCAATCCAGTTCCATTATCTTTGGTCGTGTAAAATGGAGTACCCAGTTTCTCTAATACTTCAGGTCTGATACCTTTTCCTTGATCACGCACTGCAAGCACCACACAATTTTGACCTTCCTTGTAGGTACTGATGGTTAGAACTTGCCCTGTGCTCATCGCTTCTAAGCCATTACGGTATAGGTTTATTAATAATTGCCGTATCTCGTTACGATTTAAAAGTAATTCCGGAATGTCATTTGTATCGACTTGAATATATTTATTTTGATTATGCGTATCAATCTTTATTAAAGGAATCGTATCATGGATAATTAAATTTAAATCTAACATCTGCAAATCCGATTTCTTTGTATTACCCATTGAGAGAAATTCAGTAATAATAGAATTGGAGCGGTCAAGTTCTTCTATCATTAAATTAAAGTATTTATTATGTTTCTCATAGATGTTCTCTTTTTTTAATAACTGCAAAAATCCTCGTACTGTTGTCATTGGATTTCTAATCTCATGGCTAATACCTGCTGCCATTTGCCCTATTAAATCTATGTTTGATAACCTTTTCAATTCCTGCTCATATTGCTTTTTTTCCGTTATGTTTTTAAAAATACAACAAATACCATCATCATACGGGTATGCACTAACTTCGTACCAATATTCATCAGATATAGAAAGAAATTCGAAATGAACTGTAGTTCGCTCTGACATTGCACTATGAAATTCCTTATACATAACTGTGTCGACGCTACTCGGGAAAACCTCCCGTATATTCTTGCCTAATACATCTTTTGCTGTTTTTCTTTGTGGAAAATATTGATGCTTATTTACGTACGTAAATTCCCATTTATTATTCAAAGTAAAGAATCCATCCGTAATACTTTCGATCACACTTGTAATTTTTTCATTAGCAGCAGCTAGTTCTCTCGTTCGCTCTTCCACCATGCTTTCAAGTTGATCCATATATAACAAGTTTGAAAACGTAGGAGCTGTGGCATCAACGATAGATTTTGCCAATTGAATTTGGGAATTATCGTAATTATAAAATTTTCCCTCTTTACCAACAACAATTACCCCTAATACTTCTCCCATTGAAACCAATGGGATCATCAAAAGACCCTTACTATCTATATTTTTTGTTTGAATAACCTCTTGGATTTTGGCGTCATAGCTTTTTTCCATCCAATCCACTTCTGTCCAATTACAGTCCTTACTTAACTTCGTTGTTTTAATCGTTTTTTTGTCTAACGGGTCTAAAAGGTGGGCAGCCACGTTTTTACTCTCTAAAATCTGTCCTAAGTAAAAAAAACATTTATCAAAACTCTCCTGTATCGAGGAACACATTGATAAATCACGGGTAACATTTAGTAACAACTGCTTCTCGGCAATAAGGTTTTCCTTTTGTGTTAAATTATTTGCGTTTTGAATTGCGACCGCAGCCATATTTACATAAGCTTCAACACTTTGAATTTCTGAATCTGTTAAGTTCATTGGAGTTCCATAATCAAATAAAAAAACCAGACCAAATAACTCTTGCCCGAATGAGATAGGCAAGGCTAATAAGGACTTAATTTTGAACGCATCAACTGGTCTAGGATCCGGCCGATGATCCTTTGAGGTATCAGGAATATAGATCGTTTTTTTGGTTTCAATAACTTCTTTTGCCAGTAAGTCTATTTCAGGATCAATTACTTGCGTATCGAGCGTTACACCATTTATGGTCTCTGGTTTTCCTGCAAACCCTCTAAATGTTCCATCTTCCTGGGGTAAATAAATTCCAACAGCATTGCACCTAACAATCTCCTCTGATATCGCCATTGTTACACGCTGCAATACTTCACGTAGTTCTAATTTTGTATTTATTATTTTTGTTATATTCGCGAGCCTAGAATATCTCGCCTGATCACTTAACATTCACATGGCCTCCAATTATAGGCATAATAAAATAAACATGATAATATCAGTGAAAATCAAGATCAACCTGCCATTTCCGATTTTCTCCTGTATTCTTTTCTTCCCCCTGTTTTACATAGAATACCTCAATTACTTATGATACAGCTCACCTTAATTAAACTGAAACAAACGCTCATAAAATCGATACACCCCAGCAGCTCTAACTTTCAAAAGTTACACTGTTTCACTATCTCCAGCCGTGTTAACACTTGCCTCAAACTTATCAAGCAACGCACGCACCTCATCAGTCGATTTCGTGCTCATCAATTGATTTCTTAGTTCCGCAGCTCCAGGGAATCCTTTTACATAAATTTTGAAGAAGCGATGAAGTCCCGTGATTGAGCGTGGCAGTACTTCTGCATATTGATCTTGTAAATCAAGCTGTAGTCTTAAAAGATCTAAGTGTTCTTTACTGCTATGCTCTCTTGGCTCTTTTTCGAAAGCAAACGGATTTTTAAAAATACCTCGCCCGATCATAACGCCATCAATACCGTATTTTTCAGCAAGTTCCATTCCAGTTTGACGGTCAGGAATGTCTCCATTGATTGTTATTAACGTATTTGGTGCAATGCGGTCACGTAATTTTTTAATTTCCGGAATTAGTTCCCAGTGCGCATCTACTTGGCTCATTTCTTCTCTTGTACGTAAATGAATAGAAAGGTTTGCAATATCTTGTTTAAAAATATGCGTTAACCAATCTTCCCACTCACTTAACTCTTTAAAGCCAAGTCGCGTTTTTACGCTGACAGGTAATCCGCCCGCTTTTGCTGCTTGAATTAATTCTGCTGCAACGTCTGGACGTAGAATAAGGCCGCTACCTTTTCCTCTCGATGCTACATTCGGTACTGGGCATCCCATATTTATATCGATACCTTTAAATCCTAACTCTGCCATACCTATACTCATTTGACGAAAATATTCAGGATTATCTCCCCAAATATGTGCTACCATTGGTTGTTCATCTTCTGTAAAAATTAAACGGCCACGTACACTTTTCATACCTTCTGGATGGCAATAGCTATCCGAGTTTGTAAACTCTGTGAAGAATACATCCGGTCGGCCAGCTTCACTTACTACGTGACGGAAAACGACGTCTGTCACATCTTCCATTGGTGCAAGTACGAAAAATGGTCGTGGTAATTCACGCCAAAAATTATCTATCATTTCAAATTCAAATCCTCTCATTATGAATGCAATTTCAAACTCTCAATTTATAATTTGTGAAAATCAGCAATATTTATTTTAACTAAAATCGCTTATGAATGGTATTTTTGTAAAGCAAAAAGCAGATGGTATAGATTTTTCCTATATCAACTGCTTTTCTATTATACCAACTTAAGCCAAGCCACACACTCCACATGAGTCGTATGCGGGAACATATCAACAGGCTGTACTTCCTGTGTTTTATATCCGCCTTCTTCTAGTACTTTTAAGTCGCGTGCTAATGTTGCTGGGTTACATGATACGTATACGACGCGCTTTGGTTTCATGTCGATGATTGTGTTTAATAGCGCTTCGTCACAACCTTTACGCGGTGGGTCTACGACCATTGTGTCGGCGATTACGCCTTCTTTGTACCATTTTGGAATGACTACTTCTGCTTCTCCTACGCCAAATTCAGCGTTTGTCATGTTGTTTAGTGCTGCGTTACGGTTTGCGTCTTCGATTGCTTCTGGGACGATTTCAACGCCGTACACTTTTTTCGCTTTTTGCGCTAGGAATAAAGAGATTGATCCGATTCCGCAATATGCATCAATTACTGTTTCGTTACCATCTAACTTTGCGTATTCTAGCGTTTTATCGTATAGCACTTTCGTTTGTTCTGGGTTGACTTGATAGAATGAACGTGCTGAAATCGCGAATTCAATGTCACCGATAAAGTCATAAATATATTCTGATCCGTACAGTACTGTCGTTGTATCACCGAAAATAACGTTTGTTCGTTTCGTATTTACGTTTTGAACGATTGATTTTACTTCTGGGAATTTCGCTGCAATTTCCTCAATGATTGCTTTTTTGTTTGGTAATTCTGCTGTACGTGTAATGAAGACAAGCATAATTTCCCCTGTTACTTGTCCGTAGCGAGCCATTACGTGGCGTAGTGTTCCTTTGTTACGCTCTTCATTGTATGCCGAGATACCATGTTTCTCACAAATACGTTTCACTTCTTGAATTAATGCATCGTTTTCTTCTGCCTGAATTAAGCATGATTCCATATTAATGATGTCATGCGTTCCTTGACGATAGAAGCCAGCTACAAGTCCGCCTTCACGTTCCCCAATCGGTACTTGTGCTTTATTACGGTATACCCATGGGTTTTTCATGCCTAGTACAGGATGAACAGGGACATCGCTTAACCCGCCGATACGCTGCATAACGTCACGTACTTGTTTTTCTTTCGCTTGTAATTGTCCTTCATATGTTAAGTGCTGAAGCTGACAACCGCCGCACTGGTTGTATACTGGGCATTCTGCATCTTTACGATACGGGCTCTCTGTATGAAGTTTTATCAAACGACCAAACGCGAAGTTTTTCTTCACTTTAATAATTTTAATTTGTGCTTCTTCACCTGGTAGTCCGTTTTTAACGAAAATAGGATAACCCTTTATTTTCGCAACACCGGCACCATCGTGTGTTAAATCTTCAAATACTACATCTATAAACTCGTTTTTTTCAACTGGTGGCGTCATTTTTGTACTCATTTTCCGACCTCTCTTTTTCATAACACTGCGTTACATTTTATCATACTTATATGGTCTATTTCTATTGGAAGAAAAAAAGCTATTGACGATAGTTCTCTAGTAATGTTACGCTACTACTAATTTAATACGGACGATGTTACCTCATATATACTCGATAATATGGATCGAGAGTTTCTACCCGGCAACCTTAAATTGCTGGACTATGGGGAAAACTAATGAATATTAGCCTATGCGCAAAAAAGGACTCATATTGATTAGCTTTCTCTCATAGATGAAAGTGAATCCATATGGGTCTTTTTTTATTTTTACTTTTCTAAAAGGTCAGACATCTTACGTATGACATAAAACCTCTTTGTTTTATTTTTAGTAATATAACGAGCGTTTTATGTACAAACTTTATACGAACTTCTGAAAGGGGCAACTACATGCAATATGTAATGAGCATTATCGGTATTCTTGTCGTTTTAGGTTTATGTTTTGCTTTGTCAAACAACAAAAGTAAAATCAACTTCCGCGCAATTGCAATTATGATTGGTTTCCAAATTTTAATCGGTTGGTTTATGTTTGCTACAAAGGTTGGTCAACAAATCATTATTTTCATTAGTAAAGTTTTCAACAAACTAATTAAACTTGGTACGACAGGTGTCGATTTTCTCTTTAATGGGATTCAAAGAGATTTTGTCTTTTTCTTAAATGTATTATTAATTATCGTATTTTTCTCAGCACTACTTTCGATCTTTAGTTATTTAGGTGTTTTACCATTTATTGTTCGCGTTGTCGGCGGTGCAATTTCAAAAATTACTGGTTTACCACGCGTTGAATCATTCCACGCAGTAAACTCTGTATTCTTCGGTTCAAGTGAAGCGTTAATCGTTATTAAAAATGATTTACAGCATTTTAACAAAAACCGTATGTTTATTATTTGTTGTTCTGCGATGAGCTCCGTTTCTGCTTCTGTTACAGCATCATACGTAATGATGTTAGATGCGAAATATGTACTAGCTGCTCTTCCGCTAAACTTATTCTCAAGCTTAATCGTTTGTTCGTTATTAACACCAGTTGATACGAAAAAAGAAGACGAAGTGATTCAAAAATTTGATAGAACTCTATTTGGAGACAGTTTTATTGGCGCAATGATTAACGGTGCGCTTGACGGGTTAAAAGTAGCTGGGATCGTTGCTGCATTAATGATTGCTTTCATCGGTGTTATGGAAGTTGTAAACTACGTAATTAGCGCAGCTTCAGGTGCAATGGGACATGCTATTACGTTACAACAAATCTTCGGTTATATACTTGCTCCATTCGCATTCTTAATGGGTATTCCAACTCAAGATATTATCCCAGCTGGTGGTATTATGGGTACGAAGATTGTATTAAACGAGTTTGTAGCAATCCTTGATTTAAAAGAAACAGTTACAACATTAGCTCCACGTACAGTTGGAATCGTTACAGTATTCTTAATTAGCTTCGCAAGTATTAGCCAAATTGGTGCGATTGTTGGTACAATCCGTGCCCTTTCTGAAAAACAAGGAAGCGTCGTATCTAAATTTGGTTGGAAAATGCTATTCGCGTCAACACTTGCTTCTATTTTATCTGCGACAATCGCTGGATTATTTATCTAATAAAAAACTCCACCTTACTTCTATTTTTCTAAATGAAGTTTGAGTGGAGTTTTTTACTATCTTCTATATATAAACTACTCCAAAAAAACGTAAGACCCCTTTCCGAATTATTCCAAAAATGTATTCCCCTATATATTCTATGATGATATGATGGACAAGGGTATAAGTGACTATAATTAAAACACAATAGAAGGATGATAGAATGAAGAAATATACATATATCGCTTTACTTTCCTCTGCTATTCTCGTAGGTTGTAACACTAGTAATGCTAGTGATAAACAAATAAAAGAAACAACAGCGGAACAAGCAGTTGAACCAAAAAAAGCACAAGCAAAAACAGTAGAAATCCCTTTAACGCAAGGGGCTATCACATGGGATTCGTATGAATATAACGCACAAAACACCACGCTTTATACAAAAAACTTAAGAGATTCATTTAAACAAGTACGTTACAATATTTGGCGTACTGCCGATGGACCTGAAAGCAAACAAACTTTTACTTCACAAGAAAAAGATCGTGATTTTGCCCTCCCACTTCATTTAAAAACATTTCATTTAAAACGTGGAGAATTTCAAATTGAAACAGTAGGGATTAAAGAAGATAATACGGAAACAAATCTAGTAACATCTAAAATTACATTCCAGCAACATGTACCATTTTTGATGTATCATGCGATTGAAAAATACCCTGGACCAGGTGATGGTGATTACGGCTTATACGTACCGCCTGAACAATTCGAAAAACATATGCAGTATTTAAAAGATAACGGTTATACGATGCTCACATTTGAACGTTGGAATGATATAAACCGTGTTAATAAACCTATTTTTATAACAATGGATGATGGTCGAAAAAATAATATGAATGCTCTTCATGTTTTACAAAAATTAAAAGATGATACATTCCAACCTGCAGCAACTGAATTTCTTACTTCAAATGAGATAGACAAACCGAACCGTCTATCAACAGATGATATAAAACAAATGATAGATTCAGGTATTTTTTCTATTCAATCTCATACTGCAAATCATACAATGATGGCTCATTCAGGTAATTATGATGAGGAATTAAGCGGTTCTAAAGAAAAAATTGAAACTCTTACCGGTAAAAAGGTCATCGCTCTCGCCTACCCAGTCGGCTCTTATAATGACCCAGCTGTCGAAGAAACAAAAAAACATTATGAGTTCGCAGTAACTACCGATCACGGCAATCATATTACAAAAGGCACCCCAAACGAGCAACTCTTAATTAAACGCCATTTTGTAGGACCTGATATGTCAATGGAGAAATTCGCATCTCTTATAAAGTAAACCATAAGATATTTTAAATCTTACTAAAAAATGAAAGAAGAGATCTGTTTACAGTCACTAACCTATCCCCCATCTAAAAATGATACGATAAACAAGGGTAAGTCCCCACCGCTCTTACAGCGGTGGGGATTTTAAATATAAGTATGCAACATACTACACAATAGAAGGTGATTTTATGAGAAAATACGCAACAATTGCTTTATGTACGTCTGCTATTCTAGCAGGATGTAATACTAGCACTATAAGTCCAGAACCTAAAAAAGAGAAAAAGGTTCAAGAAGTTAAAAAACAAGAGGAGACTGTGCAAGAACAAGGTAAAATTTCTTATAATCCGATTACACACGATTCTACAAACACAAGTATCCATATTACAGAAATAAAAGATTCTCTAACCGAAGTACAATATAAAATTTGGCGCACTGCGGATGGAAAGGAACATGCTAAATCTTTTTCTTCTAAAGAAAAGGAGAAACAATTTACACTTCCATTTGACATAAAAGAATTTGAAGGAAAACGCGGTGAGTTCCAAATTGAAGCAACAGGAGTCAAGGAAGATGGAAAAATCATCTCACTCACAAAATCTGCTATTACTTTCGAGCAAAAGGTTCCCGTTCTTATGTACCATGCAATCGATGATTATCATGGACAAGGCATTAAAGACTTATTCGTATCACCTGCTAACTTTGAAGGCCAAATGAAATATTTAAAAGATAACGGTTATACATTATTAACGTTTGAACGCTGGGGCGATATTAATAAAGTCAACAAGCCAATTTTTGTTACATTTGACGATGGTATGAAAAATAATATGACTGCATTTCATATTTTGCAAAAACTAAAAGACGATACTTTCAAGCCGACAGCAACAGAATATATGATTGTTGATAATGTCGATGTTGAAAGTTCTCTCTCTACAAATGAAATAAAGGAAATGGTTGATTCCGGTATTTTCTCAGTGCAGTCTCATACAGCAACACATGCTGATTTACCGAAGATTACAAACTACGAAGAAGAATTAAAAGGATCGAAAGAAAAGCTAGAAAAAATAACAGGTAAGCCCGTTATCGCAATTGCTTATCCATTCGGCCATGTAGATGATAAAGTCATTACAGAAACGAAGAAATATTATCAATTTGCGACGACAACAAAGCCTGGAAAGTTCATTACGAAAGGTGAACCAGATGAGTTGCTAAAAATGAAACGTGTTCGTATACACCATACAACTACAGTTGAACAGTTCGCTTCTTCCATTAAATAAATGTGAGAGCTCAATACATTTTGAGCTCTCTTTTTACTTTATATTTATATATATTTTTAGAATTTTCTTGTATTATATATAGTAAGAAATCTTTCAAACTAAAGGAGATTATACATATGTCATTTGAACAAACGTTAGAGAAGTATGCTGCCCTTGCAGTTAATGTTGGTGTTAATATTCAACCCGGACAAACTTTATCAATTAGCGCACCTCTTGAAGCTGTACAATTCGTACGCCGCGTTACAGAAAAAGCATATAAATCTGGTGCAAAACACGTATATGTTGATTGGAATGATGAGACGTTAACACGCTTAAAGTTCGATCTAGCTCCTGAAGAAGCATTTGCTGAATTCCCTTCTTGGAAAGCACATGCTCGTGAAGAATTAGCAAAAGAAGGCGCTGCATTTATGTCTATCTATGCAGAAAACCCTGATTTATTAAAAGGTGTAGAAGCAACACGTATCGCAACAGCTCATAAAGTAGCTGGTGAAGCGATGAAAGTATACCGTGATTACGTACAAGCCGATAAAGTAAGTTGGTGTGTAATTTCTGTTCCTACGAAAGAATGGGCTGCGAAAGTATTCCCTGACGTAGCGCCAGATGAACAAGAAGCAAAGTTATGGGATGCTATTTTCAAAGCTACTCGTGCTGATTTAGAAAATCCTGTAGAAGCATGGAAAGAACATGATGAAACATTACATACAAAAGTGGATTACTTAAACGAAAAGCATTATAAAGCTCTTCACTATACAGGTCCTGGAACAGATTTAACAATCGAACTTCCAGAAAAACATGTATGGGCTGGTGCCGGTAGCTTAAATGAAAAGAACGTACCATTTATGGCTAATATTCCAACTGAAGAAGTATTTACAATGCCACTTAAAACAGGTGTAAACGGCCAAGTTTCTAGTACAAAACCGTTAGTATTTGCAGGTAATATTATCGATAATTTCACGTTAACATTTGAAAACGGACGTATCGTAGACTATAAAGCTGAAGCTGGTGAAGAAGCTTTAAAACATTTAGTAGAAACAGATGAAGGTTCTCACTTCTTAGGAGAAGTAGCTTTAGTACCTCATGACTCACCAATTTCAAACACAAATGTTTTATTCTACAATACACTATTTGACGAAAATGCATCTTGCCACCTTGCAATCGGAAATGCTTATGCATTTAACTTAGTTGGCGGAAAAACAATGTCTAAAGAAGAACTTGCTGAAAACGGAGCAAACGCTAGTATCACACACAACGACTTCATGATTGGATCAGCTGAGCTTGATATTGACGGTATTACAGCTGATGGCAGACATGAGCCTATCTTCCGTAAAGGTAACTGGGCGTTTTAAATTAATTACCATAAAGAAACACATTGGATAATCCAATGTGTTTTTTATTTATTTGGTTTCAATTCAAATTTTATCGTTCTATTCTCACGTGTAAACTCCGGCCTGTATGTGGCGATATATGTATTTTCTTTATCTACATCAAATCGCATGATGTCTTGGATTTTTTCATCTGGTGCTACCTTTTTACTAATGAAGCTATCATATTTATATTCTTTAAACTTTGTACCTTTCTTATTTGTAATCTCAAATTCGTAAAATGCAAAAGGTATTTCTTTTTTACTATTATTTTTCACCGTGAAAACAATCCCTAAAATATCATCTTTCTTTTTATCTATGGTGTAATCTGGATACCCTAATTGGACTGAATCGAGAGTTACTTGCAAACCATCTACATCTACTGTCTCACCTATTTTATAAATTTTTTCTTGAACGTTCTCTTGTTTACTTTCATTACTATTTTCAGTCTCGGTACAAGCACTTAAACTAAAAACTATGCCACAAATTAAAACAATTTGACTCACCTTTTTTAACATACTTTTTCCTCCACATAAGACAACATTTCATATGTATCATAACAAAACCCTTCACACTTTCTTGTCATATTTTGTCGTATTAATTGCTAACTTCACAAATAGAAAAAAGCTATCTTCTACACAAGATAGCTCTCATGATGCCGATGATACTTTAAGTCCAATTACACCTAAAACGATAAATAAAATACAACACGCTTGGAATAAGTTAATATGCTCTTTAAAGAAGTATATACTAATAATCGTAATAAGTAGTGTCCCTAGGCCAGACCAGATCGCATAAGCAATACTTAAGTGAATCTTTTTTACAACGATAGCAAAGATACTGAAACAAATACCATAACAAACGAAAATAAGTACACTTGGAACAAGCTTTGTTAAGCCATTCGATAATTTCATCGCAATCGTTCCAGCTACTTCAAAAATAATTGTAACAAGTAATAATAGCCAATATATCATACTGGAATCTCCTTCTCTGTTACCTTATAGAGATTCTAGTGTACTACTTATAATCCTAATGAAATGTATTTGATTTCTAAATATTCCTCGATGCCGAAATGACCGCCTTCACGCCCGATACCACTTTCTTTAAACCCACCGAACGGCGCTTGTGCAACTGACGGAAGACCATCATTTAAACCGATAATACCGTACTCTAGCGCTTCACTAATTTGGAACGCTTGGCTAATATCCTTCGTAAAAATATACGCAGCTAAACCGTATGGTGTATTATTTGCACGTTCAATTACTTCTTCAACTGTTTTAAATTTCGCAACTGGTGCAACTGGTCCAAATGTTTCTTCAGTCATACAAAGCATTGTATCATTTGCCAATCCAATTACAGTCGGCTGAATGAAATGTCCATCTAGCTCTGTAACCTGTTGGCCTCCATATAAAAGTTCTCCACCTTTTTGAACTGCATCTTCAATATGTTCTTGTACTTTTGAAACTGCATTCTCATCAATAAGTGGTCCTACAGTAGTTCCCGCACCGAATCCTTCTCCGACTTTAAGTTGCCCTACTGCCTTTTGGAACTTCTCTACAAATACTTCGTATACTTCTTCTTGAACGAATACTCGGTTTGTACATATACACGTTTGTCCTGCATTACGGAATTTCGAACCAATAACGGCTTCTACCGCTTTATCTAAATCTGCATCATTCATTACGATAAATGGAGCGTGACCACCTAATTCTAATGAAACTTTTTTCATCGTTTGCGCAGCGCTAGCCATTAACTCTTTCCCAATTTCCGTTGATCCTGTAAAGGACACTTTTCGAACGCGCTCATCTTCCATCCACGTATCAGCAATTGCTTTTGCACTACCTGTTACAATGTTTATTACACCTTTTGGAATTTCCGCTTCGTGTGCTAATTCAGCTAACTTCAATGCAGTTAACGGTGTTTGACTTGCAGGCTTTACAACTGCTGTACAACCTGCTGCAAGCGCTGGAGCTACCTTTCTCGTAATCATAGCCGCTGGGAAGTTCCACGGTGTAATAGCTGCCATAACCCCAACTGGTTGCTTCATAACTAAAATACGTTTGTTCGGATGAGAAGCAGGAATCATTTCACCGTATACGCGCTTCCCTTCTTCTGCATACCATTCAACAAAGCTATTTGCATAATTCACTTCACCAAGCGCTTCTGCAAACGGCTTTCCTTGCTCCTTCGTCATAATCGCTGCGATTTCTTCTTTATTTTCATCAATAAGTGTGAACCACTTTTTTAATTTCGTTGCACGATCCGCGGCTGTTAATTTTGACCATGTTTTAAAAGCCTCATGCGCCGCATCAACGGCTTGCTTTGCCTCTGTTATCCCGCCCTTTGGTACAGTTGCAAATATTTCTTTCGTTGCTGGATTGTTTACTTCGATTTGCTCTTGCAGTGTAATCCACTCACCATTTATATACATCGCTTTTTTCTCTACATTTACAAACGTCGATTTTTTATCCAATGTTTTCTTCCTCCTCTATGAACTTCTTAATCTTCCTAGTGGCAGCAGATTGACTTATTTTTAAAAACTCTGCTACTTTATAGCTTGATCCACATGTTTTATACGCTTTTAAAATAATATTTCGTTCCACTTCTTCCAACATTTTATAGAGACTTTGACCTGACTGTTCAACTGTTGATTCCTGCATTGCTATTGGTAAATCCTCTATCGTAACGACATCGTCAGCAGTAATAACAATTCTTTCAATTACATTCTCTATTTCTCTATTGTTTCCCTCCCACGGGTATCCAACAAACATTTGTAACGTACTAGGTGCTAACTTTACATCACGTCCGTACTTTTTATTAAAGTGCTGTAAATAATGATAAACGAGTGGTAAAATGTCTTCTGTTCTTTCCCGAAGTGGCGGAATTGAAATCGGAATGACATTCAGACGATAATATAAATCTTTCCGAAATGTTCCTCGTTTCACCATCTCACTTAAATCTCTATTTGTTGCCGCTACAATTCGAACGTCCACCTTTTTTAATTCTCTTCCGCCTATAGGACGAAATGTTTTTTCTTGCAATACTTGCAGAAGCTTCGCTTGAATTTCAAGCGGCATTTCACCAATTTCATCTAAGAAAAGAGTCCCTTTATGTGCTGACTCTAATAATCCCTTTTTCCCTTCACGATTTGCACCTGTAAAAGACCCACCTGAATATCCAAAAAGCTCCGATTCAATTAAATTTGTTGGCAAAGCCGCACAATTAATTTCATAGAAACTTTCATTCTTCCGGTGACTTACTTCATGTAGATGACGTACTAAGCGGCTTTTTCCCACGCCTGTCTCACCTAAAACGAGAACAGTACTATCTACCACAGATACTTTTTTAATCGTTTCTATTATTTTTTGCATAGCAATGCTTTTAAAAATAAGTCCTTCATGTTCATATGTTTCCCTTAATTCTTTTTTGTATGTTTTTAACTGATTATCCATTTCCTCTACCTTTTGTCGTAATTGATAGAGTTCAGTAAGATCTCGAGAATAACTAATCACTCTTCTTAAATTTCCCTCATCATCAAAAACTGGCCTCGTCCGAACATGTAAATACTCTCCCGATTTCGTCGTTTGAACGAGTTCAATCGGTCTCTTTTTTTCAATTACTTCTAATGTTGCAGATGGATAAAAGATTCCATCCTTTTGTAGTTCCTTTACATGTTTACCTACTAACTCTTCAGCAGCTAGTTGATAGTGCCTTTCGCATGTACTATTTACACGGACAACGATTCCCTGCTCATCTGTAACAAAAATTTCGTCAAACGCATATTCAAATACATCTTTTAAATCCATTAACACTCGTTCCTTTTCTGCAACCATCCTAGCCACCCCTAACTTCAAATCCATCGATTCACTTCACTACCTTTATTATAAAGTGAATTTTCTGCATTTTATATAGAGTCAGCTAGAATGTTTGCGATTTATCATTCAGTTTTTATACACGGGCGATATTTGCTTGCTCATAACAAGCTTGTAATGATTCTTCAATAATCGTTAAACCTTCCTCAAGTTGCTCACCTGTAATAACCAATGGCATTAATACACGGACAACATTTCCATATGTCCCCGCAGATAATAAAAGTAATCCTCGTTTATTTGCTTCCGCACACAAATTAGCTGTTAATATTTTGTCAGGCACTTTCGTCTTACGATCTTGAACGATCTCAAATGCACACATTGCCCCTAATCCGCGCACATCACCGATGCAATTATATTTATTTTTCATCTCTTGGAATCGGTCCATTACGACTTTTCCTAATTCTATCGCTCTATCATTTAATTTTTCTTTTTCTATTACATCCAGAACCGCTAATGCAGCCGCACATCCTAATGGACTTCCTGCATACGTTCCACCAAGCTCTCCAGGTGCAGACTCATTCATAATTTCTTTACGTCCAATAACACCGCTTATCGGTACACCAGCTCCTAATGACTTAGACACTGTAATTAAATCTGGAACGACATCATAATGATCAATTGCAAAGTATTTTCCTGTACGGCTAAATCCAGTTTGAATTTCATCCGCTACAAATAAGATGCCATGTTCTGAACAAATATTGCGTACTTCTTGAACAAATTTCTTACTTGGGACGATAAATCCGCCTTCCCCTTGAACCGGCTCCATAACAACAGCTGCAATTGTTTCTGGTGCTACTTCTGATATAAAGAAGTTCTTAAACTCTTCAATGATAAAATCATCGTACTGCTCTTCCGTTAACCCCTCTGGACGACGGTATTCATATGGGAATGGCGCTTTATATACTTCTGGAGCAAATGGACCGAATCCAAATTTATATGGCTTTACTTTACTTGTCATCGTCATTGTCATCAATGTACGCCCGTGGAAACCTTTAGAAAACGCAATAATACCTGATCTTTTCGTATATTTACGGGCGATTTTCACTGCATTCTCTACCGCTTCAGCACCACTGTTTAAAAATAGTACTTGTTTATCAAAACTTCCTGGCGCTAATGCAGCAAGCTTTTCCGCTAATTCAATATATGGCTCATACATCATGACATTAAATCCCGTATGAATGTATTGATCTACTTGTTTATGAAGTGCTTCTTTAACAGCCGGATGACAATGCCCTACATTAATTGTCCCTATTGCCCCAGCAAAATCAATATACTGATTACCATCAACATCTGTTACAAGAGCTCCATTTGCAGATTGTACAAACGTTGATATGCCGTTACTTACTCCTTTTGGTACTATATTTTGGCGGCGCTCTAATAAAGTTGCTGCTTTTGGTCCTGGAATTTGTTCATTTACTTTAGCAAATTTTTTTGTGTTCATTGCGTACCCCATCCTTTTCTTTACATTGTTTTCTCTTTTTATTGCAAAATACATGCCAACTTTCCGTTCTAGTATTCATCCTATACTCTTTGTATCCAGGCATAAAAAATAAGTCTATAAAGACTCATCAAGAGTCTTTATAGACTTATTTCCCTTGCATACTAGACTTTCCTTGTTCCCAAATAAACTCACCTGAATGAGAAATAAACTCACCAACAGATTCTACGACTAAGTCCGCA
Organism: Bacillus sp. FSL M7-1020; assembly: GCF_038050415.1. NCBI lineage: Bacteria > Bacillati > Bacillota > Bacilli > Caryophanales > Bacillaceae > Bacillus > Bacillus sp. FSL M7-1020. The sequence goes on along the minus strand of NZ_JBBOTW010000001.1, from coordinate 188,227 downwards.
AGTGGTTCTAAAGTTTTACGGTCCCCCGTACCAGATAGTACTCCAATAGCATAACAATCACCACCGTTTTTAGCTAAATATAGATCGGTTGGCGTATCTCCAACGACTGCCACCTCACATGCCTCTAAATGAAACCTTTCACAAAAGGATTCTATAATTCTTTTATCAGGTTTCTGTGCCGGAAACGTATCAGAAGCTACAATATAATCAAAAAAGGATTCTAATTGATATTGTTTTAAAAATAATTCTGTCGGCGCAAAATCATCAGCTGTAACAACACCTAAAATAAATCCTTTATCTTTTAAACTTTGTAAAATTCTTGGTAGATCTGCCGTCATTTTCATATAGGAACGATGCTCGTACATAAGCGAAAATAATTTTTCACTTACCCATTCATGCATCTCCTCTTCCTTAGATGACTTAATATACTTACAAAGCCCCTTTGCTACATCGAGGCTTGTTCCAGCCGCTAGTGCGCTACTTGGATGAACAAATACCCCATCCACACCAATCTCTTTTAATAAAGCTTGCTGCATTGACTCTGGTAATTGATATAAATTTATACATTCCGCTACAAGCTCTTCCGCTACTTTTATCCAAATTGAGTGAAAATCCATTAATGTCCCATCTTTATCAAATAGTATTGCTTTTACCTTCTCCATAGCACCCTACCTCTCATTTCTTATCCTCTTCAGTGTATCAATAAAATATGGATATAAAATAAATGAATTGTAAAAATACCATAAAAATCAAACTAACTTCCAATTTACAATTCTAATAAAAAAAGATGCCCTTACAGGGCATCCTCTTGATGTTCAGGAACAAATAATTCCAGACAATGATATATGTTTTCGAATTCCATCGGGGCATCCCCACCGTACTCACCATCTAAATTAATCATTAGTTTATCTGGTGAATGCACTTTAATTCGATTTGCTTGTGTGTATAGTACTTTCGGATTGTTAATATGTTCCCCACGCTGCGCTTGTGTTGCTGCTTTAATTAAATCAGCGATAGAACCTTTTTTCAGCACTAATAAGTCAAATAATCCATCGTTAATCGATGCATACGGTGCTACTTTTTCAAATCCACCAACTGAACGAGTATTTGTAATTAAAAACATCGTAATTTCTTCTTGTAATAACTTCCCATCATACTCGATTTCAACATATGTTGGATGTAATGATGGTAACATTTCTATTCCTTTTAAATAGTAAGCAAGTTGGCCTAATACTGTCTTTAGCTTGCTTGGTACTTCATATGTTAATTCTGTAATACGGCCGCCACCAGCAATATTAATGAAATATGTATCATTCGCTCTACCAAGATCTAAAGGAACTGTTTTCCCTTCACAAATAATATCGGCTGCCTCTTCTATAGCGCGAGGTACACCGATCGCACGTGCGAAGTCATTTGTCGTTCCAACTGGAATAATTCCAAACTTCGGACGATGCTCATGTCCTACTAAACCATTTACCACTTCGTTTAACGTACCGTCACCACCAGCGGCGATAACAACATCAAACTTACGATCCGCAGCTTGTCTCGCCGCTACAGTTGCATCTCCAGGACCAGTCGTCGCATGACAAGACGCTTCATATCCAGCTTGTTCTAATTTTTGTAATACTTCTGGTAAGCTCTTCTTAAATAGCTCACGCCCAGAAGTAGGGTTATAAATAATCCTTGCTCGTTTCATCATTTATTAGCACAGGAAATTCCTTATTCATTGAAAAAAAGAATACACCGAATTCTTATTCAGTATCCCTATGCCTACCTCCTCTCATCTTCCTATCCTTCTTTTATCCCGCTCAAACAGGCAGTAAGAACCCGATTGGTGAAGGCTAATAATCAACGGGGGATGAACACCCCCACTACTGATTAAAGTTTCACTTTATGTCTATCCATTCTTCCATAAAAATTTACATATAACGAATAATAATTATCTATTATTTCATGAGATGAAAAAAAACCTCTATGTCTAGATTTATCATTATTCCCACCTTTTTGCAACTATCATACCATAGTTGCTATACAAACATTTTTTCACTTTTGACAGTTAATCAAACGTTTATTTAAATTATTTTTCACCATTTAAACAAACGTTTGATTAACTCAGAAAAAACACCCAAATAAGGGTGTTTTTTCTGTTTAATCTTTAAGAATCTATACTATTTTAGCATTCAAAAATAAGAATCTCTCTCTTATTTTATCGCTTATTAATCTCTTCAAGTAAGATTTTGTTAACAAGCGGTGGGTTTGCTTGTCCTTTTGTCGCTTTCATAATTTGACCAACTAAGAAGCCAATTGCACGGTCTTTACCGTTTTTGAAGTCTTCAATAGATTGTTCATTATTATCAAGGATTTCTGTTACGACTTTACGAAGTGTACCTTCGTCAGAAATTTGAACAAGACCTTTCGCTTTAACGATTTCTTCTGGATCTCCACCTTTTTCAATTAACTCGTTAAATACTTTCTTCGCGATTTTAGAAGAAATTGTACCTTTTTCAATTAATTGAACCATTTTAGATAAACCAGCAGGCGTTAATGCAACATCTTTTAATTCTTTTTGTTGTTTGTTTAAGTATGCAAGTACTTCACCCATTAACCAGTTTGATGTTAATTTCGCATCTGCTCCATCTGTAATTGTTGCTTCAAAGAAATCAGACATCTCTTTCGTTAATGTTAATACGTGTGCATCATAAGCTGGTAATCCAATTTCAGCAACATAGCGAGCTTTACGTGCATCTGGAAGTTCTGGAATAGAAGCACGCACTTCTTCTTTCCACGCATCATCGATATAAAGTTCAACTAAATCTGGCTCTGGGAAGTAACGGTAATCGTCAGATCCTTCTTTTATACGCATTAAGATTGTTTTCTTCGTTGCTTCATCATAACGACGTGTTTCTTGTTGGATGATACCACCAGATAACAATTCTTTTTCTTGACGCACTTGTTCGTGCTCAAGACCTTTTTGTACGTAAGTGAATGAGTTTAAGTTTTTCAGTTCTGCTTTTGTACCGAATTTCTCTTGTCCAACTGGACGAAGGGAAATATTCGCATCACAACGTAGAGAACCTTCTTCCATCTTACAATCAGATACGCCAGTGTATTGAATGATTGATTTTAACTTCTCTAAGTATGCGTATGCTTCTTCTGGCGTACGCATATCTGGCTCAGACACGATTTCGATTAAAGGCATACCTTGACGGTTATAGTCTACTAATGACCCGTCAGCTGTATGCGTTGATTTACCAGCATCTTCTTCTAAATGAAGACGTGTAATACCGATACGTTTCTTTTTGCCATCTACTTCGATTTCAATCCAACCATTTTCTCCAATTGGCTTATCAAACTGAGAGATTTGGTAAGCTTTCGGATTATCTGGATAGAAATAGTTTTTACGGTCGAACTTCGTTTCCGTTGCGATTTCACAGTTTAATGCCATTGCAGCTTTCATTGCAAAGTTAACTGCTTCTTTATTTAAAGTTGGAAGTACCCCTGGGTATCCTAAGTCAATTACACTCGTTTGTGTATTTGGCTCTGCTCCGAATTCTGTTGGACTCGCAGAGAAAATTTTCGAATTTGTTTTTAACTCAACGTGAACCTCTAAACCAATAATTGTTTCTAAATTCATCTATGCTCGCCTCCTTACAGACTTGCTTTTTTTGTATGATAGTCTGTTGCTTGCTCAAACGCATGTGCAACGCGGTAAATTGTCGCTTCATCGAAGTGTTTACCAATGATTTGTAATCCAAGTGGCATACTATTAGCACCGAATCCACATGGAACAGAAATCGCTGGAACACCTGCTAAGTTTACTGGGATTGTTAAAATGTCGTTTGCATACATTGTCATTGGATCATCCACTTTTTCGCCCACTTTAAATGCTGGAGTTGGCGTTGTTGGTCCAATAATAACATCGTAGTTAGCAAATACATTTTCAAAGTCGTTTTTAATTAATGTACGTACTTGTTGTGCTTTTTTGTAATATGCATCATAGTAACCAGAGCTAAGTGCAAATGTACCAAGCATAATACGGCGTTTTACTTCGTCACCGAAACCTTCGCTACGTGTGTTTTTGTAAAGATCTAATAAGTTATTTACATTATCAGAACGAACACCGTAACGTACGCCATCAAAGCGTGAAAGGTTAGCAGATGCTTCAGAAGAAGATAATAAGTAATACGTTGCTAGAGCGTATTTAGAGTGTGGAAGAGATACTTCCTCCCAAGTTGCGCCCATACCTTCTAATACTTTTAAAGCAGCTAGTACTGACTCACGAGCTTCTTCGCCAACACCTTCGCCTAAGTATTCTTTCGGTACAGCAATGCGTAAACCTTTAACATCGCCTGTTAAACCAGCTAAGTAGTTTCCAACTTCAACATTTGCAGAAGTTGCATCCATGCGGTCAATACCTGAAATAGCTTGTAATAAGTATGCATTGTCTTCTACTGTACGTGTAATCGGTCCGATTTGGTCAAGTGAAGATGCGAATGCTACTAATCCGTAACGAGATACGCGTCCGTAAGTTGGTTTTAAACCTACAACACCGCAATATGCAGCTGGCTGACGAATAGAACCACCCGTATCAGAACCTAGAGAGAATAATACTTCTCCTGCTGCTACAGCTGCTGCAGAACCACCACTAGATCCGCCTGGAACGTAATCTAAGTTCCATGGATTTTTTGTAGCGTAGAAACCTGAGTTTTCATTTGAAGAACCCATTGCGAACTCGTCCATATTTAATTTACCGATTGTAACTGTGTCAGCAGCTTTTAACTTTTGCACAACTGTCGCATCGTAAATTGGATCAAAGTTTGCTAACATTTTGCTCGCACAAGTAGTACGAAGACCGTTAGTTACAATGTTATCTTTTACACCGATTGGCATACCGAATAATAAACCATTATCTTCAGCGCCGATCTTAGCATCTAATTCTTTCGCTTTCGCGCGTGCATTTTCTTCATCTAATGTAAGAAAAGCTTTTACGTTATCTTCAACATCCGCAATACGTTTGTAAGATGCTTCTACTAAATCCGTAACGGAAATTTCTTTGTTGTTTAACTTCTTATGTAACTCTGATACAGAATGATCAAATAATGACATCGAAATTCCCCTCCTCTATTCTAATACTGCTGGAACACGGATTTGATTATCTTTGTGATCCGGTGCATTTTTTAATACTTCTTCTACTGGTAAACCTTTTTCTGGCACATCTTCACGCATAACATTTTTCATAGTTAATACATGAGTTGTTGGTTTTACATCTGTTGTATCTAATTCATTTAACTGTTCTGCAAATGTAACTATTGCATCTAGTTGTTTTTGAAATTTTTCTGCTTCTTGATCAGTAATTGCAAGACGTGCTAAATGTGCTACGTGCTTTACATTCTCAACGGAAATTCTTGACACGGCTAGGCCACCTCCATAATATATCGTTCAATCTACAATACTATTGATGATACCAAATTTTCAGTACTTCAAGCAAGTCAACACATGGCACTTACGGCATTTTTACATAAAAAAAGAAAGGCAAACGCCTTTCTTTACAATTTACTCTTTATCTAACGGTTTATTTTTTGGAAATCTCTCGTTATCTTCTTCATTATCACGAATTGTTTTTTGTAATACAAAACAAGACATCGTTAAAAATAACGTTCCAATTAAATAGTACCCTTTTACACTAAGCGTTTCATCTAACGTGTAAATCCCAATTAGCATCCCTGAAAGCGCACAAACAAATGAAGTCCATGCTAAAAACGTGAACGCTTGCGTATTTCTTCTTCTCATCATTATCCCCCTTGTTAGATGCACATCCATTATAGATAAATATATTTACCGTTATGGATTTTTATGTAAAATTCTTTTTCTATTTATTAATCTATCATAAAAAAATGCCCTTTTAAAGATTGTTTTCTGTCTAATCTGAAAAATAAATTAAAAATATTGACATTTATTTCTATTCTACATAAAATAAAAACAAATATTACGAACCTCGAAATATACGGGAGTGGAATTAATTGTTGCAATATGAACACTTTTTAGACTTACTGCTAGATAACGCCAAGAAACTTTTCTATCCTGAAGAATGGGCAAGCCTTGATTTAACACTTTCCAAGACAGAAGTATTTTGTTTACTTTGGATGGAGCGAAATACAGATATTACAATGACAAAAATTGCTGACCTTCTTGATATACCGATGAGTACAACGACAGGTGTTGTAAATCGCCTTGTAAAAAAGGGGTATATTGAACGGTACCGTGATGAAAACGATCGACGCATTGTATTAATTCGTTTAACAGAAAACGGCGTAATGCTCGTTCAAGAAGTAAAACAAAATGCAGCCCATTACTTTAGCCTAGTGACAGAAGCATTGTCAGAAGAAGAAAAAGCATTCTTACTACAAATCTTCCAAAAAATTATGAATCACATTGCTACGTCACAGCAAAAAATAGAAGAAAAGGTTTCTACACCTAGAATGAAAAACATTCCGATTGAATAAAGTGAAACTTTAATCAGTGAGGGGTTTTCTCATCCCTCACTGATTATTAGTTGAACCAATCGGGCATTTACGGACAGTTGCCCCCCACCTAATTTCTTTGCTCCAGCCGAATTTTTGGACGGAAGTCTTACTGCCCGTTAATGCGGGATAAAGCCCTAACTGGGTTTTTATTCACTTAAATACTTCGATGTTCGTAATATTCGATAACCGAAACAAAGGGGATAGAATGATGAGAATTATTTTGTATACAGGTAAAGGCGGCGTAGGAAAAACTAGCATTTCAGCAGCAACAGCACTTCAAAGCGCAAAACAAGGATTAAAAACATTAGTAATGAGTACAGATCCTGCTCATAGTTTAGGAGATTCATTTGGTATAAAGCTATCTTCTGAGCCATTAGAAATTCGCGAAAACTTGTGGGCACAAGAGATTAATACGATTTATGAAATGGAAAAAGGTTGGGGAAAGTTACAGAAATACATTACCTTGTTATTCACTTCCAAAGCAGCTGATGATATTACAACAGAAGAATTAACGATGTTTCCTGGTATGGAAGATTTAATTAGCTTACTTCGCGTGCTCGATTATTATAAAAAAAACACATACGACGTTATCATCATTGATTGCGCTCCAACAGGAGAAACATTAGCAATGCTTAGTTTTCCAGACATGCTCGGCTGGTGGATGGAAAAATTATTTCCTATTAAAAGAAAAGTTTTAAAAGTCGTTCGTCCTGTAGCTCAACCACTTCTTGGTGTCCCCCTTCCAACCGATGATATTATGGACGAATTAACAAATACACTTGAACAGCTTGGAGAAATGAGAGATATTTTATCGAACCGAGAAATAACAAGTATCCGCATCGTTGTAAATCCCGAAAAAATGGTCATTAAAGAAGCTCAGCGTAGTTTTACTTATTTAAATTTATACGATTATAACGTAGATGCCATCATGATTAACCGTGTCATCCCTAACACTGTCACCGATCCTTATTTTCAAGCATGGAAAGATACGCAAAAGAAATATAAAACATTAATTCAAGATAGTTTTCAGCCGCTTCCTATTTACGAAGCTCCCATGTTTGAACAAGAAGTTGTTGGTTTACCTATGTTAGAGCGTGTAGGCAATGCTTTATTTAAATCCGATCCCTCTCCTACTGAAGTGAAATTCAATGGTCGCACACAATATGTGAAAAAAGATGGCGATGAATATATTTTCGTTCTGTCCATCCCCTTCTCAAACAAAAGTGAACTTTCATTAAATCAAAAAGGTGATGAGCTTATTATTCGAGCCGGCTCTGTTAAACGTAACATCACATTACCAAAAACATTAACACACCTTTCTATTCAAGGAGCCAAGTTTGAAGAGGATGTACTAAACATTCGATTTGGAGGTGTGGTGCATGCATGAGGAATTACTACGAAAAGTAATTCGGACAAAAGTAAGAGTCGGTATGCGTATATTAGAAGAGCTACCTACTCCAATCCAGCAATCAGCTAAGCAAATGCTAAGTATTTTGCAAGAGGAGCTAGCTGCTTATCCGAAAGAACGAGAGCATCATGAAGATAATTTAAAAAGTATCATAATTGAATAATCATCTCTGTATAGAGGGCCTTTTTAGGCTTTCTATACTTTATTGGAGTGATATAAGTTGATAAAAAAACATTCCACTATTACGCTTTGGATCATTCCTTTATTATTTTTCATTCATAACCTTGAAGAAGCTTTCCAAATGCGACAATATCTTGCTAATCAATTTTCAATTCATCTTATAACTAGCCAACAATTTTTCATTGCCATTTCCATATTAACAATCTTCGTCGTACTTATCGTCTTTCTATATCAACTAAACTTCTTGTCTTCTATATACTGGATTATTTTTATACAAGGGGCCATTTTCTTTAACGCAGTGCAACATATTATTTTGTTTTTGATTTATCGCTCCTATAATCCTGGCGTAATATCCTCAGTTTTCATTGTTATCTTTTCTATTTTCTTTTTTTCATCCAAAAAACAATTAATTCATAAAAAGCAATTCGTAATTACACTCATTTTCAGCTTACTTTCTTATCCCCTTATAATTTGGATTACCTTACTATTCGCTAGCTGCTTTCAGTAATAAAAAAAGACCAGGAAAACTCCCGGTCCATCACTCTACTTAACAAACATTGGATTCTACGTTATACAAAATTAGGGTTTTGTTTGTTAAGTAGATTATATGTTGAACGAACTAACAGCGGAGGGGTTCCTTCTATTAGTTCATTAAACCCAATGATTATTTTACGATTTTTTCAAGCTCCTCAAATGAAAGATCTACTGAAATTGAACCATCCTTTGTTTCTTTCTTAACTGCATCTGTTACTTCTTTTGAATGATATAATTCAATTACTTTTTTCAGTGTTGGATCGTCTTTATCTTTCGTACGAGCTGCGAAAATATTAATATAAGGCTTCGCATTTTCATTCTTTGGATCTTCTAAGAAAATAGGATCCTTCGCTGGATCTAATCCAGCTTGACCAGCCACACCGTTATTAATAACTGAAGCAGCTACATCTTTTAATACACGAGGTGTTTGCTGTGCAATAACCGGTGTAATTTTTAACTTCTTCGGATTTTCAGCGATACCACTTGGATCCCCAAATAGACCAAAATCTTTTTTAAGTTTCAATAACCCCGCTGCATCAAGAAGTTTTAATGCACGTGCTTGGTTCGTTGGATCATTTGGAATAGCAATTTCTGAACCATCTGGGATTTCATTTGCTTTCTTATATTTTTCAGAGAATAAGCCCATTGGTGCAATTTGTGTTGTACCGACAGCTGTAATATCTAACTTATGCTCCTTTTTAAATTGCTCTAAGAAAGCAATATGCTGGAATGAGTTTAATTCAATATCTCCATCAGCTAACGCTTTATTTGGCGTTGTATAATCAGAGAACTCAACCAGTTTAATTTTAATTCCTTCTTTTTCAGCTTTTTTCTTCAAAATTTCCCAAACGTCTCCATCCGTTCCAGTTACACCGACGCGAACTACTTTCTCTTTTGCTCCTGCACCTGTGTCTCCACCCGAGCAGCCGCTTAGTGCTGAAATTCCTACAATCGCTGATAATGCAAATGCTAAAATTTTCTTCATTTTCTTTTCCCCTCTTCCTTTTTATGATCTGCGTAAAAACACTTTCGCAAAGTAGTTTCCTAAATTTTGAGCTATCTGTACGAGAATAATAAGTAAAACGACCGTTACGAACATAACTGATGTATCAAAACGTTGATAACCATATGTCATCGCTAAGTCACCAAGACCACCACCACCGACAAGCCCAGCAACTGCAGAAAATTCAATTAAACCAACTGTCATAAACGTAACACCTAAGATCAATGGTGCTAACGCTTCTGGCACGAGAATTTCAAAAACAATTCTAAGTGGTGAAGCGCCCATCGCTTGTGCAGCTTCAATTACTCCTTTCGGAACTGAGACAAGATTTGTTTCAACCATTCTAGCAATACCAATAGATGCCACTAACGTCATTGGGAAGATTGCTGCCGCTGTTCCAATCGTCGTTCCGATCACGCTTCTTGTTAGTGGGCTTAAAGCTACTAAAAAGATAATGAATGGAACTGGACGAATTGTATTAATGATGACGTTAAGAATAGAAAAAACCCATTTATTTTCTAAAAAATTACCTTTTCTCGTTACATATAAAAGTAAACCTAGAGGTATACCAAGAATTATAGCGAATATAAGGGTTACAATTACCATTAAGAGGGTGTCCCCCGTCGCATCTAATATGCGAGGCCAAAATATACTCCAATCAACTCGCATGAGCTTCTACCTCCTTCAGCTTCACTTGCAGTCTTAAATGTTGTAATGCTTTTTGAATTTCCTTCTGTTCACCTTGCAATTCTACAAGAAGATTTCCAAATAGCACATTTTGAAGTTCAATAATATTTCCGTACAGTACATTTACATCGACGTTATAGTTTTTTGCGATATATGATAGTACCGGCTGTCCTGTCTCCTCACCAGTAAAAGTTAAGCGATAAATCTGACCACCATTTTGAATTTTCGCTAGAACACTTTCTGGCAAGTGGTCATTAATAACAGAACGTACAAAGTTTTGAGTTGTCTTTGTTTTTGGTTGTGTGAAAACATCAAACAGTTTTCCTTCTTCAATAACTTTTCCCTTCTCCATTACAGCTACACGGTGACAAATTTCTTTCACAACATGCATTTCGTGTGTAATAAGAAGAATTGTTAAATTATATTCACGATTGACTTTCTTTAATAAGTTTAAAATCTCTGTCGTTGTTTCTGGATCTAAGGCTGATGTTGCCTCATCACATATAAGTATATCTGGTGATGTTGCAAGTGCCCTAGCAATCCCAACACGTTGCTTTTGTCCGCCTGATAACTGCTCCGGATAATAGTTTGCTTTATCTTCTAGCCCTACAAACTTCAGCAGTTCATTGACTCTTTCTTTTATTTCATTCTTTGGTACTTTCGCTAACTTTAATGGATAAGCAATATTCCCAAACACTGTTCTTGAATTAAATAAATTAAAACTTTGAAAAATCATCCCAATTCTTTGTCTAAGTTTCCGTAATTCTTTCGTTGATAAGGATGTAATATCTTTATCATCTATTGAGATCGTTCCTGCAGTCGGTCTCTCTAACATGTTTACTAGGCGTAATAACGTACTCTTTCCAGCACCACTAAATCCGATAATGCCAAAAATTTCGCCCTTCTCAACTGATAATGTTACATCCTCCACAGCATGAACAGATTGCCCACCTGATTCATATACTTTACTTACGTTATTAAAAGAAATCATTTTCTTCCCTCCTATATGCTGTAAAAACTGGAAGTAGAGCTTTCGAGGTAAAATAAAAAGTGCTCTCCTTCTTATCAGTAATAAAAGATAAGAAGGAGAGCACTTATATGTACTCGTTCACATCTTCTCATCTTCCAAGCCTATAAAGACTTGCTGGAGTTAGCACGGTATTAAAAAACCCGTTGCTGAGGTATCGTAGGGCCAGTCCCTCCACCTCTCTGGATAAGAATGTATCGATTTAATTGTCGTTTAATTAATTCTCATTATAGAACTCAGAATAGTGAGAGTCAATACATTTTTTAGAAAAATATTAATTATTTCTTTATTAAAATTTTCAAATAAAAATTCATAATAAAATAGTAATCTTGAAGGTTATGTAAAATTCTTCTCCCTCATATTTTTTAAAAGGATTATTTTTTCTATGAATTGAATACTATTATTTGAATATGAAATCAGAGGAAGGTGAATATATGAAAACAGCTCTATTACTCGTTGATATCCAAAATGATTATTTTCCAAATGGAAAGATGGAATTGCGCAATCCGGTAGAAGCAAGTGAGTATGCCAGTGAGCTACTAAAACACTTTAGAATGAACGGCGGACCTATTTTTCATATCCAGCATGTAGCAATAAAAAATGATGCTACTTTTTTCCTACCTAATACAGAAGGTGTCCATATTCACGAGAATGTCCGTCCGCTTAGAGAAGAAACTGTTATACTCAAACATTATCCAAATAGCTTCCGAGAAACTAATCTTTTAGAACAATTACAACGTTTAGACATTGAACACATCGTCATATGCGGGATGATGACTCATATGTGTATTGATGCTACCGTAAGAGCTGCTTTTGATTTCGGCTTTCATTGTACCGTTATACACGATGCTTGTGCTACAAAAGATCTTTCTTTTAAGAATGCTACTATACCAGCTGTTTATATTCACAATACAATTTTGGCCAGTTTAAATGGAGTATATGCAAATGCAATGAGTACAGAGGAATTTTTGGTTACAAAAAAACACTCCATTCAGTGAGCAAAACCGAAAAGAGTGTTTCTTGTCAAACCATAGATTTTCTTTCAAATTGTATTATACAGGAAATTCTTAAAATGAATACTAAAAAATGTGACTAATAAATCAACTTTTCCCGTCACTTTATTTCTATTTACATGTTTATCCCGCTATTAATAGGGTTTAGCTCGTCCTCTTCGAATAATAGTAATATATGGGATTCTAATTTAAAAGGAGCTCTTCACATTCTGTGAAAAGCTCCTCTACTATTTCTTATAAAGTTTCAGAAGTAGTTTTTGCTTGCATGTGAAGTGCTAAGTAATCTGGGCCACCAGCTTTAGAGTCTGTACCAGACATGTTAAAGCCACCGAATGGTTGGTAACCTACGATTGCACCAGTACATCCACGGTTAAAGTATAAGTTACCTACGTGGAAGTCTTCACGTGCTTTTTCAATATGGTCGCGGTTATTAGAAACAACTGCTCCTGTTAAACCGTATTCTGTATTGTTTGCAATTGCAAGTGCATGATCGAAGTCTTTTGCTTTACAGAATGCTACTACTGGTCCGAAGATTTCTTCTTTCATTAAGCGAGCATCTTCTGCAACATCAGCAACGATTGTTGGTTGGATGAACCAGCCTTTAGAATCGTCTCCTTCGCCACCTGCTAGGATTCTACCTTCTTCTTTACCAATTGCAACATAGCTCATTACTTTATCGAATGCAGCTTGGTCATTAACAGGACCCATATTTGTACCTAATACAGCTGGGTTATCAACTGTTAATTCTTTTGTTAATTCAACAGCACGATTTAATACGTGATCATATACATCTTCGTGGATTACAGCACGAGAACATGCAGAACATTTTTGTCCTGAGAATCCGAATGCTGATGCAACGATAGATTTAGCTGCTAATTCAAGATCTGCTTCTTTATCAACAACGATTGTATCTTTACCGCCCATTTCAGCGATAACACGTTTTAACCAGATTTGACCTGGATTTACTTTCGCTGCACGCTCATAAATGCGGATACCTACATCACGAGATCCAGTGAAGCTTACGAAACGTGTACGAGGATGATCTACTAAGTAGTCACCAACTTCAGAACCATTACCTGGCACGAAGTTTACTACGCCAGCTGGTAAGCCAGCTTCTTCTAATACTTCCATGAATTTCGCAGCTACTACAGGAGTTGTACTAGCTGGTTTTAGTAATACTGTGTTACCAGAAACTAAAGCAGCTGTTGTCATACCTGCCATAATTGCGAATGGGAAGTTCCAAGGAGAAATGATAACACCTACTCCTAATGGAATGTAAGAGAAACGATTATATTCAATTGGACGGCTTTCTACTGGAATACCGTCTTTCAATTTCAACATTTGACGAGCATAATATTCCATAAAGTCGATTGCTTCCGCTGTATCAGCATCTGCCTCATTCCATGGTTTACCTGCTTCTTTTACAAGGATAGCAGAGAACTCATGTTTTCTACGACGAACAATTGCTGCAGCACGGAATAAAATGTCTGCACGCATTTCTGGTTTTGACTTTCTCCAAGTTTGGAATGTTGCATCCGCTACTTGCATTGCTTTTTCAGCTAATTCACGGCTTGCTTTTGAAACACGACCAACAAGTTCCTCTTTATTTGCAGGGTTTACAGAAACAATTTTATCTTCTGTAGTGATTTTTTCTCCCCCAATAATTAATGGATAGTCTTGTCCAAGATAAGATTCTACTTTCTTTAAACCTTCTTCAAACGCTAATTTGTTAGCCTCTACTGAAAAATCTGTAAATGGCTCATGTTTGTATGCTACTACCATTCTTTTTAGCCTCCCCTTAGAAAAACGTTTACATTTTACAACATTATTCTACACGATAATTTAGATTTATTCAAATATTCCTAGACTTATATTTTAAAAATTAATAAATTTTTAAAATATAATAAAAAAAGAGATTCATACATGCGTATGAATCTACAAAATATGAGTATATTCCAAAACATTTTTTCCGATCAATAATATAGTAACTAATAAAAATAAAGTCCTTACATATCCAACGCCTTTTTGAACTGCAAACTTCGATCCAAAATAAGCACCTAAAATCATTGATAATCCCATAATAATACCGTATTCAAAATGAATTATATCTAAAAATAAAAAAGTAATTAAAGATACGATATTACTAACAAAGTTCAAAAGTTTTCCAGATGCCGCTGCTTGAATAAAATCCAAACCTATTAATAAAAATGCAAAAATTAAAAATGATCCTGTCCCTGGTCCAAAAAAACCATCATAAAACCCTATCATTAAAATAACAAAGAAAAATATTAATGTTTTCCTTTTCGTCATCTTCTTATAGGTAGATACGCTTCCCCAATCCTTTTTTGCAATAATATAAATGGCAATAAACACCAACATTACAAGTACTAATGGACGTAAAATATCCGGTGGAATAAATTTTACCACTAAAGCACCTGCGACCGCTCCAATAATAGTTAACGGGATTAACTTTCCTACAATTTTAAAATCGACTTTTCCTGATCGAATAAAATAAGTTGCACTCGTAAACGTCCCCATCGTTGCAGCTAATTTATTCGTTGCAATTGCCGAAGCTGGTGACAAACCGACAAACATTAGTGCAGGAAGCGAAATTAATCCTCCACCTCCAACAACTGAATCAATAAAAGCTGCTAAAAATCCGAATGCAATTAATAAAATAATGACTTGAAGACTTAGTTCGTCCATGACCTTTACCCCTTATCCCCTTATTTATAACATTTAAAATTATAACAAAATTCCTCAAGAAAAAAAGCTGTTCCTTTGTGGAACAGCTTTTATCTTTAATCTAAAATTTTTACGAGTGGCTCATCTTGCTTCGCTTCACGTATAATAATCGCTTCTGGACGTTCTACAGATTTAATCGTTACTTGTACTCTCATATAATTTGGGAAGTATTCCATAACAAGCCCTGCTACATATTGTGTAAAACCAATTATTTCCGCTTTTCCATTAAACTGGACAGGAATATCCAGCTTCATTTCTTTTAATTCCTCGTCTCTATACATACCAGTACCGATAACAGCGGAATAATCGCCTTGGAAATAATCGCTTAGTTTTGCTTTGAAGTTAGATACCCTTGCAAGATCTTCACGCTTATTGTCTGTTTTTGCTTGTTCAGACGGGAACAAATAGTATTTCTCGTTAATTTGTTTCCAATCTTCAACCGTTTCACTACCTTTTTCCACATTAGCATAAGAAACAAAGTTTCCTGGCACAAGTGCAGACTTTGGAGATTGACGATAAATCGCAAATGTAATCGGAACGTTTTTTATGTCGGGCTTTTTTTGGTGCATAACTTTCAAGATTTCTTGCGCCATTTTTTTCCCTTCAGCTAACATTTTTTCGTCCTCGATTTTAGCCTCACGCGGATAACCATGCTCTTCATTAAAATATTGAACAGAATTCATTGCTAAACCAACTACAATACCACCAAGTTCAACATCTTTATCGCCTTTTTTCACATAATAATTATGCTCTAAAATATTTGAAATATATATTGGATTTTTTTTATTTTTCACTTCTAGTGATTCTGATCCTTCGCCTAACGCTGGATTGAGCCCTATATTCGGAAATTTAACTGCATCTTTTTTTAATTTGCTCTCTAGTTCCTTTTGTTCGGCATCTGTACGCTTTCTTTTTACAAGCATTTTTACGGTTTGATCATCTAGAGTACTTCCACCTTTAAAGAAATAATCTTTCGTATTAAATGATTCTTTTGCAATACGCATTAATCCTGTTTCAAATTCATCTATATCAAGACGATTATTTAATCCCTGCACAACTAATCCACGTGCAGATCCTGCATCAAATGGAACAGTCGTCTTATAATATTCATCCGAAATAGCATACTTCGGAACGACTGCTTGCTCTTTTGCTTTCCCTGATTTCTCAGCCACTTTTTCATCTTTGTCGGCACCTGCGCTACAACCACTTACAAGTAGGCCAAGACTTAATACCGCTAATGCTATTTTTTTCATGGTAAGTTTGCACCTCTTACTTATTTAGCTCTTGTAAGAACCTCTCTTCATTCCAAACTTCAACATTGTGCTTCTCTGCTTGCGCTAATTTTGAGCCAGCAGCTTCACCAGCAACAACTAAATCCGTACTTTTACTAACACTTCCTGTTACTTTTCCACCTAATGCCTCAATCTTCTTCTTCGCTTCACTGCGTCCCATCACTTCTAATTTCCCAGTTAAGACGACAGTTTTCCCTGCAAAGTAAGATTCAACATTTTGTAAATCTGCACTTTTTATGCCTTTGTATGTCATGTTCACGCCATACTCTTTAAACTGTTGTAATAGCTCTAATACATCTTCATTATCAAAATATGTTACAACGGATTGCGCCATTTTTTCTCCAATTTCATTAATTGATTTTAGCTCTTCTTCCGTCGCTTTCACAAGTGCATCCATCGTTTCAAAATGCTCTGCAAATGTACGTGCTGCTTTCGCCCCGACATGGCGAATTCCAAGGCCAAATAATAATCGCTCTAACGAGTTTTCCTTCGAATTCTCAATTGCTTGTATTAAATTTGTTGCTGATTTTTCACCAAAACGCTCTAGCTGTAGTAATTGTTCTTTCGTCAATGCATATAAATCTGCAAACGTACGAATATAATCTGCATCAAAGAGCTGTGTGATGACACGCTCGCCAAGTCCGTCAATATTCATTGCATTTCTTGAAACGAAATGAATTAATCCCTCGCGAATTTGGGCAGGACAAGTTGGATTTATACAACGAAGTGCAACCTCTTCTTCTAAACGAACTAGTTCACCCTCACATGCCGGACAATGCGTTGGCATGCGGTATTCTTCTTCCTCACCAGTACGCTTATCAAAAATAACGTTCACAACCTCAGGAATAATATCTCCAGCCTTTTTCACAACAACGTAGTCACCAATTCGAATGTCTTTTTCACGAATTAAATCCTCGTTATGTAAGGAAGCACGACGAACGATCGTACCAGCCACTCGTACTGGTTCTAACTCTGCAGTCGGTGTTACAACCCCTGTACGGCCAACACTTAATTCAATGCCCGTTAATCTCGTTACAACTTCTTCAGCCGGGAATTTATAAGCAATCGCCCATCTTGGACTCTTTGCAGTAGTTCCTAGGCTTTCTTGAAGAGCAACATCGTCTACTTTTATAACGATCCCATCAATCTCATAATCAAGATTCGGACGTTTTTCCTGCCATTCTTCTACATAAGCTATAACCTCTTCAATTGTTTCACATGTACGGCGATTTGGATTTGTCTTAAACCCCAGTTCACCTAAGAAATCAAGTGATTCGCTATGCGATGAAATTGTTTTTTCTTCTACATTTGCAAGACCATATACAAACATGGATAGGTTACGCTTTGCTGCAATTTTCGTATCAAGTTGACGTATTGAACCTGCTGCCGCATTACGCGGATTCGCAAATACATCTTCACCGTTTTGCTCTTTTTCTTCATTTAGTTTAACGAATGAACGCTTCGGCATATAAGCCTCGCCTCGCGCTTCTAACGTTACCTCTTCATTTAATCGAAGTGGAATTGCTTTAATCGTTTTCAAGTTTTGGGTAATATCTTCACCTGTTATACCATCACCACGTGTTGCACCTTGAATAAAGCGTCCTTTTTCATAATGAAGTGAAACAGCAAGTCCGTCAATTTTTAATTCGCATATATATCTTACATTCGCATCATCAATTCCTTGACGTACTCTTCGGTCAAAATCACGCAAATCTCCTTCGTTAAATGCATTTCCTAAACTTAACATCGGTGACTTATGCGTTACTTTTTCAAATATATCAAGAACAGTTCCCCCAACGCGCACGGAGGGAGAGTCTTCACTCATGAACTCTGGATTCTCTGCTTCTAATTTTATAAGCTCCTGCATATTACGGTCATACTCCGCATCAGAAACAGAAGGATTGTCTAATACGTGATATTGATAGTTAAATGTATTTAACAAATCACGTAGTTCTTCTATACGCTTTTTTGCTATCTCTTTTGACATATCCTCATTCCTTTCCTATTGTTTCGTCACAGGTGCAAATTTTGCTAATAAACGTTTAACACCAATCGGGCTTGGGAACGCGATATCTAATTCTTTTGAATCACCTTCGCCTTTTACACTTACAACTGTACCGACTCCCCATTTTTGGTGGGAAGCTTTATCGCCTACTGCCCAGCCAATTTGCTCGCCGCCTGTTGTCTTAACAGCCGGACGTACGAAAGCTGAACGAGAGCGTGTTGTTGTTGCCGCAGCTCCTGTCGTTCTTCCTTTTGCACTAAACGAAGTTTCACGCTTCGGCGCTGTTTCATTTAATGGTTCCACCAACTCTGCCGGGATTTCTGTAATAAATCGAGATGCTGCATTCATACTTGTCCTACCAAATAAAGTACGCATTTGCGCATTCGATAAGTATAATTCTTCTTCTGCACGAG
The DNA here is from genome assembly GCF_038050415.1 of Bacillus sp. FSL M7-1020. Classification (NCBI taxonomy): domain Bacteria; kingdom Bacillati; phylum Bacillota; class Bacilli; order Caryophanales; family Bacillaceae; genus Bacillus; species Bacillus sp. FSL M7-1020. Next base: position 169,396 of record NZ_JBBOTW010000001.1, on the reverse strand, counting down.
TAATACCTACATAAGCAAGGCGACGCTCTTCTTGCATTTCATCTTCTTCCATAAGAGAACGCGTATGCGGGAATATTCCTTCCTCTAAACCAACGATAAAGACTACAGGGAACTCTAGCCCTTTTGCTGAGTGCATCGTCATTAAAATAACTTCTTCACCAGCAGTTGGATCTTCATCTACACGATCAATATCCGCGACAAGAGCTAAGTCTGTTAGGAATGCAACAAGGCTCTTATCTTCACTTTGAGATTCGAACGTTTGCGTAACAGATAAAAACTCATCTAAGTTTTCTAAACGGCCTTCTGCTTCTAAAGAACGCTCATTTTTCAACATCTCGCGATATCCTGTTTTTTCAATGACTTCTTCTACTAATTCTGTAACAGATAAGTACTCTTGCATATTTACCCAGTTGTGTAGTAAACTTGCGAATTCTTTTACTGCCTTTGTAATTTTTGCACTTACACCAACATGCTCAATTTCATCAAATACAGCCGTTAATGAAATTCCGTTTTGCACACCGTAATTAATAATTTTATCGATAGAAGTCGCACCAATCCCGCGCTTCGGCATGTTAATAATACGTGCGAAACTAATCTCATCATCAGGATTCCCAATTAAACGTAAGTACGCCAAAATGTCTTTAATTTCTTTACGGTCGTAGAACTTCGTACCGCCGACAATTTTATAAGGGATATTAGATTTCAGGAAAATCTCCTCAACCATACGAGACTGAGCATTCGTACGATATAATACTGCAAAGTCAGTATATTTTCGGTTACCCATTTGAATATCATCACGAATTTTTTTCGCAACAAAATACGCTTCGTCCTTTTCAGTTGCAGCACGATAATACGAAATTTTGCTCCCAACTTGGTTGTCTGTCCATAATTTTTTCGGTTTACGATTCGTATTTTTTTCAATAACAGCATTGGCTGCATTTAAAATATTTTGTGACGAGCGATAGTTTTGTTCTAACAGAATAACTTGCGCATTCTCATAGTCTTTTTCGAATGACAAAATGTTAGAAATATCCGCACCACGCCAACGATAAATAGACTGATCTGAGTCACCCACAACACAAAGGTTTTTAAAACGTGTTGCTAAATGTTTAACAAGAAGGTACTGTGCTTTGTTCGTATCTTGATACTCATCCACGTGAATATATTGGAACTTGCGCTGATAAAACTCTAGTACTTCTGGAACACGTTCAAATAGCTGAATCGTTGTCATAATTAAATCATCAAAGTCTAATGAGTTATTTTTCAAAAGACGTTTTTGATATTCTGTATATACATCGCTCGTTAATTTTTCATATGGATCAGCGATTGTAATTTTTTTTGCATATTTATCTGCAGATAACAGTTCATTTTTCGCATTACTAATGCCGGCTAAAATAGAGCGCGGCTCAAATTTCTTCGGATCAATATTACGCTCTTTCATAATTTTTTTGACTACAGTTAACTGATCGCCTGAATCTAAGATTGTAAAGTTACGATTAATACCAATACGATCGATATCACGTCGTAAAATACGTACACACATAGAGTGGAACGTAGAAATCCAAATATCTTCTGCTTCTGGTCCGACAAGTGTATCAATACGCTCGCGCATTTCACGAGCAGCCTTATTTGTAAAGGTAATAGCTAGTACATTCCATGGCGCTACACCTTTTTCACCAAGTAAATATGCAATACGATGTGTTAACACACGTGTTTTACCACTACCCGCTCCCGCCATTAATAGTAGCGGTCCATTCGTTGTTTGCACTGCTTTTTGTTGCTGTGGATTTAAACCATTTAATAACTTATCCGTCATACTCATATACGCCTGCACCTACTCTCCTTTTACTGCTTTAACTGTTTTTAACGCCGATTTTATATCATCATAAATAACATTTCCAACAACTACTGTATCGGCATACTGCGCTACTTCTTTCGCTTGTTCTGCATTAGAAATGCCACCGCCATAATATAAATTAGCTTGTTTCAATTCTGCTTTTACATTTTTAACAAGTTCAATATCTCCATACGTACCGCTATATTCTAAATAGAATATCGGTAAATGTAATAGCTTGTCTGCTAAACGCGCGTATGCAATAACGTCATCTTCTGTTAAATCACATTTTGCATCTGTAAGCTGGGCTACTTTCGCTTCAGGATTTAAAACACAATACCCTTCCATGAAAATTTCGTCCCAGTCCATAATATCCCCAAATTCTTTCAATGCCTCGTGATGAACACCTGTTACCCATTCTACTTTTCGGCTATTTAATACGCTTGGGATGTAATAAAAATCAAAGCCTGGTGTGATTGCTTCCACATCAGAAACCTCTAACACGCAAGGAACTGCATATCTACGAATGCTAACTAGCATGTGTAATACGTTATCAATTGTAACTCCATCACTTCCGCCTACAATAACAGCATCGGTTCCAGACTCACAAATCATTTCTAAATGTTCATCGCTTAACTCCTTATTTGGATCAAGCTTAAATACATGTTTCCATCCGGAAATATCGTACATGAAAACACCCTTTCTTTTCTCTAGTTATATCTATGTCTGTTCAAAATAACAGTTAATTTGCATCAGGATTTTTTAAAATTCCTTTTAAATCTCCTCTTCCCTATTTGTTCAAAAAGAGGATCTAGTTTTAAACTTCTTTTTGTGCATTCTTTCATTATAACAAAAAAAGCTACTTACACACACGCCCATTCCAACATCTTTTTTAACGTCAAATGTTGGATTACATATCACAAAAATCACATGGAATACTAATAAAAGAAATAGTATTTGCTATTTCGAAGTTCATCAAAAAGGAGTGTTTTTCAAATGAAGCAAAACATCGGTACAATAAACGCTCTAATTCGAATTACACTCGGACTTATCCTCTTCGGTTGTAGTACAGCGAAACTCGTACGCAAACCGTGGTGCACTTGGTCTAAAGTTTTACTATGGATTGGTGCCATGAAAATTGCAGAGGGGATTGTTCGTTTCTGCCCTATTGCTGAAGTATGTAAATTTGGAAAATACATGAGTATGGGCGCATTTAAAATGCCTAGCATGAATTTTACTGAAAAAGGACATGCTAAAGAAGAAGTGAATCAAACTTCTACCCATGACAAACCAAAGTCAAATGGAAGTTACGACTCTTCTGACAAAGAGATTGAGTCAGCGATTGAAGAAATAATCCTGGCCAAACCGCTTTGAATCATTTGTCACGATGCAAGATGCTCTCAAAGGGACTTAGCTGCTGCAGTGGGCGGTTAAGTCCTCTTTATTTTACCACAAAACAGAACATACATTCTTTTTTCATCCCTAACACGTACATAAAAGATACCAAATAAAAAAATTCAGAAAATTAGGTGTGAACCCCTTGCTTAAAATGATATAAAAATGATATCATTTTTATATCAGGAGGCGATCATATGAAAGAAAAACAAGTATTTTATGTAAATGGGTTTCTGGGTGTTATTGGAATTTTAGTTTTAGCCGCTATCGGTGTATTTTGCCTTGTACAAGAAATGTTTGTAATAGCTATTTTAGCTCTCATATTAGCATCTGTTTTGGCTACAGGCATCGGTATCGTTCAACCGAATCAAGCGAAAGTTATTACGTTCTTCGGTAATTATTTAGGAACAATTCGTCAAAACGGTTTATTTTTAACAATTCCATTTGCATTCCGTCAAACTGTATCTTTACGTGTTGAAAACTTTAATAGTAAGAAATTAAAAGTAAATGATATTGAAGGAAATCCAATTGAAATTGCAGCTGTTATCGTATATAAAGTGGTTGATTCTGCAAAAGCAATGTTTGGTGTTGAGCATTACGATCGATTCGTAGAAATCCAAAGTGAAACAGCAATCCGCCACGTTGCAACAAAATATCCTTACGATAATTTCCAAGATGAAACTTGTATTACGTTACGTGGAAATACTGAGGAAATTTCAGAAGAGCTAAAACGCGAATTAGAAGCGCGTCTTGAAATCGCTGGTGTAGAAGTATTAGAAACTCGTTTAACGCATTTAGCTTACGCAACAGAAATTGCCCATGCAATGCTACAACGTCAACAAGCAAAAGCAGTGTTGGCTGCTAGAAAAGAGATTGTTGAAGGTGCTGTGAAGATGGCCAAAGATTCAATCCATATGTTAGATGAAGAAGGCGTACTGGAACTCGATGACGAGCGTAAAGCAAATATGGTAAATAACTTATTGGTTGCCATCGTTTCAGATAAAGGTGCGCAACCAGTTATTAATACAGGAAGCCTATATTAATAGGTTGTAAATAATAATGGCTAAAAAGAAAAGCTTTCCATTACGTATTGATCCTGAATTACACGCAGTCATCGAAAAATGGGCGAATGATGAGTTTCGTAGCGTCAATGCACACATCGAGTATTTACTTCGAGAAATGGCAAAGCAAAAAGGAAAATTGAAAAAAGATAAAGATGCATAAAAATCCCGCTGATTTCTCAGCGGGATTTTTTATACATTAACTTCTCGTCATCTCATGCCCAATTGCACGATATCCTATATCACTTCGATAAAATAGACCATCACTCTCAATTTTACCGATTTCTTTATATACTTTATCTTTTGCTTCTTGTAAACTATTCGCCTTGCAAGCAACAAATAATACACGGCCACCATTTGTTACAAAATCACCGTGTTTCATTACTGTCCCCGCATGGAAAACAATCACATCTTGCAATGTATCTAATCCGTTAATAACTTCACCTTTTTTATACGCTTCTGGATATCCTTTAGAAGCAAGTACAACACCGATAACAGCATCTTCTGACCATTGTAAAGTTAGTTCACTTTCATCTAACACAGCGTTGCATACATCAACTAAATCATTCTCTAAGCGAGGTAATACAACTTCCGTTTCAGGATCACCAAAGCGAGCATTAAATTCAATTACCTTTGGACCATCATTTGTTAAAATAAGCCCTGCATATAAAATACCTGTAAACGAACGATTTTCTTGGATCATCGCTTTAGCAGTTGGGTGTAATACTGTTTCAATCGCCTCTTGAACTGCTGATTCTGGAATTTGTGGTACTGGAGAATATGCGCCCATTCCACCTGTATTAGGACCCTTATCGCCATCAAAAGCTCGTTTATGGTCTTGAGCAATTACCATCGGATGTACAGTTGTTCCATTTACAAATGCCATCAATGAAAATTCTTGTCCATCTAAAAACTCTTCAATAACGACCTTCTTACTTGCCACGCCGAATTTCACATCTTGTAGCATTTCTTTCACAGCTTGTAATGCCTCTTCAAGCGTCATTGCTACCGTTACACCTTTACCAGCAGCTAATCCATCAGCTTTAACAACAATTGGCGCACCAACTTTTTGAATGTACTTTACTGCTTCATCATAGTCTGTAAAAGTTTCGTATGCAGCAGTTGGTATATTATACTTTTTCATCAACTCTTTCGTAAAAGCTTTACTGCCTTCAATAACAGCAGCCGCTTTATTCGGACCAAATACGCGAAGTCCTTCTTCTTTAAAACGATCAACAATTCCATTCATAAGCGGAATTTCTGGCCCAACGAAAGTTAATTCAACATTATTCTCTTTGGCAAATAAAACTAATGCATCAAAATCATTTTCATCAATATCAACTGGTATTGCAACATCTCGCATACCTTCATTACCTGGTGCTACATACACCTTCTCCACCTTTTCAGATTGTGCAAACTTCCAAGCTAAAGCATGCTCACGCCCACCGCGGCCAATTACTAAAACATTCATATTTCATCCCCCAATAATTAAATAGGTACAAACTAGAAGCTATGCTCCTAGTTTGCTTTTTCATATCAATAGAAGTTTAAAAGGGAGGATCGAGAGAACCGAGCAGGTCGAGGCGCATTTTCCAAGAGGATACGGAGTATAGTTTTCCTACATGAGTACCGCACTGGCATTGCAACGACGACATGCGAAGATTATCTCGACCGGACCTTTTAGACATCCTCTATTAGTGTTTGAAATGACGTACGCCAGTGAACACCATCGTAATCCCATACTTATCTGCCACTTTAATAGAATCCTCATCACGAATTGATCCACCTGGTTGGATAATTGCTGTAATACCAGCTTTTGCTGCTTCTTCTACTGTATCTGGCATTGGGAAGAAAGCATCAGATGCAAGTGCGCTACCTTGTGCTTTTTCGCCAGCTTGTGTAATTGCAATTTTTGCAGAGCCTACACGGTTCATCTGTCCCGCGCCTACACCAACCGTCATGTTATCATTCGCTAAAACAATTGCATTTGATTTCACATGTTTTACAACTTTCCAAGCTAGTTTTAAATCTTTCCACTCTTGCTCTGATGGTTCACGTTTCGTTGGAATTGAAATTGTGTTCTCATCTAATGATAACGTATCTTCCTCTTGAACAAGAAGACCACCTTGTACAGAAGTTAGTTTTTTGCTTGCACTTGTCGCTTTTTCAATATTTACAGTTAGTAAGCGTAAGTTCTTCTTGCTTTGCAACACTTCTAAAGCTTCTTGCGAGAACGAAGGAGCGATAACAATTTCTAAGAAAATTTCGTGTAACTTTTCTGCTGTAGCTTTATCAATTTCACGATTTGCTGCAATAATACCGCCGAAGATTGATACTGGATCCGCTTCATAAGCACGAGTATATGCCTCGTGAATATCAGTTCCTACTCCAACGCCACATGGATTCATATGTTTTACCGCTACTACTGCTGGTTCTGTAAATTCTTTTACGATGCTAAGCGCTGCGTCTGCATCATTAATATTGTTATAAGATAATTCCTTACCATGTAATTGTTCTGCATATGCAACAGAAGAAGTTGCAGCAAATGGTGCTTTATAGAAAGTAGCCTTTTGATGTGGGTTCTCTCCATAACGTAAGTCTTGCTTTTTCTCAAACGTCACAGTTAACGTTTCTGGACTTTCTTCACCCATTTGTTCTGTTAAGTAGTTAGAAATTAACGCATCATATGCCGCTGTATGACGGAATACTTTCGCTGCTAATTTACGTTTCGTCTCTTCTTTTACTTCGCCGTTCTCTTTCAGTTCTGCTAATACAACATCATAATCTACTGGATCTACGATTACCGATACAAATTTATGATTTTTCGCAGCAGAGCGAATCATTGTTGGGCCACCAATATCAATATTTTCAATTGCATCAGCAAATGTTACATCAGGCTTAGCGATTGTTTCTTTAAATGGGTATAAGTTAACAACAACAAAGTCAATTGGTTGAATGCCTAATTCATTCATTTGCGCTACATGTGTTTCATTATCACGAACTGCTAATAGACCACCATGAATATTTGGATGTAATGTTTTTACACGGCCATCCATAATTTCTGGGAAACCAGTTACTTCAGAAATACCGATTACTTGTAAACCATTTTCTTCTAGTAATTTTTTCGTACCACCTGTTGAAATAACTTCAATCCCTTGTTCTAGTAAACCTTTAACAAATTCTACTACTCCTGTTTTATCTGAAACACTTACTAATGCACGCTTTTTCATTTATCCTTCACCCCTAGTTGTATGTTAGTTAACAGTTGGTTCTTTCACAGACTGAACAATTTGATTCACTGTATTTACGTATAATTTATGTTCAACTTGTTGAATTTTCTTTTGTAAGCTTTCTCTCGTATCACCTTCAGAAACAACTACTGCTTCTTGCGCAATAATTGGACCTGTATCCATACCTGCATCTACATAATGAATTGTTACTCCAGTTACTTTCACACCTGCTTCTAACGCTTGACCGACAGCATCTTTCCCTGGGAAACTCGGTAGTAGTGATGGATGAATGTTAATAATCTTCCCGCCATATGCTTCTAGTAAAGTTGGCCCAATTAAACGCATATATCCAGCTAAAATAACATAATCAATTTCATACTCTTCTAGCTTCTTTAATATTTCTTTTTCAAATGCTTCTTTTGACTCATATGCTTTCGCTGAAAAAGCGAAACATGGGATATGATGATAATGTGCCCGTCCAATAACGCGTGCTTCTGGTTTATCACATACTAATAAACTAATATCTGCATCCAATCTCTTTTCTTCTACCGCATTAACGAGAGATTGAAAGTTAGATCCGCTTCCAGAAGCAAAAACTGCTAATCTACTCATAGTGCTGTGCCCCCATTGAAGGTAACGCCATCCCCTTGTACAGTACGACCAATAATACGAGCTGTTTCTCCTTGCTCTTCAAGAAGACGAACAATATCTTTTGCATCTTCTTCCCTTACCGCTACTACCATACCAATACCCATGTTAAAAATATTGAACATTTCTTTCTCTTCTAGTTTCCCAACTTCTTGAAGCAAATTGAAAATCGGCTGAATTTCCCAAGATCCAAGTTCAATCTCAGCACCAATTCCTTCTGGCAACATACGTGGAATATTTTCAATGAATCCACCACCTGTAATATGAGCCATACCGTACACTTCATGTTTTTTCAATAGTTCTAAAATAGGTTTGACATAAATTTTCGTTGGTTTTAATAACTCCTCACCAAGAGGTAGTTCTAAGCGTCCATAAATGCGATCTAAAGATAGTTCTCCATCTTCTAGTAACACTTTTCGTACTAAAGAGTAACCATTACTATGAATACCGCTAGATGCTAAGCCAATTAATACGTGACCAGCTTCAATCTTTTCACCTGTTACAATTTTCTTTTTATCAACAATCCCAACTGTAAAACCAGCTAAATCGTATTCTTCCGTAGAATACATTCCTGGCATTTCAGCTGTTTCCCCACCAATTAATGCACAACCAGCTTGGCGACAGCCCTCTGATATACCTTTGACGATGTTTTCAATTTTACTAGGTTCAGCTTTACCACAAGCAATATAATCAAGGAAGAAAAGCGGCTCTGCCCCTTGGACAACAATATCATTTACACACATCGCTACTGCATCAATACCAATTGTGTCATGTTTATCTGCCATAAAAGCGAGCATCAATTTTGTTCCCACGCCATCTGTTCCAGATACTAATACAGGTTCTTCTAATGCAAATTTTGATAGATCAAACATACCTCCAAAACCGCCTAAACCGCCTAGTACTTCTTTTCTCATTGTTGTTTGTACGTGTTTTTTCATGCGAGATACCGCTTCATATCCAGCTTCAATATCTACTCCTGCTTGCTTATATGCATTCGCCATCGTTATTTACACCTCGTCTTTTAATTTCTCCCCATCCAGGGCGGCCGTTTTTAAGAAAGAAGCTAGCTTCTACATCAAAAGAAGTAGAAGCTTTTTTCACTTTCTTATTTCATACTTTCTAAAAGCTCTTGCTCATAATCATAAAGAGCTGTTGGATAGTCTCCATTGAAGTAAGCCATACATAGGCCGCCATATTTCCCTTCATATGGACGTCCAATTGCATCTACTAATCCATCTTCACTTAAAAATGTTAAAGAATCCGCTCCGATCATTTCACGGATTTCTTCTACTGTATTATTTGCTGCAATTAATTCTTTTCTCGTTTGAATATCAATACCATAGAAACATGGATATTTTAGAGGCGGTGAAGCAATTCTTACATGAACCTCTGTCGCTCCAGCTTCACGAAGCATACGAACAATTCGTTTGCTTGTCGTTCCTCTTACGATAGAGTCGTCAATCATAACAACTCGTTTCCCCTCAACTACACCTCTTACTGCGGAAAGCTTCATCTTTACCCCTTGCTCTCGCAGTTCTTGAGAAGGTTGAATAAACGTACGTCCAACGTAACGATTTTTAATTAATCCTAACTCATATGGAATACCTGTCGCCTCAGCATAACCGATCGCAGCTGAAATACTAGAATCTGGTACACCAGTAACAACATCAGCTTCAATAGGAGCTTCTGCCGCTAAACGTTTCCCCATGTTTTTACGTGCTGCGTGGACATTAATACCAGCGATATTAGAATCCGGACGCGCAAAGTAAATGTACTCCATACTACAAATTGCATGATCTACTTCATTTGTAAAACGATCTACGTGAATTCCTTCATCATTGATGATAAGTAATTCACCCGGTTCTACATCACGAATGTATGTTGCACCTACTACATCGAAAGCACATGTTTCTGATGCTACAACGTAAGCATCACCCATCTTTCCAATTGAAAGAGGACGGAACCCATTCGGATCTAGCGCAACAATCATTTCATTCCCAGTTAGTAAAAGGTATGCAAACGCACCTTTCACTTTATTTAGTGCCTCTTTTACACTTTCAATTAAAGAATCTTTCGTACTACGCTTAATAAGATGTAAAAGTACTTCTGTATCTGAACTCGTTTGAAAAATACTTCCCTCTGCCTCTAATTCGCGGCGAAGCATTTTTGCATTAATTAAATTTCCGTTATGAGCTAATGCCATACTATGATCAGAAAAACGGAATAATAATGGTTGAACGTTAGCTACTTCACTTCCACCAGCCGTCGCGTATCGTACGTGTCCGATTGCTGATTTTCCGTTCAATCCTTCTAGCTCACCTCTTGAGAACACTTCCGATATTAAACCTAATCCCTTGTGACCGACGATTTTTTCCCCATTATTTACAACAATGCCTGCGCCCTCTTGCCCACGGTGCTGCAAACTGTGCAATCCGTAGTACGAAACTTGTGCCGCATTTTCATGCCCCCAAATTCCAAAGACGCCACATTCTTCATTTAACCCCTTTATTTCAGCAAGCATGGGATTGCCCCTTTCCAAGCCTGTCTCATTTCATCTACATTTGCTGTAAGTAATACTTCATTTTCTTCATTATGAATTGTTACCTCATTTGTATCTGTCACTGCTCCAACTTGAATTGCTTCGACGACTTTCTCGAACGCTTCTTTGTTTTCACGTTTTACAGTTAGAACGAAGCGAGATTGTGATTCCGCAAATAATACCGCCGTTGCTTCACCGTCTAATTTCACAGTAGCACCTAAACCGTTAGCACCAATTGCACTTTCAGAAATTGCAACTGCTAAACCACCTTCAGCAACATCATGTGCCGATTGAACAAGGCCAGCTTGAATTGCTTCTAATACTTGTTTTTGGCGTTTTAATTCTACATCTAGATCGATACTTGGTGATTGGCCGAAAATTTTGCCGTGGACCATTTTCTGTAATTCACTTCCACCAAATTCAGCTTTCGTCTCTCCAATTACGTACACTAAATCGCCAGCTTGCTTAAATTCTTGTGTTGTTACATGTTTTAAATCATGGACAAGACCAACCATCCCAACAGTCGGTGTTGGATATACCGCTTCACCACTACGCTCGTTATACATCGATACGTTTCCGCCAATAACTGGCGTTTGTAATGTGCGACAAGCTTCACTCATACCATCTACCGATTTCTCAATTTGCCAGAAGATTTCCGGTTTTTCTGGGTTACCAAAGTTTAAGCAATCTGTAATTGCAAGTGGCTCTCCACCAGAACATACGATATTACGCGCTGCCTCCGCTACTGCAATTTTACCGCCCGTTTCTGGATCTAAGTAAATATAGCGAGAGTTACAATCTGTCGTCATTGCTAATCCTTTTTCTGTACCGCGTACACGTACAACCGCTGCATCTGAACCTGGTGTAACAACTGTGCTTGTGCGTACTTGATAATCATATTGATCATATACCCACTCTTTACTTGCAATTGTCGGTTGTTGTAGTAAAGCGAATAACGTTTCTTTATAATCTTCTACTTGCGGTGTTTCCCCTTTCATCTGCTGGTACTCAGCAAAGTATGCTGCTTCTTTTGATGGTTTATGATAAATTGGCGCTTCTTCTGCAAGAGCATCTGCTGGTACTTCAGCTACCATTTCACCGTTATGGAATAAGCGAAGCATTTTGTCTTCCGTTACTTTCCCCATCGTAACTGCTGCAAGACCATACTTCTCAAATAAATCTACTATTTCTTGCTCTCTACCTTTTTTGATAACAATTAACATACGCTCTTGTGATTCAGATAGCATCATTTCATATGGTGTCATTCCCGTTTCACGCTGTGGTACATCATCTAAGTACATTTCAATACCCATACCTGCTTTACTTGCCATTTCTGCAGAAGATGAAGTTAAACCAGCAGCTCCCATATCTTGAATTCCAACAAGTGCATCAGACTGAATAAGTTCTAAACATGCTTCGATAAGAAGTTTCTCCATAAATGGATCTCCTACTTGAACTGCCGGACGTTTCGCTTCTGAGCTTTCAGATAGTTCTTCAGATGCGAATGTTGCACCGTGAATACCGTCACGACCAGTTGATGCTCCTACGTACATTACTGTATTGCCAGCACCGTGTGCTTGCCCTTTTTTAATATCCTCGTGGTTAATTAAACCTACGCACATTGCATTTACAAGTGGATTTCCTTCGTAACATGGATCGAATTGTACTTCGCCACCAACAGTAGGAATACCGATGCAGTTACCGTATCCTGCGATTCCTGCTACTACTTCTTCGAATAAATATTTCACACGTGGTGATTGTAGTTCACCGAAGCGAAGTGAGTTTAATAGAGCTACTGGACGTGCTCCCATAGAGAATACGTCACGGATAATACCACCAACGCCTGTTGCTGCTCCTTGATATGGTTCAATAGCAGAAGGATGGTTATGGCTTTCCATTTTAAATACAACCGCTTGATTATCACCGATATCTACAATTCCAGCGCCTTCTCCAGGGCCTTGCAGGACACGCTCACCTGTTGTTGGGAACTTGCGAAGAACTGGTTTTGAATTTTTATAACTACAATGTTCAGACCACATTACAGAGAATAAACCTGTTTCTGTATAATTCGGCAAACGGCCTAGAATCTTTTCAACCATGGCAAACTCTTCGTCTGTTAGCCCCATTTCCGCATATATACGCTCTTCTTTAATTTGTGTTGGATTTGGTTCAAGCATTAACGACATATGTTTCCCTCCACTGTTTTAAGATAGATTGAAAGACTTTTAACCCTTCAGCACCACCAAGCAATTCATCTACAGCACGCTCTGGGTGTGGCATCATACCAAGTACATTTCCCTTTTCATTTACAATACCAGCAATATCTGAAACGCTACCATTCGGATTTTCTACATAACGGAATGCGATTTGATTATTCTTTTCTAATTGTTTAAGAGTTACTTCATCACAATAGTAATTCCCTTCACCATGTGCAATTGGAATATTGATTACTTCATCTTTTTCATATTGTGATGTAAACATCGTTTCGTTATTTTCAACACGTAACTGAACCGTGCGACACATAAATTTTAAGTTTTCGTTTCTTATTAGTGCTCCTGGTAGTAATCCTGATTCAACAAGAATCTGGAATCCATTACACACTCCTAAAATTGGTTTTCCTTGCTCAGCAGCTTTTTGCACTGCTTTCATTGCGTTAGCAAAGCGAGAAATAGCACCACAACGTAAATAGTCACCGTAAGAGAATCCACCAGGTAGTAAAATTGCATCATATTCATCTAAATTCTCTTTATCGTGCCAAACGTAATCTACTTCTTCACCAAGCTCATCTTTAATTGCATGGAACATATCGACATCACAGTTCGAACCCGGAAATACTATTACGGCAAATTTCACTGTGCGACAACCTCCTCAACTTCATAACGGAAGTCTTCCATTACAACGTTTGCTAATAATTTTTCACACATTTCCTTTACCTTTGCGTCAAGGTCAGATACAGATTTATCAATTGTTAGTTCCATGTACTTTCCGATTCGAACATCCTGTACTTCTGTAAATGAAAGACTATGAAGTGCCCCTTTTACTGCTGTTCCTTGTGGATCTAATACGCTTTCTCTTAACGTTACATATACCTTAACTTTATACATGTGAAATTCCCCCTAAACGTTTTAAAATCTCTTCATAAGCTTCTGTTAAATTTCCAAGATCGCGACGGAATACGTCTTTATCAAACTTTTCATTGCTCGTTTCATCCCATAAACGGCAAGTATCTGGTGAGATCTCATCCGCTAATATGATTTCTCCTTCTTCCGTTACACCAAACTCTAATTTAAAATCTACTAATCTTACACGACAGCTTGCGAAATGCTCAATCAATACTTGATTGATTTGTAGAGCCATATCTCGTAATACGCTTACTTGCTCTGGTGACGCAACATTTAATACACGAATATGATCTTCCGTTACAAGCGGATCTCCTAAATCATCATCTTTGAAGTAAAATTCTACGATTGGTTCTGCAAGTACAGTTCCCTCTTCCATTCCTAATCGCTTTGAAAGGCTTCCTGCAATTACATTTCTTGTGACAACTTCTAAAGGAATAATACTCACTTTTTTTACAAGTTGCTCTGTTTCAGATAACTTCTCAATAAAATGTGTTTTTATTCCTACTTCTTGTAACTTTCTGAACAATAAAGTTGTAATCTCATTGTTCAAACGACCTTTTCCTGTAATCGTCTCTTTTTTCTCCCCATTGAAAGCAGTCGCACTATCTTTGTACTCTACCCAAACCATATCTGCTGATTCTGTACGATAAATTCTTTTTGCCTTACCTTCATACAGCAATTCTAGCTTTTGCATTTCGCAAGCCCCCTGTAGTTTGAAAAATGTGAATAATTTTTTTATAAAGAATGGCACAGAATGACTCTATTCTGTGCCATATAAAATTTTACGCTTCGTTTAATCCTAGGCGTTCAAAGATTGTATCAACATGTTGCATATGATGCTCATAGTTGAAGCATTCGTTAATTTCCTCTTGCGTTAATTTGCTCGTAATACGCTCATCAGCTTCTACAAGCTCTTTAAATTGTACTTGTGTTTCCCAAGCTTCCATCGCTTTAGGCTGTACGATATCATAAGCTTCTTCACGTACCATACCTTTGTCGATTAGTGTAAGCATTACGCGCTGAGAGTAAATTAAGCCGTATGTTCTTGTCATATTGCGTTTCATATTCTCCGGGTATACAGTTAAGTTTTTAACGATATTACCAAAGCGATTTAACATGTAATTTAATGCGATTGTAGCATCTGGTAGAATTACGCGTTCTGCTGAAGAGTGAGAAATGTCGCGCTCATGCCATAATGGAACATTCTCGTAAGCCGTCATCATATAACCGCGGATAACACGAGCTAAACCAGTCATATTTTCAGATCCAATTGGATTACGTTTATGTGGCATTGCAGAAGAACCTTTTTGACCTTTTGCGAAAGCCTCTTCAACTTCACGTGTTTCACTCTTTTGTAAACCACGAATCTCAACTGCCATCTTTTCAATAGATGTTGCGATTAGCGCAAGTGTTGACATGTAATGTGCATGACGATCACGTTGCAATGTTTGTGTTGAAATTGGTGCCGCTTCTAATCCTAAGTTTTCACAAACAAATTTTTCGACGAATGGATCAATGTTCGCGTATGTACCAACTGCACCAGATAATTTACCAACGCGAACTGTATCCGCAGCTTGTTTGAAACGCTCTACGTTACGTTTCATTTCTTCATACCAAAGACCAAGTTTTAAACCAAATGTCGTTGGCTCTGCATGAACACCGTGCGTTCTTCCCATCATAATCGTGTATTTATGCTCTTTCGCTTTGTTAGCTAAAATGCTAACGAAGTTTTCTAAGTCTTTTAACAAGATTTCATTTGCTTGTTTTAAGATGTAAGATAAAGCTGTATCTACTACGTCTGTAGATGTTAAACCGTAATGAACCCATTTGCGTTCTTCACCTAATGTTGGTGTTTCTGATACAGCACGAGTGAAAGCAACTACGTCATGACGTGTTTCTTTTTCAATTTCATAAATACGATCAATATCAAATGATGCATGCTCACGAATTTTTTTAACATCTTCTTTTGGAATATCGCCAAGCTCAGCCCATGCTTCACAAGCTAAAATCTCAACTTCTAACCATGCTTTAAATTTATTCTCTTCCGTCCAAATAGCACCCATTTCAGGGCGTGTATAACGATTAATCATCTTTTTCCCTCCAACAGTTGTTCTTGATGGTCCCAAATATGCAAACTCTTCGCTTTTTCTAGAGCGACTTCAATATTATCATTTAAAATATTAACATGCCCCATTTTTCGCTGCGCTTTTGCTTCTTCTTTTCCATACAAGTGTAAATAGCACCCGGTTAATCTATTCACTTGTCCTAGGACCCCTTCTATATGTTCGCCTAAAATGTTTACCATGACAACTGGTTTTAACAAATTTGTTTCTCCAAGAGGTAAATTACAGATTGCTCGAATATGTTGACCAAATTGACTCGTTTCACATGCATCCTGTGTATAGTGTCCTGAATTGTGAGGTCTTGGTGCTAATTCATTAATGTAAATCTCACCATTAGCTGTAGCAAACATCTCTACCGCTAGTGTTCCCACAAGTTCTAATTCATCCGCAAGTACCTTTGCGTAAGCAATTGCTTTTTGAGAAAGTTCTTCTGTAATGCGAGCTGGAACGATAGATTCATGTAAAATGTTATTCACATGAATATTTTCCGCTACTGGAAACACTTTCGTTTCACCACTTACACTACGAATGACAATAGCTGATACTTCTTTTTCAAAAGGCACCCATTTTTCTAGAATGCATTCTGCTTCATTCGCAAGATTTCGTGCCTTCTCAACATCAGCTTCACTTCTTAAAACAACTTGCCCTTTCCCATCATATCCACCTGTCGTTGTTTTTAAGACGGAAGGATATGATAACTCAGCAATCGCTTTAGTAAGCTGCTCTTGATTTTGAACTAATCTATACGTCGCTACCGGTAACCCGGCTTTTTCAATTGCATTCTTTTCTGTAAAACGATTTTGCGTTTTATTTAACAACTGACTACCTTGTGGTAAGTAAGCATGTTTTTCAAGCCATTGTAAACATCTATAATCAATATTCTCAAATTCATATGTGACAACATCACTTATCTCTGCTAAATGCTGAATTGCTTTTAAATCGTCATATGGTGCAACAATTTCAACATCAGCAACTTGTGCACATGGTGAATGCTTTGTAGGATCTAAAACAGCAATTTTATATCCCATCTCCTTAGCTGCCAATGCCATCATTCTTCCAAGCTGGCCGCCTCCAATAATGCCGATTGTTTTTCCAGGTAAAATGATTCTCGTCATACTAGCTCACTACCTTCACGCACATCTTTTTCAATCGCTTCTCGTCTCAATTCCAATGCATCATGTATATCATCATGGAATGATCCAAGTATTTGTGCAGCAAGTAATCCAGCATTTGTTGAACCAGCTTTACCAATTGCAACAGTTGCAACTGGAACCCCTCCTGGCATTTGGACGATGGATAATAATGAATCTAATCCGTTTAACGCTTTTGATTGAACTGGAACGCCAATTACAGGAAGATTTGTCTTCGCTGCAACCATTCCTGGTAAATGCGCTGCTCCACCAGCTCCAGCAATAATAACTTTCAATCCACGTTCACGAGCCGTCTCTGCATATTCAAACATATAATCCGGAGTCCGATGAGCGGATACAACTTTTTTCTCATACGGTATATTTAATTCATCTAAAATGTCACAAGCAAATTTCATTGTTTCCCAGTCTGACGTACTTCCCATTATGACTCCAACTAGTGATTTCATATTAGAATCCCCCCGATTCAAATAAAAAAAGCCTGAAATAGAACAGTTTCTCTTTTACTATGAGAGAAAGCGCTCTACTCAGGCATACGTATCCCTTGTGAATAGAAAAATACCGAGTGACTTTCCCTCATAGTCTAACGAATAACGGTCGTTAGGTAGAGACTTGCAGGCCATATCCCCGCGATTATATGAGGTCTTATATATTATTGTTTCTATGGCTATATTAACAATATTTTATAAACAATGTCAATAAATAATCGAATGTTTTTTTACTAGTTACCAATAACGTTCGTGTTTTAGTTATATTCAAAAGAAGAATTGCAACTATATGCAAGAAGGAAAGGGAATTAGAATATATATTTCTAGAGATCTATTTTACGTACAATTGTTTATATGGTACTTCAGTACATTTTAATAAAAGTATATAAACTCTTATTCTCTATACATCAATAGAACTTATATTATAGCGATTTAATTTTTAGGGGGAGAATAACCGTGAAAAAAAATAACTATGCTATTATCTTATTTATTTTTCTCTATCGCAGTAATTGCTATAATGATTGAATACTTATTTATATCATCCCATTTTTTCTACTCTCATTTTTTAAAATATATACTTATAATAGAAATAATGTTTCCTGTTCTTAAGTATTATTTTAGGGCAGTCGGAAAATCAGGAACACCAAAAATCATTGCCATTATTTTAAACAGTCTCTATTTCATTCTTTTTTCATTTTTGGCGTTATTAAATTTATGGATTATGACATTTGGTAAATAAAAATAAACACAAAAAAGACGAGTCATTCTGACTCGTCTTAAGCTTGCTTGGCGACGTCCTACTCTCACAGGGACAAGGTCCCAACTACCATCGGCGCTAGAGAGCTTAACTTCCGTGTTCGGTATGGGAACGGGTGTGACCTCTCTGCCATCATCACCAAACTATGAAGGCATATTCCTTCAAAACTAGATAACATTTGCTTCATATTATATGGTTAAGTCCTCGATCTATTAGTATTCGTCAGCTCCACATGTCACCATGCTTCCACCTCGAACCTATCAACCTGATCATCTTTCAGGGATCTTACTAGCTTACGCTATGGGAAATCTCATCTTGAGGGGGGCTTCATGCTTAGATGCTTTCAGCACTTATCCCTTCCGCACATAGCTACCCAGCTATGCCCTTGGCAGAACAACTGGTACACCAGCGGTGCGTCCATCCCGGTCCTCTCGTACTAAGGACAGCTCCTCTCAAATTTCCTACGCCCACGACGGATAGGGACCGAACTGTCTCACGACGTTCTGAACCCAGCTCGCGTACCGCTTTAATGGGCGAACAGCCCAACCCTTGGGACCGACTACAGCCCCAGGATGCGATGAGCCGACATCGAGGTGCCAAACCTCCCCGTCGATGTGGACTCTTGGGGGAGATAAGCCTGTTATCCCCGGGGTAGCTTTTATCCGTTGAGCGATGGCCCTTCCATGCGGAACCACCGGATCACTAAGCCCGACTTTCGTCCCTGCTCGACTTGTAGGTCTCGCAGTCAAGCTCCCTTATGCCTTTGCACTCTACGAATGATTTCCAACCATTCTGAGGGAACCTTTGGGCGCCTCCGTTACACTTTAGGAGGCGACCGCCCCAGTCAAACTGCCCACCTGACACTGTCTCCCGGGTCGATAAGACCCGTAGGTTAGAATTTCAATACAGTCAGGGCGGTATCCCACCAGCGCCTCCACCGAAGCTAGCGCTCCGGTTTCAATGGCTCCCGCCTATCCTGTACAAACTGTACCAAAATTCAATATCAGGCTACAGTAAAGCTCCACGGGGTCTTTCCGTCCTGTCGCGGGTA
>NZ_JBBOTW010000001.1:140000-145000 GCF_038050415.1 Bacillus sp. FSL M7-1020 | reverse complement strand
ATAAAACCCTCTTCCTTATTTCATTACAACTTATCATTTGCGGACTTTTAAATATACAAATGGGCCCAAGAGTAAAAATGTCTTTATTTATTACCCTTATCTTAATTACAACTTATCTCTTCTTTTCAAGGATACAATTTATTCAAAATCACAAATCAATGAATACTAAATTAAGTCGTGTATTAAACGGAAATTTACAAACGAGATTATTCACAAGCAATGACCGTTCCTTACATCATATCGTTTTTTCAATAAACGAACTAATAGCTAAATTAGAAAAGGTTCGGATTGAAGCAAAAAGATACGAGGAATCTAGAAAACAACTTTTGTCTAGTATCTCGCATGATATCCGAACGCCACTCACCTCCATTATTGGATATATCGATGCTTTAAAAGATGGAGTAGCTGCTTCTGAAATAGAAAAGCAAGAATATCTTAAAATACTTTATATGAAATCAAATAACTTAAAACATCTAGTTGATGAAATATTCAATATGGCAAAGCTAGACGCCAATGAATTCCCACTAAAAGAAGAAGAACTCGACTTTTCTGAAGTTACTAGAGAAGCTTTAATCGATTTTTTACCTGAACTCTCAAAACATAATATCGAACTACAGGTTCTTATACCAGAATCTACTTGTCCTATCATCGCAGATCACCTTAGCCTTATGCGAATTATAGGTAATTTAATAAAAAATGCCATTTATTACGGAAAAGATGGGAAAACAGTAGGAATCGAACTACTAGAAACCAATACAGAATATGAACTTCTTATTTGGGACAAAGGCCCTGGCATTCCAAAACATGATTTACAAAACATATTTGAGCGAATGTACCGAAGCGAACAATCAAGAACCTCCTCTTTTGGTGGTAGCGGTCTCGGGCTTTCGATTTCTAAAGCGCTCGTGGAGAGAAATGGTGGGCATATATGGGTTGAAAGTATCCCATGGAATCGAACTACTTTTGGTTTTTCCATTCCAAAATACACTTCTTTTAAGAAATAGTTAAGAAATGATTAATATGCAGTTAAGCCTTCCTTCTTATTATGTAAGTAAGAACTTATAGAAAGTAGGTGTCTCCTATACATACAATTATAAAAACGACTAACCTTACTAAAGTATATGGCACTCAAAAATCAGTAGATAATCTAAATATTAATGTTCAACAAGGAGAGGTTTATGGATTCATAGGACGCAACGGTGCGGGCAAAACAACAACCATACGTATGCTACTTAGCCTTATAAAGCCTACAAGTGGAAATATTGAAATATTCGGAGAAGACTTATTTCAAAATCAAAAAAATATTTTAAGAAGAATTGGTTCTATCGTTGAGGTTCCAGGGTTTTATGAAAACTTAACTGCAAAAGAAAACTTATTAATTAATGCAAAGATAATTGGGATCCACAAAAAGAATGCCATTGAAGAAGCATTAGAAATAGTAGGCTTACAGCATGAAACAAAAAAGTTAGTAGGAAAGTATTCTTTAGGAATGAAGCAGCGCTTAGGAATTGCACGTGCTCTTCTCCACTACCCTGAACTACTCATACTAGATGAACCAACTAATGGACTCGATCCAATCGGTATTAAAGAAATGCGAAAACTCATTAAATCTTTAGCTCAGGAAAGAAATATAACGATACTCATTTCTAGTCACATATTAGTTGAAGTAGAACAACTAGTCGATCGTATGGGAATTATCCATGAAGGAAAGTTACTAGAAGAAGTTTCTCTTGATACGCTACGCAAAACCAACCGTAAGTACATAGAATTTCAAGTGAATAATGACAATAGAGCCACGATGCTATTAGAAAATCATCTTCAAATTTTTGATTATGAAGTACATGATGAAGGGAATATTCGTATTTATTCTCATTTTGGACAGCAAGGACACATAAACAGAACGTTCGTTCTTAATGATGTCGATGTATTAAAAATGGCGATGAGCGAAGACAGATTAGAAGATTATTTCACCAATCTAGTTGGAGGTGGAACAATTGGTTAATCTGCTCTATACAGAACTATTAAAATTAAAACGTTCCAATATGTTTTTAATTAGCATTATCGGGGCTGGTGTCGCACCCTTCTTAGTGGTCGTAGCGTCTTATATACACATAAAAACAAAACAACCTACTCCAACTATTTTGTTCCATCAACTATTCACCGAAGTTAACTTATATACTACTTTAATTATAGGATTCCCCTTATATGGGGTAGTGATTGCTTATCTGTTTACCCGTGAATATACAGAAGATACACTAAAACATTTACTAACTATTCCAGTCTCACGCATTAGCTTTATTATAAGTAAGTTCATCATTCTCTTTCTTTGGATTATAATGCTTACTTTAGTCGCTTGGACACTAACTTTATTATTAGGGCTAATAGGTAGCTTCCCTGGATTTAGTACCATCTTACTCTTAAGCTCTCTCGTAAAATTTTTAATATGTGGTGGACTTCTCTTTCTATTGTCTTCACCTATTGTACTATTAACCGTTGTAATGAAGACCTATGTACCACCTATTATATTAACGGTCATTATTACAATGATTAACCTTATGCTCGTGAACTCTAAACATAAAGATCTATTTCCGTGGACCGCTACTCTAGATATCGCAAATAACGAATTACAACCCACATATCCACCAGAGTATTCTTATATCATCATTGCAGCAACAGCAATTTTCGGATTTATTGCAACACTATTCTATTTTAAGAGAGTAGATATTCATTAATTTATAGGAGTGAAACTATGAGCGATATCATCATTGCCTTCATACTCGGTATTGTAGAGGGATTAGCAGAATTTTTACCTATCTCTTCTACTGGCCACCTTATATTAGTCGGACATTTATTAGGCTTCGAAGGAGAAAGAGCAAAGACCTTTGAAATCGTTATACAGTTAGGCGCAATTTTAGCTATTGCGATTTTATACTATAAACGCCTTGTTTCTTTATGTAATATTAAACCTCTTCTACGAAAAGAGAAAAAATTCAACGCATTCCATGTATTTCTTGGTGTATTCCCAGCGGTAGTTGCTGGATTACTATTACATGGTGTTATTAAAACATACTTATTTCAGCCATATACTGTCGTCATTGGACTTGTAGCAGGAGCAATTCTTATGATTTTTGCAGAAGTAAAAAAGACAGAAGCAACCGCCTATTCACTGGATGATTTAACCTACCGTCAAGCATTAACAATTGGATTATTTCAATGCTTAGCGGTATATCCTGGCTTCTCTAGAGCTGGCTCTACTATTTCTGGAGGGTTATTAGCGAAAGTAAATTATAAGACCGCATCTGAATTCTCTTTTCTCATTGCTCTTCCTGTAATGGTTGGAGCTACAGGCTTAGACTTATTAAAAAGTTGGAAGTATTTAAGCGTTGATGACATCCCTATGTTTGCGGTAGGATTCATTACCTCTTTTATAGTAGCAATGCTAGCCGTAGTAACTTTTTTGAAGCTTTTAGAGAAGATCGGTTTAAAACCTTTTGCATATTATCGTATTTTGCTGGCTATCTTATTTACGCTGTTCATATTGCTATAGATTCATATAAGTCACATATTACTAAACTGATATTCAAGTTGGAATATCAGTTTTTTCTCTATTTCACCTCTAGTATTACTCACTTCAATATGTCATAGTTGTAATAAACCGCCCTTAATAATCCGAATATTCTTCAAACAGTTATATCCTTTACCGTACGACACAATTGGAAAATTAAAAATCCCATATATGGACAGAACGTGTTTACAAACCATATTCATTCCGCATATTCTCTTTCTTAATTCACAACACACCGATACAAATTTTAAATGAGTACAAAGGCATACAAATAAGTAAATTTCTCAGGGATTATAAAAAGACTACATATTAATTAGAGTGAGGTAACGATACAAATGAATCCATTAGCACAAACATATTGGGATACTTATTGGGGAAACAATGAAAAACCAGCATCTGTTACAGCTTGGCAATTTGGGGATTCCCCTAATTATCTTGCACAATTAGTAATTGATGGTATCAAAACCGCAACATGCTCCTGTCACATTTTTTATGAGTTAGAAAATGAACCACTACCGACGACTAATGATTATAGTATTATACTCAATAGTCAGGATGAACCTGTAGCGATTATTAAAACAATAGAAGTAACTGTAACACCGATGAATGAAGTAAGCGAAGAATTCGCTATCGCTGAAGGCGAAGGAGATTGCACGTATAATTACTGGAAAGACACCCATGTTCGTTTTTTTACAAAGGAACTAAATGAGTTTGGTTTTACTTTTTCTGAAGATATGCTACTCGTTTGCGAACGATTTGAGCTCATTGATGTGAAAAATACAGCAGAACTATAATAAACAGAGCTTTACTGAATTTTCATGTTGCTATTTTTTAACACAAATAAGCTCGTTATTTATAGCTCAAGAAAACTACAGATAACGAGCTTATTTTATAAAACATAAAAAAGACGAGTCATTCTGACTCGTCTTAAGCTTGCTTGGCGACGTCCTACTCTCACAGGGACAAGGTCCCAACTACCATCGGCGCTAGAGAGCTTAACTTCCGTGTTCGGTATGGGAACGGGTGTGACCTCTCTGCCATCATCACCAAACTATGAAGGCATATTCCTTCAAAACTAGATAACATTTGCTTCATATTATATGGTTAAGTCCTCGATCTATTAGTATTCGTCAGCTCCACATGTCACCATGCTTCCACCTCGAACCTATCAACCTGATCATCTTTCAGGGATCTTACTAGCTTACGCTATGGGAAATCTCATCTTGAGGGGGGCTTCATGCTTAGATGCTTTCAGCACTTATCCCTTCCGCACATAGCTACCCAGCTATGCCCTTGGCAGAACAACTGGTACACCAGCGGTGCGTCCATCCCGGTCCTCTCGTACTAAGGACAGCTCCTCTCAAATTTCCTACGCCCACGACGGATAGGGACCGAACTGTCTCACGACGTTCTGAACCCAGCTCGCGTACCGCTT
>NZ_JBBOTW010000001.1:120000-135000 GCF_038050415.1 Bacillus sp. FSL M7-1020 | reverse complement strand
CTCATTTAAACAATTTCTATACTACTTATTTATTAAAGGTGCTCAAGCAGATGACATTAACCCACATTTCACACAACAATATATAACTGGTGAAGAAGAATATGTGACCAATTATATATACTTAGAAAACTTCAATCAGGAAATGAAAGAATTAGAAAAGCGTTTCGAATTAAAAGTTGCACCAATAAATGAGTTCTCAACATCTTGGCATCATCAAACTCCCACCATGATTTATAAAGGGGATTTTAGTGAAGCCGATATTACGAATCCTTTATTCCCTCGCCATCCTACTTTCGAAAGTTTTTACGATACTGAGTGTATGCAGCTCGTTCAAACAATATTTCAAAATGATTTCGATACATATAGATATAGCAAAGAATATCCATACTAATTTCAGTCTATTTTCTTTGCTAAATATAAAAAGATACCTCATATATATAAGGTATCTTTTTAACATTTTTAATTATATAAAACATACTGTTTAACAGTCCCGACTCTACACCTTATTACCTTTTAATAGATTACGTATTTTTTGCTTATCCGCCCATCCTACTCCAATTAAAACTAGACTTGCCCCCATTATTACCCTCCATGTCAGAGATTCATTTAATAGGATAATTGAAGTAACAATGCTTATTAACGGTAATGCATTTAAATATAATCCACTTACTGATGCAGAAACTCTCTCTAGCGCTTTATTCCAGAACCAATATGCTAAAATTGTTGCTCCAATAACAAGGTACATTACACTAAATCCCGTTTTCCAAGTTTCAATCTTTGGGAAACCGTAATAAAGAATTTCTACCAAGGCAAACGGCAATAGAATAACAGCTCCGATAATTAAAGTTAATGTGGTAAATACCTCATTTGATAAATACTGTTCTTGTTTTGGTCGTTTTAACAAAACTGTGTAGAAAGCAAATAGAAAAGTGCTCAATAATATAAGTACATCTCCTATTAAAGATACTTCTTGATCAACACCTTTAGATGGAATCGTAATAAAGAGTACTCCTATAGCCCCCAATATAATTCCTATCCAATAATTCAACCGAATTTTCTCTTTCAAAAAGAATGCTGAAAATAGAATTGTAACTAATGGTAATGCAGCATCTATGATACTAACATGTAATCCACTTGTTAAAGAAATGCCGTAGGATGTAAACATAAAATATCCAGCTACACCGGTAAAAGCTAACAAACTCATTCTTTTCCATGGAACTTTTTTATGTACAACTGATTTTTGTAGTTGTTTAAATGAGAATAGCATACAAATTCCACCCGCAAAGAAAAGACGAATAAACAACAAAGTAAACGGTTGAATAGATTCTAACGCCCATTTCGTTGGCGCAATGGCTGTCCCCCATAATATAACAGCCACTAATAACATGCATATTTCTTTCATAATCCCCCACACCCATCAAAAATATATGTTAACTACCTTAATTATAGATTCAGCCTTATGTAAAACCCTAAAAAAACAAAGAGGTTATGTAAGAGTAAAAATTTTTTTGTTCATTTTACAACTAAATTCATGCAAAAGGTAATTCTTACCTTTAATTTACATTTAAATATATTACTTTATAACCTTCTTATCACTTTATATCGTTTCTATTTTATCTTTTTTCTTCTTTAGGACTATTAAAATTATAGATTATAACAGCTGATAAATAAAAATAAACATAAAAAAACCTAAGTCGAATCGACTTAGGTTTTTGCTTGGCGACGTCCTACTCTCACAGGGACAAGGTCCCAACTACCATCGGCGCTAGAGAGCTTAACTTCCGTGTTCGGTATGGGAACGGGTGTGACCTCTCTGCCATCATCACCAAACTATGAAGGCATATTCCTTCAAAACTAGATAACATTTGCTTCATATTATATGGTTAAGTCCTCGATCTATTAGTATTCGTCAGCTCCACATGTCACCATGCTTCCACCTCGAACCTATCAACCTGATCATCTTTCAGGGATCTTACTAGCTTACGCTATGGGAAATCTCATCTTGAGGGGGGCTTCATGCTTAGATGCTTTCAGCACTTATCCCTTCCGCACATAGCTACCCAGCTATGCCCTTGGCAGAACAACTGGTACACCAGCGGTGCGTCCATCCCGGTCCTCTCGTACTAAGGACAGCTCCTCTCAAATTTCCTACGCCCACGACGGATAGGGACCGAACTGTCTCACGACGTTCTGAACCCAGCTCGCGTACCGCTTTAATGGGCGAACAGCCCAACCCTTGGGACCGACTACAGCCCCAGGATGCGATGAGCCGACATCGAGGTGCCAAACCTCCCCGTCGATGTGGACTCTTGGGGGAGATAAGCCTGTTATCCCCGGGGTAGCTTTTATCCGTTGAGCGATGGCCCTTCCATGCGGAACCACCGGATCACTAAGCCCGACTTTCGTCCCTGCTCGACTTGTAGGTCTCGCAGTCAAGCTCCCTTATGCCTTTGCACTCTACGAATGATTTCCAACCATTCTGAGGGAACCTTTGGGCGCCTCCGTTACACTTTAGGAGGCGACCGCCCCAGTCAAACTGCCCACCTGACACTGTCTCCCGGGTCGATAAGACCCGTAGGTTAGAATTTCAATACAGTCAGGGCGGTATCCCACCAGCGCCTCCACCGAAGCTAGCGCTCCGGTTTCAATGGCTCCCGCCTATCCTGTACAAACTGTACCAAAATTCAATATCAGGCTACAGTAAAGCTCCACGGGGTCTTTCCGTCCTGTCGCGGGTAACCTGCATCTTCACAGGTACTATAATTTCACCGAGTCTCTGGTTGAGACAGTGCCCAAATCGTTACACCTTTCGTGCGGGTCGGAACTTACCCGACAAGGAATTTCGCTACCTTAGGACCGTTATAGTTACGGCCGCCGTTTACTGGGGCTTCAGTTCAGAGCTTCGCTTACGCTAACCCCTCTCCTTAACCTTCCAGCACCGGGCAGGTGTCAGCCCCTATACTTCGCCTTACGGCTTCGCAGAGACCTGTGTTTTTGCTAAACAGTCGCTTGGGCCTATTCACTGCGGCTTTCCGTTAAGAAAGCACCCCTTCTCCCGAAGTTACGGGGTCATTTTGCCGAGTTCCTTAACCAGAGTTCTCTCGCACACCTTAGGATTCTCTCCTCGCCTACCTGTGTCGGTTTGCGGTACAGGCACCTTTTATCTCGCTAGAAGCTTTTCTTGGCAGCGGGGAATCAAAGACTTCGCTCCATAAGGAGCTTCCCCATCACAGCTCAGCCTTCACGATAAGCGGATTTGCCTACTTATCAGCCTAACTGCTTGGACGTGCACAACCAATCGCACGCTTCTTCTATCCTTCTGCGTCCCTCCATTGCTCAAACGATAAAGAGGTGGTACAGGAATATCAACCTGTTGTCCATCGCCTACGCCTGTCGGCCTCGGCTTAGGTCCTGACTAACCCTGAGCGGACGAGCCTTCCTCAGGAAACCTTAGGCATTCGGTGGACGGGATTCTCACCCGTCTTTCGCTACTCATACCGGCATTCTCACTTCTAAGCGCTCCACCAGTCCTTCCGGTCTGACTTCACTGCACTTAGAACGCTCCCCTACCACTGATACCATTGGTATCAATTCGCAGCTTCGGTGGTGTATTTAGCCCCGGTACATTTTCGGCGCAGAGTCACTCGACTAGTGAGCTATTACGCACTCTTTAAATGGTGGCTGCTTCTAAGCCAACATCCTAGTTGTCTAAGCAACTCCACATCCTTTTCCACTTAATACACACTTTGGGACCTTAGCTGGCGATCTGGGCTGTTTCCCTCTTGACTACGGATCTTATCACTCGCAGTCTGACTCCTAAGGATAAGTCATTGGCATTCGGAGTTTGACTGAATTCGGTAATCCGATGAGGACCCCTAGTTCAATCAGTGCTCTACCTCCAAGACTCTTACACTTAAGGCTAGCCCTAAAGCTATTTCGGGGAGAACCAGCTATCTCCAGGTTCGATTGGAATTTCTCCGCTACCCACACCTCATCCCCGCACTTTTCAACGTGCGTGGGTTCGGGCCTCCATTCAGTGTTACCTGAACTTCACCCTGGACATGGGTAGATCACCTGGTTTCGGGTCTACGACCACGTACTAAACGCCCTATTCAGACTCGCTTTCGCTGCGGCTCCGTCTCTTCAACTTAACCTTGCACGGGATCGTAACTCGCCGGTTCATTCTACAAAAGGCACGCCATCACCCATTAACGGGCTCTGACTATTTGTAGGCACACGGTTTCAGGATCTCTTTCACTCCCCTTCCGGGGTGCTTTTCACCTTTCCCTCACGGTACTGGTTCACTATCGATCACTAGGGAGTATTTAGCCTTGGGAGATGGTCCTCCCAGATTCCGACGGAATTTCACGTGTTCCGCCGTACTCAGGATACATTCAAGAGAGAACGAAGTTTCGACTACGGGGTTGTTACCCTCTACGACGGACCTTTCCAGGTCGCTTCGTCTACCTCGTTCCTTTGTAACTCCGTATAGAATGTCCTACAACCCCAAGAGGCAAGCCTCTTGGTTTGGGCTAGATTCCGTTTCGCTCGCCGCTACTCAGGAAATCGCATTTGCTTTCTCTTCCTCCAGGTACTTAGATGTTTCAGTTCCCTGGGTCTGTCTTCCATACCCTATGTATTCAGGTAAGGATACCATACCATTACGTATAGTGGGTTTCCCCATTCGGAAATCTTCGGATCAAAGCTTACTTACAGCTCCCCGAAGCATATCGGCGTTAGTCCCGTCCTTCATCGACTCCTAGTGTCAAGGCATCCACCGTGCGCCCTTTCTAACTTAACCAAACTAAAATTAAAAAAATATGAGCTACACTGTTATCTAGTTTTCAAAGAACATACATTTATATATGAGAGATAGTTCTCTCAAAACTGAACAAAACGAAACACGGAAACTTATATTGATGAACAGCGTTCATCAATTCTCCATAGAAAGGAGGTGATCCAGCCGCACCTTCCGATACGGCTACCTTGTTACGACTTCACCCCAATCATCTGTCCCACCTTAGGCGGCTGGCTCCAAAAAGGTTACCCCACCGACTTCGGGTGTTACAAACTCTCGTGGTGTGACGGGCGGTGTGTACAAGGCCCGGGAACGTATTCACCGCGGCATGCTGATCCGCGATTACTAGCGATTCCAGCTTCATGTAGGCGAGTTGCAGCCTACAATCCGAACTGAGAACGGTTTTATGAGATTAGCTCCACCTCGCGGTCTTGCAGCTCTTTGTACCGTCCATTGTAGCACGTGTGTAGCCCAGGTCATAAGGGGCATGATGATTTGACGTCATCCCCACCTTCCTCCGGTTTGTCACCGGCAGTCACCTTAGAGTGCCCAACTTAATGATGGCAACTAAGATCAAGGGTTGCGCTCGTTGCGGGACTTAACCCAACATCTCACGACACGAGCTGACGACAACCATGCACCACCTGTCACTCTGCTCCCGAAGGAGAAGCCCTATCTCTAGGGTTTTCAGAGGATGTCAAGACCTGGTAAGGTTCTTCGCGTTGCTTCGAATTAAACCACATGCTCCACCGCTTGTGCGGGCCCCCGTCAATTCCTTTGAGTTTCAGCCTTGCGGCCGTACTCCCCAGGCGGAGTGCTTAATGCGTTAACTTCAGCACTAAAGGGCGGAAACCCTCTAACACTTAGCACTCATCGTTTACGGCGTGGACTACCAGGGTATCTAATCCTGTTTGCTCCCCACGCTTTCGCGCCTCAGTGTCAGTTACAGACCAGAAAGTCGCCTTCGCCACTGGTGTTCCTCCATATCTCTACGCATTTCACCGCTACACATGGAATTCCACTTTCCTCTTCTGCACTCAAGTCTCCCAGTTTCCAATGACCCTCCACGGTTGAGCCGTGGGCTTTCACATCAGACTTAAGAAACCACCTGCGCGCGCTTTACGCCCAATAATTCCGGATAACGCTTGCCACCTACGTATTACCGCGGCTGCTGGCACGTAGTTAGCCGTGGCTTTCTGGTTAGGTACCGTCAAGGTGCCAGCTTATTCAACTAGCACTTGTTCTTCCCTAACAACAGAGTTTTACGACCCGAAAGCCTTCATCACTCACGCGGCGTTGCTCCGTCAGACTTTCGTCCATTGCGGAAGATTCCCTACTGCTGCCTCCCGTAGGAGTCTGGGCCGTGTCTCAGTCCCAGTGTGGCCGATCACCCTCTCAGGTCGGCTACGCATCGTTGCCTTGGTGAGCCGTTACCTCACCAACTAGCTAATGCGACGCGGGTCCATCCATAAGTGACAGCCGAAGCCGCCTTTCAATTTCGAACCATGCAGTTCAAAATGTTATCCGGTATTAGCCCCGGTTTCCCGGAGTTATCCCAGTCTTATGGG
The DNA here is from genome assembly GCF_038050415.1 of Bacillus sp. FSL M7-1020. NCBI lineage: Bacteria > Bacillati > Bacillota > Bacilli > Caryophanales > Bacillaceae > Bacillus > Bacillus sp. FSL M7-1020. The sequence continues at coordinate 128,634 of NZ_JBBOTW010000001.1, read as the reverse complement.
CAGGTTACCCACGTGTTACTCACCCGTCCGCCGCTAACTTCTTGAGAGCAAGCTCTCAATCCATTCGCTCGACTTGCATGTATTAGGCACGCCGCCAGCGTTCATCCTGAGCCAGGATCAAACTCTCCAATAAAGTTAGTTTGTCTAGCATCTAAAAATAAAAATTGACGTTTCACGTTGTTTGTTTCGTTCAGTTTTCAAAGAACTACTTGGTCGCTCATTTGCGACTCCCTTATGTTAACATCTTCATGTTTCAATGTCAACTAAGTTTTTTGTTTCGTTTGTCGTTTTCTGCGTTATTGCATCGGCGACTTGTTCTATATTACACTTCTAACCCTTAATCGTCAATACCTTTTATGTTTTTTATTTTATAAATTATAAACCTCTTAATTTCTAATCCATCCCTAGAGATTCTAAAACTCCTTTAGTTAAATTAATAATCGGCAATTTATAACCTTTAGCTTAATACTAATACTTTTCTAAAGAATGAATGTCAGGCTAAGTAAATATATATTAAGGGTAGTAGTGCACCCGAGCTAAAATTACCATTTTCCCCTCTCGCTTATCTCTAGGGGGATTATAAATAAAATACTTCCTTATCTTCTTTTCCTTTACTAAGTCGATAGAAAGGTAAAGAAATCTAATAAACTTAGGAGGCGTTATGAAATGCATGTTAATAAGAAAATCATTTATGTATCCCATGATGCCCATTTCCACGGAGCACAGCTGCTTTCTTTACATACTATTAAAGCTCTTAAAGAAAACTTCGATTACTCCGTCGCAATTATTTCTATTGGATCAGGCATTTTAATCCCCGATTTTCAAAAATATGGTCCTGTTTATTGCTTAGAGGAAGACTACCCCACGGAAGAAACGGTCGAATTATTAATAAAGACTTTATTATCACAAGACTATACCATTGCCATATGCAGTACGGTCATAAGTGGTGATATGGTTGCATTACTAGCTAGGCACAATATAAAAGTTATTTCGTTAATACATGAATTACCGCATTTAATACAACAGTACTCTGCCGAAGGAAAAGCTAGAAACATTGCTGAATCTGCTTACAAAATTGTCTTCCCTTCACAATACGTATATGAAAAATTCCTTACAATCACGCAATTAGATCATCAAAAATGTCACATTCTCCCTCAAGGTTTATTTAACCACAATCCTTATAAGAATAATATTACAGTGGCTAGAAATGAATTACGCAAAAAACTCAACCTGCCTCTAGATAGTAAAATTATTTTAGGTGTAGGTTTCGCCGATTATCGAAAAGGAATAGATTTATTCTCATTTATTGCTTACTCAGTAAGAAAGGTTCATACTAATATTCATTTTATTTGGGTAGGAAGAACAGATGTTCACCTTATGGATACTCTATCACCAAGATATAAAGCACATTTCACATTAGTTGATCCTACTCCAGATATCGGTTTATATAATGCCGGGGCTGATTTATATTTATTAACCTCAAGGGAAGACCCTTTTCCAAATGTTGTTTTAGAAGCATTAGATACAAAGGTTCCTGTTATAGGTTTTAAAAATGCTGGAGGTTTTGAGGATGTTGTTACAGAAAAAACCGGTGCCTTAGTAGACTTTTTAAACTTACCAAAAATGGTCGAAAGAATATATGAACTTATTGGAGATGAAGAGTTACGCTTACAAAAGGGGAGCTTTGGCCAAGAGCTCATTGAAAAAAACTTTAATTTTCTTAATTACATTTATCAATTATTAGCGCTTCTCGAACATAATTACAAAAAAATAAGTGTAATTGTACCAAACTATAATTATGAACACTACTTACCTGACCGAGTCAGATCAATATTAAACCAAACCTATCCCCTTTACGAACTAATTTTCCTAGACGACGCCTCTACTGACAATAGCGTATCAACATTTGAAAAGCTGCTCCCAAAAGAAAATAAGCCTCATCTGAAAGTTCAACGAATTATTAACGAAAAAAACTCTGGTTCTGTATTTAAACAATGGATAAAAGGAGTCTCCGCAGCAACCGGTGATTATATTTGGATCGCAGAATCAGATGATTTATGTGAGAAGACATTTTTACAAGAGGTGATACATGGATTTCATATAAATAACAAGGTTACCTTAAGCTACACACAATCAAAACAAATAGACGAACAAGGAAATGTAATAGCTGATCATTATTTAAATTACACAAATGATATCGATAAAGAAAAATGGAAAACCCCCTATTTTCGAAAAGGCATAGATGAAATACAAGATACGTTACTTATTAAAAACACTATACCTAATGTCTCAAGTGTAGTTTTTAAAAACATAGATATAAAAAACACAGAAAAACAACTAGCAAAATTTAAAGTTGCTGGTGATTGGTTTTTCTATGTTTCCATCCTGCAAGAGGGACATATTCACTTTAATCCAAAGTCCCTAAACTATCATAGACGACATACAAATAGTGTAACGAAAACAGAAGATTCATATTCTCATTATAATGAAGTTGTACAAATGCAGAATTTCATTAAACAGAACTTTACTATCGACGATATTTCTAAAATGAAGATGTATACATATAGAAAATACCTAAAAACATACTTGAACATTTAAAATTGGAAACTTCTACGTACGATATTGTTTTTTGTCTATCCTTTTTTTCTCATATGCCTGATACAACTTGGTTTCGTTGGCTTCAAACATTGTATAGTGCTGTTTCACCTGGTGGTTTATTCATTTTCACCACCCATGGGTATCAAAGTAAAAAATACTTTGGATTTCCAAATTTAAATGAACAAGGCTATTGGTTCCTTCCTTCTAGTGAACAATTCGATTTAGATGTTAACCAATATGGCCAAACGATAGTTAGCCCCTCTTACGTGTGTGACAAAATTAAGTTATTACCCTATAACCCTATCATTAAAAAATACACTGAAGGGTTTTGGTGGGATCATCAAGATCTTTGGGTAATAAAAAAAGAAATAAAATAATAAACCATGCTCTGCTTATATAAGTAGAGCATGGTTTATTATTTTTTACTATATAAGAACTCTTCAATCCATAACTTATTTAATCTAATTCCACTTTTGAAATCTATTTTAGGTTCCCAATTAAATTCTTGTCTCACCTTATCTATATTTAAAATGATTTTATGAACATTTTCTTGTTTTGGTTTATAACAGATAAAGTCTACTTTTCTTTCTGTTATTTTCTCCAATTCCACTATAATTCGTTTTAAAGAAAGACCTTTGCCACTTCCTATATTATATACACAAGATTTCAATCGATTTAATTGTGATAGTTGTATAGTAATTTCAACTAAATCATCGATATAAATATAATCTCTAATAATCTCTTGTGGATTCCCGTATATATTAATCCTTTCATTACTAAGATGTTGGTACAAAAAACAATTTATTGCCCCAACTTTCTTTAAAGGATTTTGATATTTCCCATATGGATTAGAGTATCTACATACAACATAGTCGATGCCGTAGTTTCGCTTATAAAAATACAAATAATTCTCAAGCGAAACTTTTGTGATTCCATATGGAGAAAGTGGTTTCAACGGATGCTTCTCATCAATAGGCAAATATTCAGGTTCCCCATAAACTGTACCCCCTGAAGATGCTAATACAATTTTTTTAATACGAAAATCTTTAACACTTTCCATGAAATTAAGAAAAAAAAGGCTACTGTTAATATCCCCAAAAATATCTTCGATGGAAGTTGCTACATTAGACGTCGCAGCTAAATAAATAATAATATCCACATTCACTAAAGCTTTATATATATCTTCAACATTTTCTAAATCACCTGTAATAAATTCAACTTCATTTATAATATTTCGAGGGAAATTATTTATATGCCTGGAAAATACTTTTACATTTTGCCCCTGTTCTAATAAACCTAACGTGAGGTTAATACCAATGAAACTATTTCCACCTACTATTAAATAATTATTCTTCCTCATAATATCCTCTCTCTAGTAAGCAAATTTTTTACTCGTCACACCTAGAAATGCAAATACATGAACTCGATCATTTTTATTATTCATCCTCTTGTAATTGTATGCCCCTTATACATTTTCATTATCTTTATTTTATATTTTCATTTTAGAATCACTACCTTATCTAAAGTGTCCGAAAAAACACTCATAATATTTACTCACCCCCATGAATATAGTTTATTAATAAAAAATCAACCTTCTCTTCCTATATTTCCACTCGTGTATTCCATTTAAAGAAGCTTCTGCATACACAAAACTCTCGAAAAAGGAGTACAGAACTCATGAAAAATATAAATCAAAAACTTTTAAACCACGTAATTCTACATAAAGATCGAATTCCACACTTCCATAAAGACTTTCCCCTTATACTATTTTGGAGTCATAGAAGCGGATGCACCACATTAGCTAATTGGTTCTTTTTTCAAATTGGATTATATACTGAAGCAAAGAAATACAATGACTTTATTCATTACTATGAGTTCTGGGTATACAAAAACAAAGAAAATTACATACCTGAGTTACAAAATGTTCTTCTAAAAGGGAAAAAAGATGTTTGTAAACTCGTACGAAATCCCTATACAAGGGCCGTTAGCTCATTTCTATTACTTGCTGACAATCCATATGCTAGCCCACAATGGGAAAGTATCCGAAAATGTTTTTATAATGACAAATATAGTAATGAAGGAATATCATTTAAACAATTTTTATATTACGTTCAAGCACTTGGTCCCAACTCCCTAATAATGGATATACATTTTAGTCAGCAATATGTTCAGGGGGAAGAAGCCTTCATCCAACGCTACATACCTTTAGAAGATTTTAATAAGCAAATTCCCAAAATAGAAGACGAATACGGTTTAATTAAGTCCGACCTAGCCATACTTACGAATTCAGATCATCATCGCACTCATAAGATGATGTATGAAGGCAGCTATGCAGAACTTAGCATTACAGATGAAGCCTTCCCCCGATTTCCAACATATAAAAGCTTTTACGATAAAGAAACTATGGATTTAGTTACAGAAATATATGCACAGGACTTTGAAATGTATCCATACAAGAAAGGGATATTTTAAGTCTATACATTCTTCAATGAATAAAAGCGAATGTCTCGCATAGCATAAATTGACACTGTAATTCGCGCGAGATTATCCCTCAGCTGGTTATCCCCTTCTATCAATCGTACTTGTATGAGTTTCCTAATTTTCAGCCACTCTCTTTGATTCCTTTGATTGTTGAAGTGTGTCATACTATCCATCAATACATTGCATTTAAAACAGGAGTGATGTCATGTGGAAGACAATTTGAAACACAATACTGGGTACTGCGTTATTTGCGAGAAGGAAACTACATTTATAGAACATAATGATTGGCTTAGAGATCATTACTTATGTTCTACATGCCAATCTATACCAAGGCAGCGAGCTTTAATCCATGTTTTAAATACATTTTTTCCAAAATGGAATTCCTATAATATCCACGAATCCTCTCCTGGAGGAATTACAACTCAGCTACTAATAAAAAACTGTAAAAACTATACATATTCTCAATACTTTAAAAACTATCCTCTCGGCCAATACTTTCAAGGAATTAGATGTGAAAATTTAGAAGACATGACCTTCCCCAGTGAATCTTTTGATTTATTCATTACTCAAGATGTTTTTGAACATGTCATGACGCCAAACAAGGCATTTAAAGAAATAGAACGAGTATTAAAACCTGGTGGTGCTCATGTATTTACTGTCCCTTGGTATCATACACTCACAAAGACTGTGCAAAGAGCAAGAGTGAATAAAGAAGTAATTGAGCATATTGAAGAGCCCATTTATCATGGAAACCCTATCGATGAGAATGGGTCTTTAGTAACATTTGATTGGGGGCTAGATATGATTGAATATATTTACACACAGGCAAATATGTATACTACTGTTTATTTACAAAAGGATAGATCATTAGGGTTAGATGCTGAATTTTTGCATGTTTTTATTAGTACAAAAAAATCGTAAATAAATTTTATCATTATGTAATTTGGAGGTTTAACAAATGAATAATTTTAAGTTAGGAAGTGATTTTGATAACCTTGTTAGTCCATTATCTGACGTTGAACTTCTAAATCTATTTATACAAAGTTGCTCAGAAACAACAATAAACGGTGTACCCGTACCTATGTTCCCCCCTGAAGAAATCCAAAAACAATTTGTAGGTGCTTCCTATGAACACGCCCTATATGAAGCATATTTGTTTTATAGTCATATAAAAACATACGCTCAAAATTTAGGGGTTCCCTTGAATAAAGAAAGTAAAGTTTTAGACTTTGGTTGCGGTTGGGGACGAATTATACGCTTCTTGTTCAAAGATGTTCGGGATGAAAATCTGCTTGGGATTGATGTAGACCCCTTCATGATTACTCTTTGCAATGAAACATTAGGAAGAGGGATATATAAAACCGCAAGCCCACAACCTCCTGTAGAATTTATTCGTGACAATTCATTAGACATCATATTCGCTTATTCTGTATTCTCACATTTATCCGAAGAAACTGCAGAAAATTGGATAAAAGAATTTTCAAGAATTCTGCGTCCAGGTGGAATCTTCATCGCAACAACACAGGCACGATATTTTCTCGATTTTTGTCAACAATTCAAGGAACACCCTGAATTAATTCAAACAGGATGGCATAAAACTTTATCTCAGGCTTTTCCAGATATACATCGCGCTATCTCGGATTATGAACATGGGAATTTTGTACACAGTCCTACTGGTGCAGGAGATGTTAGAGATAGCAGCTTTTATGGAGAAACTGTTATACCTATGACCTATATTAAAAAGCATTATGAGAAGTATCTAAAACTGCGGGATTTTTTTGATGATGTAAACCGGTTACCACAGGCCCTATTTGTTCTCCAGAAAGATTAACTTCTTTCGTTCATAGTAATCCGCTTAATTTCATGATGAATGATACTTTTTATTTCAGACATATATATGAGAGCACCCAAGACTCCCGTATTAAGCAAACTATAAAACTAAATCCAATACGTAGCATACAAAAACAGTAAGAGAATATAAAATCTCTCGTTTTAAACTTGCTCCACAAAATCAAAAGTAACTTCCCACCACTTGAACTTCGAAGAACATAAGGGGGATATAGCTTGAAAATAATCGCTTTTTACTTACCACAATTCCATCAAATAAAAGAAAATGATCGCTGGTGGGGTAAAGGTTTTACTGAATGGACGAATACTAAAAATGCACAACCTTTATTTTCAGGACATTATCAACCTAGGGAACCTTATCAAGATTTTTATTATGACTTAACTACCCCATCCGTAAGAAAATGGCAAGCAGAAATCGCGAAAGCATACGGTATATATGGTTTTTGTTATTATCACTACTGGTTTAAAGGTAAGAGGCTATTAGAAACACCTTTTAATGAGGTACTTAAGATAGGGGAACCAGATTTTCCATTTTGCCTTTCTTGGGCAAATGAGCCATGGACAAGATCTTGGGATGGTCTTGATAAACATATATTAATGCCTCAAGATTATGGAGATGTATCAGATTGGAAAGAGCACTTTGAATATTTATTACAAGCGTTCCAAGATAAAAGATATATTCGTATAGATGATAAACCTCTATTCATTATTTATCGCCCGGGACATATTCCTGATTGTGAAAAAATGCTTAATTATTGGAATGCATTAGCACGAGAAAACGGTTTAAAAGGTATATACTTTACAGAAACATTAAACAGTTTTCCACTCCCTGATATAAATGGGTTCGATGCTAGCATTCAGTTTGAACCATTTTATACAATTGCCCATGATAGCTCTTCAGACATAAATAAAACAATATATGAGTCTGGTATGCAATTAAATGCTTGGGACTACGATAAAGTATGGATGTATATATTAAAGCGATTTCCTCCAAAGAAAAAAACATTCCCTGGAGCTTTCGTTGATTGGGATAACACTGCACGACGCAAAAATTCAAATAGCAGTATTTTTATAGGTTCTACTCCTGAAAAGTTCGCAATCTATTTAAGTAAGCAAATTCATCGTACTTACTCTCTTTATAACAGTGAGTTTTTATTTATCAATGCGTGGAACGAATGGGCAGAAGGAACCTACTTAGAACCAGATCAAAAATATGGATTTTCCTATTTAGAAGCGGTTAAAAAGGCAATCGATAGAGGTATGAAAGCATACAAAAAAGACGAGTCATCCTGACTCGTCTTAAGCTTGCTTGGCGACGTCCTACTCTCACAGGGACAAGGTCCCAACTACCATCGGCGCTAGAGAGCTTAACTTCCGTGTTCGGTATGGGAACGGGTGTGACCTCTCTGCCATCATCACCAAACTATGAAGGCATATTCCTTCAAAACTAGATAACATTTGCTACATATTATATGGTTAAGTCCTCGATCTATTAGTATTCGTCAGCTCCACATGTCACCATGCTTCCACCTCGAACCTATCAACCTGATCATCTTTCAGGGATCTTACTAGCTTACGCTATGGGAAATCTCATCTTGAGGGGGGCTTCATGCTTAGATGCTTTCAGCACTTATCCCTTCCGCACATAGCTACCCAGCTATGCCCTTGGCAGAACAACTGGTACACCAGCGGTGCGTCCATCCCGGT
>NZ_JBBOTW010000001.1:112500-115000 GCF_038050415.1 Bacillus sp. FSL M7-1020 | reverse complement strand
TCTAAACCTGAAGCTTCAGCGATAGTAGCTAGCGTATCCACATCACTCAAGTTCTTTGATTCAGTAAAATATGCAAAAAGAAGATTTTCTGTAATCTCCTTTTCCTTCCCTTGATCCTTCGCAAACTTCGCTAGACGATGCGCATCAAAAGTGTTCGTTGGCTTCATCTCATCAAAATTAAAACTTAAACCCATACTAGCTGCATGATTTCCTAGTTGTACATTATTACGCTTAGCTTCTTCAATACTAATCCCATACTTTGATGCAAGCACTTCATTAATACTCGTTCCAGAGTAAACGGGAGTATTCGGATCTAGCTCAAAACTTTTAAACTCAACTTCAACATCCTTCTTATGCGGAAATTGCTCTAAAGCCATCTCTAATCTACGCTTCCCAATATAGCAAAATGGACATACAAAATCTGACCATACTTCAATTTTCATATTAACACCTCTTTAAAACTTAGTTTTCAATCATTGTAGCACTGAGATTAAGGAATTCAAAAGTTTTTGCTCTATTTCCTTCTATAGTACATACAAAAATATACTTATAGCAGAATACCTAATTAGAAAAAAACGATAATCAAAAGGGCAGACTATTCCCTCCGATTATCGTCTATAAAAATGAAACAACTTTAATTATGCCGGAATATACTTCTCTACGAATTTCCATACAGTATTCCAATATTTATTTGAATCTACTTTCTCCGCTTCCCCATGCCCCGCACCTGGAACAATTAACTTCTCTTTTTCTACTTTTGCAGCATTATACACCTGATCTAACATTTCAAAAGGAACAAATGTATCAGCATTCCCATGGATAAATAGCATAGGTGTTTTACTTCTCTCAACTTGTTTCACAGCTGAAGCCTCTTCTAAATCATATCCCGCCCTCAATTTAGTAACTGTATTGGCCGCATTCATAACAGGAAACTTCGGTAAGTGGAATAAATCTTTTAGTTGATACGTAAATTCATCAATAACAGTTGAGTATCCGCAATCTTCAATAATAACTTTAACGTTTGAAGGTAAATCTTCGCCTGAAGTCATCATTACAGTTGCTCCACCCATAGAAATACCATATAGAGCTATTTCAGCATTAGGATCTTTCTTTAAAATTTGTTGAATCCACAGTAGGACATCTTTACGATCATGCCAGCCCATACCAACATAATCCCCTTCACTATTTCCATGTCCACGAAGGTCTGGTGCTATGACATTATAGCCTCGTTCATAAAAGTTCCGAATATATTTCGTCATTTCTGATGCTCTGCCATTATATCCATGAACTACAATTGCCCATTTATGGCTAGATGATTCATTCATATATTCATAACCTTTTAAATTCAGCTTATCGAAAGAACGTACAGTTAATGTGTTCGGTTTATATTTCGATACAAAATCCGCATTCTTTTTTTCATTCGTAGCCAATACATCTCCCGATGCATTCACTGTTTCCGCCAAATGAGGGTTATCTTGCAAAAATTCTTTTTCTTGTTTCGCATTCAATGCGTAGTTATAAAAATAATTCCCAACTAACATATACGCGATTGTTAGAAGCACTAAAACTACTATAGTAATCATACCTATCTTTTTCATATTATCTCCTTTTTCCAAATTAAATCTCTTATGTTAACGTACCTCAAAAACAACTGTACTATTTTAACATACCGGTGAATCTTATCTATAAGAAATAAAATAGAAAATCTTAAATTACATATTAAAAATCACGAAAGAAACAGAATAAAACTTATATAGATATGTAACCAAAAATCTTAAAAGAATAGGGAGTTCTTTAAAATCCAAGTAGTATTTAGCATTGAAAAGAAGTTATAAAACACAAAAAAGACGAGTCATTCTGACTCGTCTTAAGCTTGCTTGGCGACGTCCTACTCTCACAGGGACAAGGTCCCAACTACCATCGGCGCTAGAGAGCTTAACTTCCGTGTTCGGTATGGGAACGGGTGTGACCTCTCTGCCATCATCACCAAACTATGAAGGCATATTCCTTCAAAACTAGATAACATTTGCTTCATATTATATGGTTAAGTCCTCGATCTATTAGTATTCGTCAGCTCCACATGTCACCATGCTTCCACCTCGAACCTATCAACCTGATCATCTTTCAGGGATCTTACTAGCTTACGCTATGGGAAATCTCATCTTGAGGGGGGCTTCATGCTTAGATGCTTTCAGCACTTATCCCTTCCGCACATAGCTACCCAGCTATGCCCTTGGCAGAACAACTGGTACACCAGCGGTGCGTCCATCCCGGTCCTCTCGTACTAAGGACAGCTCCTCTCAAATTTCCTACGCCCACGACGGATAGGGACCGAACTGTCTCACGACGTTCTGAACCCAGCTCGCGTACCGCTTTAATGGGCGAACAGCCCAACCCTTGGGACCGACTACAGCCCCAGGATGCGATGAGCCGACATCGAGGTGCCAAACCTCCCCGTCGATGTGGACTCTTGGGGGAGATAAGCCTGTTATCCCCGGGG
>NZ_JBBOTW010000001.1:87500-107500 GCF_038050415.1 Bacillus sp. FSL M7-1020 | reverse complement strand
AAAGCAATTCTCGTATACTCATCATGTTGTTCTTTATTTTCATATTTAGAATCTCGAAGTAATCGTAAGTAACCCATAATAGAAGTAAGTGGTGTACGTAAATCGTGAGATACATTCGTAATAAGCTCATTCTTTTGCTTCTCTAATTTACGTTCCTTTTCTATATTATCCATAAGCTCTTCCGCCATATTATTAATATTCTCAGTTAAAGACGCAATCTCATCTTCACCTTTCTTCTCAATACGGTACGCTAAGTTACCTTTTTCTATTTCCTTTACACCTTGTGCCATCGCTTCAATTTGCTTCATCTTTCTCTTTGTTATATAGAAAAAAGAGAAAATGAATACAAGGACACCAATTAAAAACGGAAATGGTCCTTCTTGCGTGTCATACATTACCTCTCCCTCTGGAATTCCGCTAACAAACATGTACAAATTCTTTCCTTCAATAGTAATAGGTGAAAAAGCTATAAACTCTTTTCTTGTACTTTCAAATTCATTTCTACCATCTGTATAATTAATCGCAAATGATGCTGCATTACGAATCGTATTATGCAAATCGATTTGCTCTTCTTGCGCCTGCTTTGTTTTATATAAAACTTTACCACTTTCATCAGTAACCAATATTTTTAAAGCTCTATTTCCTCGCTCTAAATTTTGATTCTCCATTTCGATCATATTAGATATAGCTTCTAATTTATTTTCATGAACCGAACTATTCGCTGCTCTTTGAGCTTGGTAATTAATTTGTTCCATACCAGCTCGATAATCGATAGTCGCTTGACGATTCGCATTCTCAAAAAATGGCGCAGCCGCCTTTGCTGACAAAACTCCTAATAACGCACACGCAGCAAAAGTAGTAATCAATTGAATTCTTATACTCTTCCGTACGCTCTTTACTAATTTCTCAATTAGTTCTCTTGTTTTCCTTACATAAGTAAACGGATTAAATATCTTTTTCAATCTTATACCCCACTCCCCATACTGTTTTTATATATCTAGGCTTCCTTGGATTCTCCTCAATCTTTTCACGTACTTTTCGAATATGCACCATTACAGTATTATCAGACTGGAAAGATCGTTCGTTCCACACCTTTTCATAAATTTGCTCCGCGCTAAAGACCATACCTGGATTACGGGCTAGTAATTCTAAAATTGAAAATTCCCTCGGAGTTAGTTTCACTTCTTCTCCATCTACAATAACTTTATGGGTCGAAATGTTTATTCTCATCTCTCCAATTTCTAACTCGTCCTCATTTTGTATAACGAAACCATTCATTTTCATATAACGACGTAACTGGGATTTAATTCTCGCGATTAACTCTAACGGATTAAACGGTTTCGTTACGTAATCATCTGCACCAGTTGTTAACCCTAAAATTTTATCCATATCTTGCGTTTTCGCAGAAAGCATAATAATTGGCATTTCTTTCGCTTCTCTTACTTTCATACACATATGAATACCATCTACTTTCGGCATCATAATATCCAACACAACTAAATGTACTTCATTCTCTTCTAACATACGTAGCCCTTCTTCTCCATCTCCGGCCTGCAGTACTTTATATCCTTCGTTCTTTAAATATATTGTAATAAGTTTCCTAATTTCTTTTTCATCATCTACGACAAGTATTGTTTCCCCGGCCATAATATTTCCCCCATTCATTTTTTATCCCTAACTTCTATTATAGGAAAACTTCTGAAGAAAAACGCTCGGAAATCCTTAAGATTTTCTGAAGACGCAAAAAAGGCCTAGACTCCCCTTAAGTCTAGACCTTTCAAAAACCCCTTTATTTACGAACGTAGATGAAATACAGTACGAATAAAACTCCCATAACATACATAATCGGATGAACCTCTTTACGACGACCACTCACAACCATTGTAATTGGATAGAAGATAAATCCAATCGCAATTCCCGTTGCGATACTATACGTAAGCGGCATTGAAATGATAGTAAAGAATGCCGGTACTGCAATCTCGAACTTCTTCCAGTCGATTTCTCCTAAAGAAGAAACCATTAAAATCCCTACAATAATTAAAGCTGGTGCCGTTACAGCTGGTGTTACAACACTTAATAATGGCGAGAAGAATAGTGCCAGTAAGAAGAATCCTGCTGTTACAACTGCTGTAAATCCAGAACGTCCTCCCGCTGCTACCCCTGCAGACGATTCAATGTAAGACGTTGTTGTTGATGTACCTAAGATCGCACCAATTACAGTTGCAATTGCATCTGCGAATAATGCTTTTCCTGCACGTGGTAATTTATTGTTCTTCATTAATCCTGCTTGATTCGCAACCGCTACAAGCGTACCTGCTGTATCAAAGAAATCGATAAAGAAGAACGTTATAATTACAATCCCCATTTGAATAGTGAAAATGTCTCCGAAATGAGTTAACGCAGCACCGAACGTTGGTTCTAGACTCGGTATCGCCCCCACTACTGCTTTAGGAGTGTCAATTAATCCTGTTGCTACTCCTAAAATTGCCGTAAGAATCATACCGTAGAATACCGCACCATTAACTTTCTTAATCATGAAGATGATTGTCGTAACAACCCCAAAGATTGCTAGTAACGTTGTGCCCTTTGTTAAGTCCCCCAACCCAACAAGAACAGCATCATTTTTCACGATAATTCCGGCATTTTGGAATCCAAGAAAGGCAATGAACAATCCGATACCTGCTGCTACTGCAAACTTTAACTCCGATGGAATTGCATTAATGATTTTTTCACGAATACCTGAAGCTGTAAGAATAATAAAGATAATACCTGACATTAACGTTCCGGCAATTGCTGTTTGCCACGGAATACCCATCGTTAAAACTGCTGTATAAGCAAAGAACGCGTTAATTCCCATACCTGGGGCTAAAGCAATTGGATACTTTGCGAAAATACCCATAATTAACGAACCGATCGCGGCCGCTAATGCTGTCGCAACGAATACTGCACCTGGATCCATTCCTGTACCTGCTGGTAACCCTTTAACATTTCCAAGTGACAGCGTAGCAGGATTGACAAATAGTACGTAAGCCATAGATAGAAATGTCGTTAACCCTGCTATGAACTCAGTCTTATAATTCGTACCGAGCTCATCAAATTGAAAATAGCGTTTCATCCTACGTTTCCCCCGTTATATGATTACTCGCCGCATTTCACCCTAGCCCTCTTTTATCTATAAAAATAAAAAAGGCTTCCATTGCATATACATGGAAGCGTTCTATAAACAAAGACAAGTTTCCCCTCATCTTTATAAAAACGCCTCGTAGTCAAGCCATTTACGGTAGCTAGGTAGAAACTTTCGGGCCATATCCCCGATATTATACGACGGCATAATATTCACTTTTCGTTTGAATTACATACTCATATTAACTCTTGAAAGTATTTTTGTCAATTTAAAAACGAACAATTTTATAAAATTTTATATTTTCGTTCGTATTAATACTGAAAATAAAAAGATCCATCTATGCATAAGCAAAAGATGGATCTTTTTTATAATACTATTCCCACTCAATAGTTGCTGGTGGCTTACTCGTTACATCATACACGATACGGTTAACGTGTTTTACTTCGTTTACGATACGTACAGAGATTTTCTCTAATACGTCCCAAGGGATACGTGCCCAGTCAGCTGTCATACCGTCGATAGATGTTACTGCACGGATACCTACTGTGTAATCGTAAGTACGCTCGTCACCCATAACACCTACGCTACGCATACCAGGAAGCGCAGTGAAGTATTGCCAAATTTCGCGGTCTAAGCCCGCTTTAATAATTTCTTCACGTAAAATCGCATCAGATTCACGAACGATTTCTAATTTCTCTTCTGTGATTTCACCTAATACACGAATACCAAGTCCTGGACCTGGGAATGGTTGACGCCATACGATTTCATCAGGAATTCCTAATTCAGATCCTAATACACGTACTTCATCTTTAAATAACGTGTTTAAAGGCTCAATTAATTTGAACTGCATGTCTTCCGGAAGTCCACCAACGTTATGGTGAGATTTAATTGTTTGTGCAGTTGCTGTACCACTTTCAACGATGTCTGTGTAAAGTGTACCTTGTGCTAGGAAGTCCATACCTTGTAATTTAGAAGCTTCATCATCAAATACGTAAATGAATTCGTTACCGATAATTTTACGTTTTTGTTCTGGATCTTCTACACCTTTTAACTTGTTCATAAAGCGTTCTTGTGCATCCACTTTAATAACGTTCATATGGAAGCCTTCGCTAAATGTTTTCATAACACCTTCTGCTTCACCTTTACGAAGTAAGCCGTGGTCAACGAAAATACATGTTAACTGGTCGCCAATTGCTTTATGAATTAATACTGCTACAACAGAAGAATCTACACCGCCACTAAGTGCGCATAGTACTTTTTTGTCTCCAACAGTTTCACGGATCTTCTCTAATTCTACTTCGATAAAGTTCTCCATGTTCCATCCTTCAGAACAACCACATACGCCGAATACGAAGTTTTTAATTAAATCGTTACCGTGCTCAGAGTGACGTACTTCTGGGTGGAATTGTACACCGTATAAGTTTTTCGCTTCATTGCTCATACCAGCAATTGGGCAAGACTCACTTGTTGCGTCTACTACGAATCCTTCAGGTAAACCAGTTACTAAGTCACCATGACTCATCCATACAACTTGCTCTTCTGGAAGGTTCGTATATAATTTTGATTCGTTCTCTACTTTAAGAACAGCTTTTCCGTACTCACGGTGGTTTGCACGTTCTACTTTACCACCGAAGTGTTGTGTCATAAGCTGCATACCGTAACAAATACCGAAAATCGGTAATCCTAGTTCAAAGATTTTTTCATCACAATGTAATGCACCTTCACCGTATACACTATTTGGTCCACCAGAGAAAATAATCCCTTTTGGATTCATTGCTTTAATTTCTTCCGCAGTAATTGTATGTGGATGAAGTTCACTGTATACACCGAACTCACGAATTCGACGTGCTATTAACTGATTGTACTGACTTCCAAAATCTAAAACGATAATTGTATCGTGCTGCTTTTTCAAAATAATCACCCCAACGTTAGTTCTCGTATATAAATATTTTCACCAATTTGGCGAAAAGCATTACCAATATAATAAAAAAAGCCAGTCCTCCGCCTCTAGTCTCATAACAAAGAAAAGGCAGGGGTCTGGCTTTATAAAGAAAGATAGTCTCCGCTCTTTATAAATATAAGACACACTGCCTTCATAGTCAGGTTGTTTACGGTAACCCGGTAGAGACTCTCAAACCATATCATTGAGGATATATGAAGGATCGTTTTATATTATCTTCCTAGATTCTAACAATGAAGTGTCGATGTGGTCAAGAGAGAAAGCGACAAAATTCTACAGAAATTAATTTCTTTCCCACTAAAACACAAAAAACATTTCCATATAGAAATGTTTTTTGTGTTTTATCCTATTATTCAACTTTTTTCTGTTGTTTTCTACCCATTAATCGTGTAACACCATTTTTCATTACAAATACCCCGTATCCCACAAATAAAAAAATAACGGGCAAAATGTCAAAACGATACCTAGTTTGAACTTCGACAAACAAATGAATAACCATATATCCGCCAAACAAAATATATAAAAGAGGATATATTGAATCATTTCTTCTATATAATGAAATGGTACCAATCGCAAATATACAACATGTAATATACATAAGCCTTTCATATTTTGTCAGCATTTGTTGTAAGTGTGGTTTATTCAGTTCCCCCCACTCCAAAGCCCAACCAGGTGCATCATCAGGATTACTCCACATTTTTTCAACTTTCAATACAAGTAATTGACGAACTTTCTCTTTGTCCTTCAATCTGTCCTTGATCAAAGCAATGGAAGCATCATTTCTTTCCTTCCCAAGTTTAAATTGACTAAGGTAAACAACATCTGGCTGATTCCATCCACCAATCGAATCATAATTGAATCCCACAACAAATTTCCAATATGGCATTTGGTTCGACAATGGTTTTTTTGCTAATCCCGTGTTCATTAAGAAAATACTTACAATTTGCATCACTAGAAAATATACAATCACTATTCCCACTAATTTTTTTACGTAGTTTAACGTTTCTTTTTTTCTAAACGGAAGTATCTTATAAATTAATACATAAACAAAAACCGCCAATAAAAAGAAACTTCCTAACGGTCTCATAATATTTCCAATGCTTAACAGTAACCCTGTTAAACCCCAACCGTATTTAGTTGAAAAACCTTTTGTAATTAAAACATACAGTCCTAAAAAAAAGAAAAAGGTAGAAATATATTGATTTGTTAATACAGAGCTATAGATAATATTAGGTATGTAAAGCGCGTAAAATATTGCCGCAGTTCTCGCACTGTATTCATTAAAAATGGTTTTACCCATAAAATAAATAATCACGGCAGTACCTACGCTCCAAAAAATATTAAATAACTTCAATATAAACAGATGATTACCAAAAATTTTTATTAATATAGCCTCATAATATGTGAATCCCAATTGGTATGTCCAACTCATATAGTATTCATCTGTAATAAATGCAAAATTACCCTTTACAGCTTGTTGAGCACTTTCATACATTACAGAAAAATCCGAGATAGGTACTGTTTTTTCAAAAATGATCCATAACAACCTAATTGCAAAGGCTGTAACTATGAGAATGAGCAAAAATTGATTAACTGTTAAAAAACGATTTGCTAAAAATGATATTATTCCGAGCACCAAAATAGTTGCTACTATCTCCAGAATTAACACAGCGACCGAGGAATAGGTAGATTTCTCTATTTGAAATGAATTATAAAGTGTAATGACAAACATCGCCAAACCACATACTACTAATATTTTCGAAAAAATGTTTCTACCCAAATTTTCTTTAATCTGCATCATATACCTCACTAACTAGGCTACCGCCATCTTCTCTCATAGACAATAAGAACTAGGAGACTTATTATCTCGACTAAAAAATAAGAAAAATCCCTTTTGACTGTATCATAAATGTTAAAAGAATTATATATTCAATTGGAATTATATTGAATATTACCGTAATAAAAGAAGCTTGAATATTCCCCTCCATTCTCTCTCTAAACTTGCGACCTTCCAGAAACCTTTTATATACATCTTAACAACAAAAAAGACTACCTCCTTTTATCAAGGAAGTAGCCTTCTTCTAATTAACTATTTATACATTGAACAGCTTCACAGAGTGATGCTTATTACATCATTCCGCCCATACCGCCCATGCCCATGCCGCCCATGTCAGGCATTGCTGGTGCATTTGGTTCTGGCTTATCAGCAACTACAGCTTCAGTTGTTAAGAACATAGCTGCAACAGATGCTGCGTTTTGAAGTGCAGAACGAGTTACTTTAGCTGGATCTACGATACCAGACTCAAGCATGTTAACCCATTCGCCAGTAGCTGCGTTGAAACCAACGCCTACTTTTTCGCCTTTTAGACGCTCTACAACTACAGATCCTTCTAGACCAGCGTTGATTGCGATTTGACGAACTGGCTCTTCTAGTGCACGAAGTACGATGTTGATACCTGTTGCTTCGTCGCCTTCAGCTACGATAGAAGCTACTTTCGTGTATACGTTCATAAGTGAAGTACCACCACCTGCAACGATACCTTCTTCTACTGCTGCACGAGTTGAGTTAAGTGCATCTTCAATGCGAAGTTTGCGCTCTTTTAACTCAGTTTCAGTTGCTGCACCTACTTTAATTACTGCTACGCCACCAGCTAATTTAGCAAGACGCTCTTGTAATTTTTCACGATCGAATTCAGAAGTTGTTTCTTCTAATTGCGCACGGATTTGACCGATGCGAGCTTCGATTTGTTGTGTGTTTCCAATACCTTCAACTACAGTTGTGTTTTCTTTCGTTACAACGATTTTACCAGCGCGCCCTAAAGATTCAACTGTAGCAGATTTTAAGTCACGTCCTAATTCTTCAGTGATTACTTCGCCACCAGTTAAGATTGCGATATCTTCTAGCATTGCTTTACGACGGTCACCAAATCCAGGAGCTTTAACAGCCACTACATTGAATGTACCACGAAGTTTGTTCACTACTAATGTAGCTAAAGCTTCGCCTTCTACATCTTCAGCAATGATAAGAAGTGGTTTACCTTGTTGTACCACTTGCTCTAATACTGGTAAGATTTCTTGGATGTTAGAAATCTTTTTGTCAGTAATTAAGATATATGGGTTATCAAGAACAGCTTCCATTTTGTCAGAATCAGTAATCATGTAAGGAGATGCATATCCACGATCAAATTGCATACCTTCTACTACGTCTAATTCCGTTGTGAATCCTTTAGATTCTTCTAAAGTAATAACGCCGTCGTTACCAACGCGCTCCATTGCTTCAGCGATTAATTGACCTACTTCTTCGTCAGCCGCAGAAATAGCAGCTACTTGTGCGATAGAAGATTTACCTTCAATTGGTTTAGAAATCGCTTTTAATTCTTCAATTGCAGCAGTAACAGCTTTTTCGATACCTTTACGAAGACCCATTGGGTTTGCACCAGCTGTTACGTTTTTAAGACCTTCACGAATCATAGCTTGCGCTAATACAGTTGCAGTTGTCGTTCCGTCACCAGCTACATCGTTTGTTTTGCTAGCAACTTCTGCTACTAATTTTGCACCCATGTTTTCGAATGCATCTTCTAATTCGATTTCTTTTGCGATTGTTACACCATCATTTGTAATAAGTGGTGAACCGAATTTTTTCTCAAGTACAACGTTACGACCTTTTGGTCCAAGCGTTACTTTTACTGCGTTTGCAAGAGTGTCGACACCGCGAAGCATCGAACGACGTGCTTCTTCACTAAATTTAATATCTTTTGCCATAATAATTGACCCCCTTGGAATTTTTAAGATTTATATAATTAACCGATAACTGCTAAAATGTCACTTTCACGTAAAATCAAGTAGTCTGTACCTTCGTATTTTACTTCAGTACCTGCATATTTTGAGAAGATGATAAGATCACCTGCTGCTACCTCTAAAGCAACACGCTCACCATTTTCAAGCACTCGACCAGTACCTACTGCAATAACTTTACCCTCTTGTGGTTTTTCTTTTGCAGTGTCTGGTAATACAATACCACTTGCTGTTTTTTCTTCTGCTTGAACAAGCTCAATTACAACGCGATCACCTAATGGCTTTAGCATGAACAATAACCTCCTCATTGTGTTATGTAAATTTTTTATTAGCACTCGAGTCACCCGAGTGCTAACACACTTATAATAATAAATAATCTCAATTTCTTTTGCAAGTAAAAAAATCATAATTTTTTCGCAAATTACTATATATACTCTTCTATATAAAATCCTTCTTCTACTACCTTTACTATATGAATCGTTGTTTCCACTACTCGTATGTTACAATATGAAAGACACCCTAAGTTGTTTTCGCTACACACACAACTTTTTCCTGTCTTCTATTTTAATTTCCAATGCAGATTTACAAAAAAAACATAATTCGAATGAAAGTTTATATCGTAGGTAGCATATTACATGTTATCCTGCCTTATCTCATACACTAGAGTTAGAAAGGATGGTTAAACCATTTGAAGAAACAATATTGGTGGATTATCGTTACATACATTTTAATGCAATTGTCGGGTATTGCCGGATTACCACTTCTTCTGAAAACCGGACTATACGATAATAGAGGATTTACCAACGAGGAAAAGTTTCAACTAATAACCGGACATTGGTCTATTATTAGCTTTTTCATTGCACTATGCGTTGTAATTTGGTTACTTAGAACAGATATTCGTGACAGGCATTTAGATGCAATGCGCTCTTCTGTTCCAGCTACAATCGGGTGGATTTTTATCGGGTTCTTCTTAGCAATCATCTCACAAAGTATTGCAGGTATGATTGAAATGTATCTATTAGGGATTACACCTGGATCTGAGAATACAGACCGACTTATGGACATCGCAAGAACGACACCTTGGTTCCTTATTGTTATATCTATAATCGGACCTATTTTAGAAGAAATCGTATTTAGAAAAATTTTATTTGGTACACTTTATAAGAGATTTAATTTCTTCGTTGCTGCTATTATTAGTTCACTCGTATTCGCAGCGATTCATTTTGATTTTACTCACCTATTGGTATACACTTCTATGGGGCTCGTATTCGCCTTCTTATATGTAAAAACGAAACGCATTATCGTTCCTATAGCAGCCCATGTAGCAATGAATACATTAGTTGCCATTGGACAGATTTTCATGAGCAATGAACAAATTCAAGAAATGATTAAAGAAGCTGAAAAAATGCAAGGCTTTATCGGAGGATTTTTTGTATGAGAAACTCACCATTGTTCATGGCTGCATTGTATTTCCTTCTCGGATGTATCTTTACACGTTTCGCCATTACGAACGTGACAGATACAATCTGGAATATGTGGACAATACTATTTGCAGTTATGGCAACAATTGATTTTAATTTGGCACTTCGCCTTATATTAGTGAAATTCACAAAGAAAAAACAATAATAAAACGCAGAGGTCACCTCCTCTGCGTTTTATTGTGGATAATTCTTTAAAAAGTAAACAAGCGTTTGTAGCTCTACAGCTAAATCAATATGATGAATTCTTATATTCTCTGACACATTTAAGCGTGCTGGTGTGAAGTTTAAAATACCGTGCACGTTTGTTTCTGCCAATCTATCGGCTACAGATTGCGCTACTGTAGCAGGTACTGTTAATATTGCCACTTGTATATCATTTGATAACCTTTCTTCTAATTCATCTAAATGATATACAGGAATACCCCCGATTTCTGTTCCAACTTTCTCTTCACTAACATCAAATGCCATTTCAATTTTTGTATTATTGTTTTTCGTGAAATTATAATGTAAGAAAGCGGTCCCTAAATTACCTACTCCAATAAGCGCTACACGTGTTATATCATCTTGATCGAGTGTTTCACGGAAAAATGATAATAAATAATTTACGTTATATCCATATCCCTTTTTCCCTAATGCTCCAAAGTATGAGAAATCTCTTCGAATAGTTGCGGAATCAACCTTTACCGCTTCACTCAATTCGGCTGATGAAACACGTTGCTTACCAGAAAGAGATAAGTTTTGGATAAATCGATAGTATAGAGGCAATCGTTTAGCAGTGGCTTGCGGAATTTTCTGCTGATCCATATAACCTCTCCTCTCTTCCTAT
Organism: Bacillus sp. FSL M7-1020; assembly: GCF_038050415.1. Classification (NCBI taxonomy): domain Bacteria; kingdom Bacillati; phylum Bacillota; class Bacilli; order Caryophanales; family Bacillaceae; genus Bacillus; species Bacillus sp. FSL M7-1020. Next base: position 96,314 of record NZ_JBBOTW010000001.1, on the reverse strand, counting down.
CTTTATTCATATACTTGAATCGAATACAGAAGTTTAGTACTTATGAATTTCCTTGTATAATAAAGAGAAGAAGTATTCTCTCTTTATTTTAAACTATACACTATTTTTAGTATGATTGAGAAATATAAACATGGCAAAGTTAAGAAATTATTTGAGGTGAAAACATTGATTTTATTACAAGTAAACGGGCTTTCAAAATTATACGGTGCCGAAACGATTCTTGCAAACATAAAATTGGAAGTGCAAACGAAAGATCGTATCGCTTTAGTTGGACGAAATGGAGCCGGAAAATCTACATTATTAAAAATTATCGCCGGTGAATTATCTCATGATGGCGGCGAAATTATAAAACCGAAAGATGTCTCAATTGGGTACTTAGCTCAAAATACTGGATTAGAAACATCATTAACAATTTGGGATGAAATGCTAACCGTCTTTACACACCTACAGCAAATGGAGACAAAACTTCGAAGGCTAGAGCAAGAAATGGGAAAAGAAGAAAACTTTTCAAATGCCGCTACATATGAAAAATTATTAGCTGATTATGACCAATTGCAATTAGATTATAAAGATCAAGGCGGCTATCAGTACGAAGCAGATATTCGCTCCATTTTAAGCGGTCTTGGTTTCCCTGTTGAAACGCATCAGACGACAATTTCTACGTTAAGTGGCGGACAAAAAACGAGATTAGCTCTTGGGAAATTATTATTAACGAAACCAGACTTACTTATTTTAGACGAGCCTACAAACCATTTAGACATCGAAACATTAACGTGGCTTGAGCAATACTTACAAGGTTATCCTGGCGCAATTTTAATCGTTTCTCATGACCGTTATTTCTTAGATAAGCTTGTTACACAAGTATATGAAATTTCGAATAAAGAAAGCAGACGATTTGTTGGTAACTACAGTAAATATTTAGACTTAAAATCAGCCCTATACGAACAAGAAATGAAGCGTTACGAAAAGCAACAAGATGAAATCGCTAAACTTGAGGACTTCGTTCAAAAAAATATAGCACGTGCATCTACGACAAAACGTGCACAAAGCCGTCGTAAACAATTAGATAGAATGGAATTATTAACCAGACCATTAGGTGACTCTAAATCAGCCTCATTCCACTTCGATATTGAAAAACAAAGTGGAAATGATGTTTTACAAGTAAAAGATGCAACCATCGGTTATGATGAGGATCCTATTATTGAACATGTAAATATGCGCTTAACTCGGGGAGATAGTGTTGCCTTAGTTGGACCGAATGGAATTGGAAAATCCACATTATTAAAATCCATTGTGAATAAGTTACAGCTATTACATGGAGATGTTGCTTTCGGATCAAATGTATCTGTTGGTTATTATGATCAAGAGCAAGCTAACTTAACATCTTCTAAGCGCGTTTTAAATGAACTATGGGATGAATATCCGCTTCAACCCGAAAAAGAAATTCGCACTATATTAGGTAATTTTTTATTCACAGGGGATGATGTACTAAAACCAGTATCTTCTCTTAGTGGTGGACAAAAGGCCCGATTAGCTCTCGCAAAACTTATGATGCAAAAATCCAATTTATTAATTCTCGATGAGCCAACGAACCATCTTGATTTAAATAGTAAAGAAATTTTGGAGAATGCTTTAATTGATTATCCAGGAACTCTTCTATTCGTTTCACATGACCGCTACTTCATTAATCGCGTAACGACTACAGTTGTCGAATTATCAACAGAAGGTGCGCAAGAGTATTTAGGTGATTACGATTACTATGTGGAGAAGAAAAATGAAATGATTGAACGCGCAGCATTTGAACAACAAGAACAGCAAGAAAATCAGGCACCTGTTCAAAAAACTGTAGCTCAAGAAAAATTAAATTATCTCGAAGAAAAAGAGCGTAAACAATTAGAACGTCAACGCACTCGAAAAATCGAAGAACTAGAACAAAACATCGTAAGCTTAGAAGAAGAAATTGCTACGTTAGAGGATCAGCTTTGCTTACCAGAAATATATGCAGATTATGAAAAGGCTAGTGAGATTACAACGAAAAAACAAACATTACAAGAACAACTTGAAGCCTGTATGGCAGAATGGGAAGAACTGCATATATAAGCTAATTTAAACAAAAAGGATGTCTCATCAGTCGAGGATTTTTGACTAGATGACATCCTTTTTATTTCCCTTTAGAATCAGTTTCGTAGTACATGAAATTATATCGACGATTTTTTGAATGCACATACCTTAACTTAAAATATATAAACAATTCGACAAGAAACATCGTTTTCCCGACAAAGATTGACAATTGCAGCAACCAATATGATAAGAGGAGGATTTTTCAAAAGTTTTTTAGGATATCTTCTCGTTTTTATTTCCCGAAAAAGAATTCATTTAAAGGTCAGACTTCATCCGTTTTATCCACAAGGTTATACACATATCCACCTTTATAAAATAAACATCAAAATAACTTTTCCACATTATCCACATTTAACAAAAAAGTTATTAACAGTTTATATACACAATAAAACCCACATTATCAACAGATAATATGGGTTTTATCCACAAGCTGTGGTTAATTTTGTGTATAACTATGCTTCAATATCTAAGCCTGGGTTTGCATTTAAAGCTAATGTCGCACGTTTTCCTTGTTCGTATGCAATTGTACCTGCAGCTGCAATCATTGCTGCATTGTCTGTGCATAAAGATAACGGCGGGATAATTAGCTCTATATCTTCTTTTCGTGCAAACTCTTCTTCTAGACGTGCACGAAGCCCTTTATTAGCAGCTACTCCACCAGCAAGAAGCAATTGCTTTACATTATACGCTTCTGCTGCACGAGATGCTTTCGTTACAAGTACATCAATTACACTCTCTTGAAAGCTTGCTGCTAAATCTTCCGGTGCAATTTCTATACCACGTTGTTTTGCGTTATGCACAGTGTTGATAACTGCTGATTTCAATCCACTAAAGCTGAAATCATACGAATCGGGTTCTAGCCATGCACGAGGCAAATCAATTGTTGGCTTCCCTTCATGCGCAAGGCGATCAATATGAGGACCACCTGGATACGGCATAGATAGCGTACGAGCTACTTTATCATATGCTTCTCCTGCTGCATCATCTCGCGTTTCACCAATCACTTCAAATGAACCATGTTCTTTCATATAAACAAGTTCTGTATGTCCACCCGATACAACAAGTGATAGTAGTGGGAATTGAACTTCTTTTACTAAACGATTCGCATAAATATGGCCAGCAATATGATGAACACCAACTAGAGGAATATCATGTGCAAAGGCTACCGCCTTCGCTGCATTTACTCCTATTAAAAGTGCTCCTACTAAACCGGGTCCCTCTGTTACAGCAATTGCATCAATATCCTCGAAAGTTATATTCGCTTCTTTTAAAGCTTCTTCTAACACAACTGTAATTTCTTCTACATGGTGACGGGATGCAATCTCTGGTACAACCCCGCCAAAACGCTTATGACTTTCAATTTGTGATGCAACGACGTTCGCAATGATTTCCGTTCCATTTTTAACAACTGCTACTGCTGTTTCATCGCAGCTTGTTTCAATACCAAGTATAATCGTATTTTTTTCCATTATATATTCACCCACATTACAAGACCATCTTCCTGATTGTCTGCATAGTATCGTTTACGAATTCCACCATTTTGAAATCCGTATTTTTTGTATAACTGCTTTGCTACTTCATTTGATACGCGTACTTCAAGCGTCATTGTTTTTACCCCTAGTTCTTTCGCTACGGAAATAACTTCTTTCAATAGGGCATCTCCTAACTTTTGACCTCGGTATTCTGGCAAAATAGCTATATTTGTGATATGTGATTCATCAATAATTATCCACAATCCACAATACCCGATTACAAGGCCATCTTTTTCTAGCACAACATAATGTGCATGTTCATTCATCGTTAATTCACGTTGAAAGGCATCTGCAGTCCAAGGAGTTGAAAAAGATGCTTCTTCAATAGCTACAATTTGAGCGATATCATCGAGTTCCATCTTTCTAAATATCATATCCATCTTCTGCAAGCTCCTACTTGTTTTGACTTTCTAACCACTTTGTTTCAGCTTCAGCTAAACGAAGGTAACTAGGAACAAATGAATGTACATCTTGTTCCTCTTTTTGTAACCCTAAGAAAGCTAACTCACTTGGTCTTGGGTTATTTTTAGTGAAAGGAGCAAATACAGCTTGATTGCCTAAATGTTCTATAATTGTTTCTTTATGCAATTTAACATCGTTACCGATAAATAAAACAGGCTGTCCTTTATCTTTTAACATTTGCAACCAGTCTACAATAAGAATAATTCGATCTTCTTCTATTGAAGTTAACTGCTCTCCTTCATATGTATATAATCCAGTATAAATTTGTCCACGTCTTCCATCAAATAAAGGACAAATTAACCCACTAAAGTTAGCACCGTTTGCAGCTACTACTTCTAAACTTGATACACCTACGATTGGTATTTGAAGTGACCAAGCTAATGTTTTTGCCGCTGTCACACCTATGCGAACTCCTGTATATGATCCAGGTCCAGCAGCCACAACGATTTTAGTTAATTCTTTTGGTTTTACACCACATTCTTTTAATAGTTGCTCTACAGCTGGCATAAGGCGTACAGAATGGTTTTTTGTTAAATTTGTAATGATTTCCCCAATTACGTTTTCTTCCTCAATAAGGGATACACCCATTACGTAATTTGAAGTATCAATTGCTAGTACTTTCATCTTGTAATAGCTCCTCACATAATCTAATATAACGGTCTCCAACTGGCTCGAGTACAATTTTCCTTGTGTCATCTCCAGCATGGAATAAACTAATTTGTAACTTTTCATTCGGTAAATATGCTTCTATCAAATGAGCCCATTCTACTACCGTAATTCCTTCACCATAGAAGTACTCATCAAAACCTAAGTCTTCTTCACTTTCCGCTAAACGATACACGTCCATATGATATAACGGCAATCTTCCTTTATATTCTTTAATAATGTTAAAGGTAGGACTATTTACAACTCTTTTCACGCCAAGACCTTTTGCTAGCCCTTTTGTAAAAGTCGTTTTACCAGCTCCAAGATCTCCTTCTAAAATAATTACATCTTGTGCCCGGGCAAGTTCACCTAGTTTTTCTGATAATCTTTGTGTTTCCTCAGAAGATTTTGTTGTTACTTCATATTTACTCACAGACTTCACCTACTTTACTCACAATGTTCTCTGCTCTTTATTATACAGGTTTTGAATATATAAAAAAGTCCTTAGGAGTTGTCCTAAGGATAGTTTGACTGTCTTTATTAGTTTTTTGTTAAAACAAATAAAAAAATACGAAACAACTTGTTTCGTTCTTTTCTTTATATAAAATGGCGGTCCCGACCGGGGTCGAACCGGCGATCTCCTGCGTGACAGGCAGGCATGTTAACCACTACACCACGGGACCATTGGTTGCGGGGACAGGATTTGAACCTGCGACCTTCGGGTTATGAGCCCGACGAGCTACCGTGCTGCTCCACCCCGCGATGATATAAATAGCTTGGCGACGTCCTACTCTCACAGGGACAAGGTCCCAACTACCATCGGCGCTAGAGAGCTTAACTTCCGTGTTCGGTATGGGAACGGGTGTGACCTCTCTGCCATCATCACCAAACTATTGAAGGCATATTCCTTCAAAACTAGATAACATTTGCTACATATTATATGGTTAAGTCCTCGATCTATTAGTATTCGTCAGCTCCACATGTCACCATGCTTCCACCTCGAACCTATCAACCTGATCATCTTTCAGGGATCTTACTAGCTTACGCTATGGGAAATCTCATCTTGAGGGGGGCTTCATGCTTAGATGCTTTCAGCACTTATCCCTTCCGCACATAGCTACCCAGCTATGCCCTTGGCAGAACAACTGGTACACCAGCGGTGCGTCCATCCCGGTCCTCTCGTACTAAGGACAGCTCCTCTCAAATTTCCTACGCCCACGACGGATAGGGACCGAACTGTCTCACGACGTTCTGAACCCAGCTCGCGTACCGCTTTAATGGGCGAACAGCCCAACCCTTGGGACCGACTACAGCCCCAGGATGCGATGAGCCGACATCGAGGTGCCAAACCTCCCCGTCGATGTGGACTCTTGGGGGAGATAAGCCTGTTATCCCCGGGGTAGCTTTTATCCGTTGAGCGATGGCCCTTCCATGCGGAACCACCGGATCACTAAGCCCGACTTTCGTCCCTGCTCGACTTGTAGGTCTCGCAGTCAAGCTCCCTTATGCCTTTGCACTCTACGAATGATTTCCAACCATTCTGAGGGAACCTTTGGGCGCCTCCGTTACACTTTAGGAGGCGACCGCCCCAGTCAAACTGCCCACCTGACACTGTCTCCCGGGTCGATAAGACCCGTAGGTTAGAATTTCAATACAGTCAGGGCGGTATCCCACCAGCGCCTCCACCGAAGCTAGCGCTCCGGTTTCAATGGCTCCCGCCTATCCTGTACAAACTGTACCAAAATTCAATATCAGGCTACAGTAAAGCTCCACGGGGTCTTTCCGTCCTGTCGCGGGTAACCTGCATCTTCACAGGTACTATAATTTCACCGAGTCTCTGGTTGAGACAGTGCCCAAATCGTTACACCTTTCGTGCGGGTCGGAACTTACCCGACAAGGAATTTCGCTACCTTAGGACCGTTATAGTTACGGCCGCCGTTTACTGGGGCTTCAGTTCAGAGCTTCGCTTACGCTAACCCCTCTCCTTAACCTTCCAGCACCGGGCAGGTGTCAGCCCCTATACTTCGCCTTACGGCTTCGCAGAGACCTGTGTTTTTGCTAAACAGTCGCTTGGGCCTATTCACTGCGGCTTTCCGTTAAGAAAGCACCCCTTCTCCCGAAGTTACGGGGTCATTTTGCCGAGTTCCTTAACCAGAGTTCTCTCGCACACCTTAGGATTCTCTCCTCGCCTACCTGTGTCGGTTTGCGGTACAGGCACCTTTTATCTCGCTAGAAGCTTTTCTTGGCAGCGGGGAATCAAAGACTTCGCTCCATAAGGAGCTTCCCCATCACAGCTCAGCCTTCACGATAAGCGGATTTGCCTACTTATCAGCCTAACTGCTTGGACGTGCACAACCAATCGCACGCTTCTTCTATCCTTCTGCGTCCCTCCATTGCTCAAACGATAAAGAGGTGGTACAGGAATATCAACCTGTTGTCCATCGCCTACGCCTGTCGGCCTCGGCTTAGGTCCTGACTAACCCTGAGCGGACGAGCCTTCCTCAGGAAACCTTAGGCATTCGGTGGACGGGATTCTCACCCGTCTTTCGCTACTCATACCGGCATTCTCACTTCTAAGCGCTCCACCAGTCCTTCCGGTCTGACTTCACTGCACTTAGAACGCTCCCCTACCACTGATACCATTGGTATCAATTCGCAGCTTCGGTGGTGTATTTAGCCCCGGTACATTTTCGGCGCAGAGTCACTCGACTAGTGAGCTATTACGCACTCTTTAAATGGTGGCTGCTTCTAAGCCAACATCCTAGTTGTCTAAGCAACTCCACATCCTTTTCCACTTAATACACACTTTGGGACCTTAGCTGGCGATCTGGGCTGTTTCCCTCTTGACTACGGATCTTATCACTCGCAGTCTGACTCCTAAGGATAAGTCATTGGCATTCGGAGTTTGACTGAATTCGGTAATCCGATGAGGACCCCTAGTTCAATCAGTGCTCTACCTCCAAGACTCTTACACTTAAGGCTAGCCCTAAAGCTATTTCGGGGAGAACCAGCTATCTCCAGGTTCGATTGGAATTTCTCCGCTACCCACACCTCATCCCCGCACTTTTCAACGTGCGTGGGTTCGGGCCTCCATTCAGTGTTACCTGAACTTCACCCTGGACATGGGTAGATCACCTGGTTTCGGGTCTACGACCACGTACTAAACGCCCTATTCAGACTCGCTTTCGCTGCGGCTCCGTCTCTTCAACTTAACCTTGCACGGGATCGTAACTCGCCGGTTCATTCTACAAAAGGCACGCCATCACCCATTAACGGGCTCTGACTATTTGTAGGCACACGGTTTCAGGATCTCTTTCACTCCCCTTCCGGGGTGCTTTTCACCTTTCCCTCACGGTACTGGTTCACTATCGATCACTAGGGAGTATTTAGCCTTGGGAGATGGTCCTCCCAGATTCCGACGGAATTTCACGTGTTCCGCCGTACTCAGGATACATTCAAGAGAGAACGAAGTTTCGACTACGGGGTTGTTACCCTCTACGACGGACCTTTCCAGGTCGCTTCGTCTACCTCGTTCCTTTGTAACTCCGTATAGAATGTCCTACAACCCCAAGAGGCAAGCCTCTTGGTTTGGGCTAGATTCCGTTTCGCTCGCCGCTACTCAGGAAATCGCATTTGCTTTCTCTTCCTCCAGGTACTTAGATGTTTCAGTTCCCTGGGTCTGTCTTCCATACCCTATGTATTCAGGTAAGGATACCATACCATTACGTATAGTGGGTTTCCCCATTCGGAAATCTTCGGATCAAAGCTTACTTACAGCTCCCCGAAGCATATCGGCGTTAGTCCCGTCCTTCATCGACTCCTAGTGTCAAGGCATCCACCGTGCGCCCTTTCTAACTTAACCAAACTAAAATTAAAAAAATATGAGCTACACTGTTATCTAGTTTTCAAAGAACATACATTTATATATGAGAGATAGTTCTCTCAAAACTGAACAAAACGAAACACGGAAACTTATATTGATGAACAGCGTTCATCAATTCTCCATAGAAAGGAGGTGATCCAGCCGCACCTTCCGATACGGCTACCTTGTTAC
>NZ_JBBOTW010000001.1:0-85000 GCF_038050415.1 Bacillus sp. FSL M7-1020 | reverse complement strand
TCCTCCAAAGTGGTGACCCGTACGGGATTCGAACCCGTGTTACCGCCGTGAAAGGGCGGTGTCTTAACCACTTGACCAACGGGCCAATATGTATGGCAGAGAAGAAGGGATTCGAACCCTCGCACCGCGTTAGCGATCTACTCCCTTAGCAGGGGAGCCCCTTGAGCCACTTGGGTACTTCTCTGTATGGCTCCGCAGGTAGGACTCGAACCTACGACCGATCGGTTAACAGCCGATAGCTCTACCACTGAGCTACTGCGGAATAATGAAGACAATTTGTATCTTATAAAACTTCTCATCGTAAGTCAAGATGTTTTTTAACAATATCTTGCACAAACGTGACATGTTTATAATATACTGGATTGCGTTTTCACTGTCAAGATGTTTTCGCTACCGGTTTTAGTTTTCCCTTACACTTTCCACAGACATATCTTTTTGTATTTATTTGACGTCTTCTTACATATTGAAGCGAACACTCCATACATTCATACATATAAACCTTCTTTTCCTTCTTTTCCTTCTCTTCATTAATCATTCGCTTACAAAAACGTGGTGCACCTACCTTTTTTAATAGTTCACGAAAATCCCTATCCCGATGCTTATATCCTCTCCCTGTAATATGCAAGTGATAATGACAAAGTTCATGTTTAATAATCCCGACTAATTCTTCTTTACCATACATTTCATAATATCGATAATTCAGTTCGATATTGTGACTCTTCAATAGATAACGTCCACCAGTTGTACGTAATCTATTATTAAACATCGCTTTATGTAAGAATGGCATCCCGAAGTATCGTAGGGATACTTCTTCCACTAGCTGCTGAATTTCTTTCTCATGCATTCTCATTCCTCCTAAACAAAAAAATATTTTTACACTTTTCTCCCTTCCTATACATATATTAAATAGTACATATACCCATCCTCATTCAAGAAGCGTGGTTTCTAAAAATACGACATTAATAGAAATCCACTCATTAACCTCTCGTCAATAGTACCTTAACTACAAAGGTAAATTTTTGAGAGTAGGATTATACAAGGAGGGATTCCTATGCCTACATGGCTAAAAAAACAAATGCAACGTGCATATTTTGAAAAAAACCGGTATCAAATTAAATTGCTAAATGAATGCTGGTTTTATTATAGCAAAATACATCAAAGCTCATAATCCATTACACTTTCTACTCCATAAAAAAAAGAGCAGTTTTATCTGCTCTCTTTTCTTACTATTCAATCGGTAACATAGATAATGCAACACGACCTTTTTTTGTATCAATATCATCTACCCATACTTTTACGATTTGCCCTACAGATACAACATCTAATGGATGCTTTACAAACTGTTTGCTTAATTTAGAAATATGCACTAAACCATCTTGTTTTACACCAATGTCAACAAAAGCACCAAAATCAACAACGTTACGAACTGTCCCTTCCAGTTCCATACCACGCTGTAAATCTTCTAATTTCAAAATCCCTTTTTTCAGAAGTGGTTTTGGCAATTCATCCCTCATGTCTCGCTCTGGACTAATTAAGGCATCAATAATATCAACCAATGTCGGCTCACCGATCTCCGTCTCTTGAGATAATTTAGAAACATCCACTCCCTCTAAACTCTCCTGCAAGTTCGGTTTCCCTACATCATTCTTCGATAACCCTAGACTCTTTAGTAGCAATTCGACATTTTTATATTGTTCTGGATGGATCCCTGTACGATCTAACGGATTCGCGCCTTCTAATATACGTAAAAACCCAATACACTGTTCATATGTTTTCGCGCCTAAACGAGGGATTTTCTTTAATTCAGTACGCTTCGTAAATTTCCCATCTTCCTCACGCTTAGCTACAATATTTTTCGCAACTGTTTTTGATAACCCCGAAACATATTGTAACAATGCAACTGAAGCTGTATTTACATTCACACCAACTTGGTTAACTGCTGTCTCTACCACAAATGTTAACGATTCATTTAATCTCTTTTGAGTTACATCATGTTGATATTGCCCCACCCCTACCGATTTAGGGTCAATTTTCACGAGCTCAGCAAGTGGATCTTGCAGGCGTCTTCCAATTGAAACCGCGCTTCTTTCTTCAACTTGGAAATCAGGGAATTCCTCACGAGCTAAATCGGAAGCCGAATACACACTTGCCCCTGCTTCATTTACAATAATATAGAAAACATCCTGTTTCACACTTTGTAATACATCTACTATAAACTCTTCCGTTTCTCTAGAAGCTGTGCCGTTCCCAATTGCAATCATTTCAACTTGATATTTATCTATAATAGAAAGAACTTTCTTTTTTGCATCATCATATTTACGAACAGGTGGATGCGGATAAATAACATCGATATATAGAACTTTCCCCGTATCATCTACTACAGCTAATTTACAACCAGTTCTATATGCAGGGTCTACGGCTAGCACAACCTTCCCTTTCATTGGAGGTTGTAATAATAAATTACGTAAGTTCTCAGAGAAAATATGTATCGCTTGTTCTTCAGCTGTTTCTGTTAATTCTTTTCGAATTTCTCTTTCAATCGAAGATTGAATTAATCGTTTATAGCCATCCTCAATCGCTAATTGTACATAATGCGCACTTTTTGAATCGTTATCACGGATTACTTTCTTATATAAGAAAGTTATTATCTCATCTACTGGTGGAACAACAGAAACTCTCAATATATCTTCTTTCTCACCGCGATTCATCGCTAATACACGATGCGGTACTACTTTCTGCAACGGTTCTTCATAACTGTAATACATTTCATATATATTCTTTTCATCTTTTTCTTCGTCTTTTACAACCGAAGACATAACACCTTTTCTAAAAGTAACATTCCGAATCCAACTACGATACGCAGCTTCATCTGAAACGATTTCTGCAATAATGTCTTGCGCACCTTGCAACGCCTCTTCTGCAGATTCCACTTCTTTTTCTGCATTAACAAATTCCATAGCCTTTTTAGCCGGATCTTCTTTTTTATATAACAATAACCATTCAGCTAGCGGTTCTAATCCTTTTTCTTTTGCAATCGTCGCTTTCGTTCTTCTTTTCTCTTTATAAGGACGATATAAATCTTCTACTTCCTGTAGTTTCGTTGCGGCAACAATATGACGGCGCAACTCTTCGGTTAGCTTACCCTTTTCACCAATAAGACGAAGAACCTCTTCTTTCCTATCTTCAAGCTGCATCATATATTGCCATCTCTCTAAGATTGCACGAATTTGCACCTCATCTAAAGAGCCTGTCCATTCTTTTCGGTAACGAGCAATAAATGGAACTGTGTTACCTTCTTCTGTTAATTGAATAACATGACGAACTTGCTTTTCGGTAAAGCCTAATTCTTTCACTAACATTTTCATTAACGCTTGTCGATTATCTACCATTTCCATATACAACCGTAACCTCCTCTATAATAAAAAAAAGTTGCCCTTCAAAGAGAGCAACTTAAACTGCCGATTTAAAAATCTATTAGTCCTAAACTAATTTGTAACGCTTCATCTACACGAATCATCATCACTTCATCCAAATGAGTGATTTTGTCCGTTAAGCGTTGCTTATCGATTGTTCGAATCTGCTCAAGTAAAATAACAGAATCTCTCTCAAATCCATACTTTTTCGCATCAATTTCCACATGAGTGGGTAATTTCGCTTTTTGAATCTGTGCAGTAATAGCCGCTACAATCACCGTTGGACTAAAACGATTTCCGATGTCATTTTGAATGACAAGAACCGGACGAACGCCTCCTTGCTCAGAACCAACAACTGGGGAAAGGTCTGCAAAATACACGTCGCCGCGTTTTACAATCAAAATATTACCCCCCGCTAACTAAGCGTTCTACCGTATGAGCTGCTTCATACTCTGCTAAGAAAGCTTCAGATGCAATACCAAGATTAATTTTTCCCATTTCAATGTACCCACGTCGCATTGATTCATGTTGGTAGCGTTTCTTCGTCTTATGTTGACGCAATAACAGTTGTGTTGCCTGGCAAATTAGTTCATGGCGATTCTTATTCTCTTGTTTTCCAATTCCGTCCAATTCCGTTACCATTTGCTTTGGCAACCGAACCACGATTTCAGTAGTTACACTTGATTCGGACACAAAAATACACCTCCACCGTCAACTACACACCCAAATATATATATGACACCTATTGTAATAATACCATTGTATGGAGCCTGTTGCAAAGACTTCCTTATTCCTTGCTTATGTTTTCCAATTCACAGGAAAAACATTCATCTTCTATTATTTTTCATCTTATTTTAAACAAGGAACAAAAGAATTCCTATGCAAAACTTATATTAAAAGTGATTATAAGTAAAAGCTTCTCATCAAAAAAGAGCATATTTTCCATCAATAAAAAGCTCAATTAAATGACAAGAAGCAAATTAGATGATCTTCTATATATTATTCAAATAATTGATGATTTCTACAACTTTACCATGTCGTATAAATATTCTCGGCACACGGAAACTAATCGTTGCAATAATTTCATAATTAATAGTCCCGGAATATTCAGCAACCTCTGTAGCGCTAATATATTCATCACCTTGTCGTCCAATGAGTGTAACTTTCGTACTAAGCGGGACTTCACAAGGAAGATGAATCATGAATTGATCCATTGTTACTCTCCCTACAATCGGTACTCTTTTACCATCCACAAGCACTTCAAATCCTTGTAATCTTCTAAGCCAGCCATCTGCATATCCAATCGCAACAGTTGCAATCCATTCTTCAGTTTTTGTTCGGTAAGTGACGTTATAACTAATTCCATCCCCTTTAATCACCTGTTTAATATGAGCAACTTTCGTATGCAGTGATAACGCCGGTTCTAATTTAAATGGTAAAAAAGGACGTATTTCTACAGATGGGGATAATCCATACATCGCAATACCAATTCGTACTGCATTAAATGTAATTCCTTGAAAACGTAAAGTTGCAGCACTATTAGCTGTATGGACAAATTTAGGATCCACTCCGAATTCCTTCAACCAACTTAACTGCTGCAAGAACGTGTTATATTGCTTATCAAAATACGAAGTCTCAACCTCATCTGCTGTTGCAAAATGCGTATATACTCCTTCTAACTCTAAAAATGGTGCACCTTCTAAACTCTTTAAGAATTCTTTTAATTCTTTGCGTTCGCGTATTCCAATTCTCCCCATACCACTATCAAAATTAATATGGAATTTCATTATAGATGAACCATCCCATAGTTTGATGGCTTCTTCCACCCATTCTTTTTGAAAAACAGTTAATGCTACATCATTTTCAGCAGCTACATTTATATCTCGAGGCGGGGAAGGACCTAGCACTAAAATTGGTACGGTAATACCAGCCCTTCTAAGAACTAAGGCTTCATCTAAAAAAGCAACTGCTAATCTTGTTGCACCTGCTTCTAATGCGGTTTTAGCCACCGGTACATAATCGTGCCCATATGCATTCGCTTTAACTACAGCAAAAATCTCAACATTACTCGGAATGAACTCTTTAATATGCGTAATATTGTTATAAATCGCATCTAAATCCACTTCCACCCAAGTATCACGGTAAAATGACGCTTCTTCCATAAATACACTTCCTTATACACGATATGCGAAGCTTATTCTTTTATATGCTTCTTTTATGAAATCCACCTTCAAACTAAGAAAAGACGTGGTGCACATATATCACCACGTCTAAGAAGTTTACTTCACCTGCTTCGCTGTAACTGAACGAGCTACCATTAACAACTCATTCGGCTCTAAACCTTTAGACACGAGCATATATTCTACTCCGTTATGTGACCACGTTACAGATTCTTTCGTCAATGCACCAATCGTAAACCCAAGATCAACCGGCTCTCCACTTACACTTACTGCTGACGAAGCCTCTGCAACTTTTGCCTTTTCTTGTATTAAGGTAAAGGATTTCTTATTTCCAGTGTATGTGAGTATCGTACGCTTGCCACTGTCTGTCTTCAACTCTTTTTCGTCTTTCAGAGTCATGCCTTGCGGCGTATCACGCGGATACAAAATAGCAAATGGTTTGTCTTCTTTCGCTGTTGTTTGAACATCTACTTGCGCTCTAGACATATTTTGTTTCGTATCAAATGCACCTTTATCAAATTTCGCATCGAATTTCACTTTAGAGAAATCTACTTTCACAAGAACATTTTGATCATTATCCATTAATTTCACCGAAACTGGTGTTAAATCGCTTTTCTTCAATGTAATCTCTTGTTTCGGTAACATATTTTGATGTTGATAGTTTGTTTTTGTTTTGAAAATATAATATTTATCTGTTTTCTCGAAAGTAAGGTTTTTCTTATCCTGCAAAATATCTCTTACAAGTGATTCATATAAATAGGCCTGGCTACTATTTTGCGGCCAATCACTTTGAAAACGGAAACTCTTATTAAGCGCTGGAGTTAATACAAATACCCCTTCTTCATTTCTTAAAATAATTTGGCTCTGATCTTTTTTTGCATTCTGTAAATTCACACGATAAAAAGAAGGTTCTTTATGCCAAATTTCCACTTTATACTCCTGAGGCTCATTCCCTGTTTTAATAGTTAATTTCGCTTCAGCTTGATAACTTTTCATCCCTTTCACTTTCGCTTCTAAATCTCTCACAACATCATCTTGTTTCTTTTCCATACAGCCCGCCAACACAAAAACGGTCAATAAACCGACAAGAACTAAAAACAGACGCCTTTTCATCACTTCAGCCCCTTTGCCCCTATAAATGAATGGAAGGTGTACCTTCCTTATCGCTACCTCAAATATATGAGACAAGGATATGAAATATGCAGACTAGCGTGACGAGCTTTCTAAAACAACTTGTGCAACAGCAAATTCCTTACTATGACTAATTGATAAATGAACAATATGCTCTGTATTTGCAATAAGAAGCGGCTTCCCTCTATCATCATTTTTCACTTCAATATCTAAAAAACTCACTTCTTTCCCGATACCAGTGCCTACCGCTTTTGAATACGCCTCTTTCGCTGCAAATCTTCCCGCTACAAACTCTGTAAGGCGACTCCCTTTCAGTTCCATAGCAACATTACGTTCACTTTCAGTTAAAATACGTTCCATAAATTTAAGCTTTCCATCTAGCATTTTTTCAATTCGATTCAATTCAATAATATCTATTCCAATCCCTACAATCATTTCGAAATCCCCTTCTTCTATTTAGCTTTCTTCTTTCATATTGTAAGAATAACAGAGAATCATTCTGATGCAAAAGGAGTGATACTACCAGCATGCTAATACGACCCACTCGCATTTCCTTAAATCCAATCATCCTCTCTTTACTTCTTATTCAACTATTCATGATGATGTTAGGCGACTTCTTTCTCTTTCCAATGGCAGCTAACAATGAATATATCACTAAAGGAGAATGGTGGCGTGTCATAACTTCTCTGCTCGTACACGTGGACTTACAACATTTTCTTTCTAATAGTATTTGCTTATTTATTCTTGGCTCTTCTATCGAAAAACAACTCGGACACATTTCTTTTATCATTCTATTTTTTCTTCCCGGTATTTCCGGAAATATCGCTTCTTATATTATTATGCCTCCTGAATACATTCATACGGGAGCATCTGGTGGGATTTTCGGGTTACTAGGCGCCCAACTATTTTTATTGTACGATCGATACCGCCCTTCACACTCAAAAGAAATTGCTATTTTCTCAATCATGATACTTATATTACTATTATTTACTTTCTTTAATCCTTTCGCCAATCCTATAAGCCATTTAGCAGGATTAATAACCGGTGGTATTTTAACTCCTTTTTTAACAAAAAAATTCGATGGTGCTGAGCTTATTTAATGTAAAAGCTCGCACCATCGATAATTTCCACATCTATTTGTTTACTTAAGTCTCTCATGAGTTGAAATAAAGACTCATCCTTCTGCTTCGCCTCAATCATACAATCAATTTGCCCAACACTTCCCTTAATCCTTCTTAAAAAAGATAAGAATGCATCAACATCAATAAAATCAGCGTGTGCCCTCGGGTCTTTCTCATCTCTAGGACTGGAGATATGCATTTTAACTGGTAACAAAGATGTTTCCCACGTATGAACAACACGCGCCCAATCTTCATGCCAATCTTCTCGTTCATTGTTCATCGTATGATGATGCAAATCAAACACGACCGGAATGTCTAATTTTTCTCCTAAATACAATGTTTCCGCTAGCGTGAAGGTTGTATCATCATTTTCTAACATGATCATTTCTTGAATACCCCTTGGAACGTTAGACCAATTTTCTATAAAGCGTTCTAATGCGAGCTCTTTATCTTTATAACCTCCTCCAACATGTAATACACATCGTTGCTTATGTGCAATCCCCATACCTTTTAACATTTTTTTGTGCATCTGCAAAGTTTTTACTGACTGTTTAAAAATACTTTCCTCCGGTGAATTTAGTACAACAAAGTGATCCGGATGGAAATCAATACGCATATTCATACGAATTGCGTATTCACCTAGCACTTTTAAACTTTCTTTTAATGGACGAATATAGTTCCACTCTAACAACTCCTCATGATTCGCTAAAGGAATAAGCTTAGAACTAAGTCGAAAGAAAGATATATCATGCCCCTTATTATGCTTTAATAACCGCAAGCAATTTTCCAAATTCGAATTAGCGATTCTTTCAAGTTTACGAATCGCAGCCTCTCGATCATCAATCCGTTGAAACTGTGCATATGTCATCGTTTGAGATGGAGATGCGTTCTTCAAATGCACACTCATCGCAACATACCCAAGCCTTACAAGCATATCGTACCTCTTTTCTACATGAGTTATTATGTAGTATGTACAATTTTAGAAATAAAAAAAGAGAATGCCAACAAAGGGCATTCTCTTTTTTTATTAAGCTTGTGGACGGCTATGATGTTTTCTTTCGCCGCGTCCATTTGAAGAAGATCCAGGGCGACCTTGACCTTCACCTCTACGACCACGGTTACCATCACGGCCACCATCACGATTGCGATCACGGTTACGACCATCGCCACTGCGTCCGTCACGGTTACGGTCACGGTTACGACCATCGCCACTGCGTCCATCACGACTACGATTACGGTTACCATCACGGTATCCGCCTCCGTTACCACCGCGTTTTTTAGAACCGCCACCTCTTGAAACAACTGGTGGTTCTGATGTTAAAGCGATTGGTGTTGTATCTGGCTCTTTTGTCATCATTTTTAAAGCAGCAGCTACTACTGTTACAGAGTCGTTCTCTTCTAACATTTCTTCTGCAATACGCTTGTAGTATGATAAGTTATCATTTTCAATTGTGCTTTGAAGTTTTTCAGCGATTAAACGTTGTTGACCTTCTAGTGCCTCGTCAAGTGTCGGTGCTTCCATACGGTCAACCTTACGTTTTGTTGTACGCTCGATATTTTTTAATTGTCCTGATTCACGTGGTGTTACAAATAACATTGCAATACCTTTTTTACCTGCACGGCCAGTACGACCGATACGGTGAACGTATGATTCTGGATCTTGTGGGATATCGAAGTTGTATACGTGTGTTACGCCTGAAATATCAAGACCACGCGCAGCAACATCTGTTGCAACAAGAACTTCAATAGCACCTTCTTTAAATTTACGTAATACAGACATACGTTTCGCTTGTGTTAAGTCACCATGAATACCTTCTGCTGCATAACCACGTAAGTTTAATGCTTCTGATAATTCATCAACACGACGCTTTGTACGACCGAATACGATCGCAAGCTCTGGAGATTGAATATCTAGTAAGCGCGTTAATACGTCAAACTTTTTCTTTTCTTGCACTTCTAAATAGAACTGCTGAATGTTTGGCATTGTTACTTCTTTTGCTTTTACTTTAATGTGTTGAGGCTCAGTCATGAAACGCTCAGCAATACGACGGATTGGATCTGGCATTGTCGCTGAGAATAATAATGTTTGATGTGTTTCTGGCACATCTGTTAAAATTGCTTCAATATCTTCAATGAAGCCCATGTTTAACATTTCATCCGCTTCATCAAGAACAACAGTCTCAACGTTTTGTAGGCGAAGTGTTTTACGGTTAATATGATCTAAAATACGACCCGGCGTACCAACAATAATGTGTGGGTGTTTTTTTAGAGCACGAATTTGGCGGTTAATATCTTGACCACCATAAATTGGTAAAATACGAACGCGTTTATGTTTACCAATTTTGTATAGTTCTTCTCCAACTTGAATTGCTAATTCACGCGTTGGCGCGATAACAATACCTTGAACTGCTTCTTTACGAGTATCTACTTTATCTAATAGCGGTAATCCAAATGCTGCTGTTTTCCCTGTACCTGTCTGCGCTTGCCCAATAATATCTTTACCTTGCAATGCATGTGGGATTGTTTCAGCTTGAATCGGCGTAGCCTCTTCAAAGCCCATACTTTCAACAGATTGCAATAAAGATTCACTTAATCCTAATTCTCGAAATGTTGTCAATGTTACTTCTCCTTTTCTATCCTATACTTATCATTTAAAAAAAGGCATTTTCCGAATTGGCGGAAAAGCCCTTTTCCTGAATGCTCACGTATATAAACGGGCGTATTTCTACACGAAAATACTTTTAAACGTTATTACACTTTATCAATTATAAGTTTTGTATGTGCAAAAAGCAAACCCAACTGTTACCTTATTTTCATATTCAGGACTTTTTTTCTTCACTTTTATTTTTTAACATCCTCTGTAAGCGCTTATTATAAGTTTCTTCTATTTTCGTGACTATCATCCCTATTTATATTCACCAATTATTTCAACATCGTAATAACTTCTTCTAATTTCATACCACGAGATGCTTTAACTAATACAACATCGTTATTACCAACTACCGCCTGTAAATCTTTTACAAGCTCTTCTTTATTATGATAGGCCTTTACACGTTCACCAGGGAAATTAATTTCCGCTCCCTCAGCAATTTGAGCCCCTAATCTACCATATGTGAATACATATGAGATTTTTGCTGGGTCAATTAATTTACCTACTTCATAATGAAATTGAACCTCTTGGTCTCCAAGCTCTAACATATCACCAAGCACGACGATTTTTTGAGAAAAACCATCTAAACCATTCATTAAATGGAATGCTGCTTCCATAGCTGTCGGACTTGCATTGTAAGCATCATTGATAACTGTTAACCCACTATCCTTTTTTACAATTTCCATGCGCATACCTGTCATTTGAAGTGTTACTAAACCTTGTTTCATTTCTTCCCATGTCACACCAAAATGTTTCGCAATCGCCATGGAAGCAAGTGTATTATACACATTATGTTTCCCTAACACTGGTATATAGAATGAAATGTTTTCTTCTCTATTCATTTTAAAATGTGTGCCAGTTGCCTGTAATGTTACAGTCGTTGGATAGTAATCGTTTGCTCTGGCATCACCAAATGTTACTGTTTCCGTCGCTAAATTCATTTCAGGAACACGATTTGTTAATAATGGCTCATCTCCGTTATATACGAACACTCCGCCTTCTTGTAATCCTGCCACAATTTCTAATTTCGCTTCTGCAATTGCCTCACGAGAGCCTAAATCCATTAAATGCGCCTCACCAATGTTCGTAATGATAGCTGCATTAGGACGAGCTAACTTAGATAAGAATTCAATTTCTCCTCGGCTTGACATACCCATTTCTAATACAGCAACTTCCGTATTTTCTTCTAGGTTTAAAATAGTAAGAGGTAAACCGATATGGTTATTGAAATTACCTTCTGTTTTTTGAACTTTGAATTTAGTCGCAAGAAGGCTTGTTACAATATCTTTCGTAGATGTTTTACCGTTACTACCTGTCACACCAATAACTTTAACATCCAATTGATCGCGATAGTTTTTCGCTAACATTTGTAATGCCAATAGTGTGTCTTCTACAAAAATAACTGGAAGATTCTCAGGCGGATTTGCTACATCTTTCATCCATAATGTAGCAACAGCTCCATTTTCAACAGCTTTATCTACAAAAGCATGTCCATCGAAACGTTCACCTTGAATCGGAACATATAAATTTCCTTTTTCGATTTTTCTCGTATCAATAGACACTCCCTGTATAGTAATTCCCTCATACTGCTCTGCTAATCCCGTACCATTTATCATCTGTTCTACTTGTTTTAACGTTCGATTAATCATGAAAACACTCCTTACATAGAGGAAGCACTATTCCTTCGAATAGTGCCTCCTCCTTTTTTGTTATATTGTATATTTAATTTTTTGTTTTTCTTCGTGACGTTCAATCGCCAAACGAATTAGCTCTTCAATTAATTCTGGATATGGTAATCCAGTATGTTGCCATAATAGAGGGAACATACTAAACGGCGTAAATCCTGGCATTGTGTTTACTTCGTTAATATATACTTCTCCGTCTTTCGTTAAGAAGAAATCAGCTCGTGTTAAGCCTGCACCATCTAAAGATTGGAATGCAACAATTGCATCTCGCTTAATTACATTAGACTCTTCTTCTGTCATTTCAGCTGGAATAATTAACGCTGTATCACCATCGATGTACTTCGACTTATAATCATAAAAGTCCTTTTTCGGTACGATTTCACCTACAACTGAACATTTCGGTTCGTCGTTACCTAGTACACCAACTTCTACTTCACGACCTACGATATTTTCTTCTACAATAATTTTGCGGTCGAATTGGAATGCCTCTTCAAATGCACTCTCAAGTTCTTCACGATTTTTACATTTATTAATACCAACACTTGAACCAAGGTTTGCTGGTTTTACGAAGCAAGGATACCCTAACTTCTCTTCTACTTTGTCATAAGCTTCTTCGCGATTTTTTTCCCATGCACTACGAATGAAAGATGCATATTTCGCTTGTTTCAAACCAGCTTCTGCAAAGATATTTTTCATAACAACTTTATCCATACCGGCAGACGATGCTAGAACACCATTTCCTACATAAGGAATGTTCATTAATTCTAATAACCCTTGAACCGTTCCATCTTCACCATTTGGTCCATGTAGTAATGGAAAAATAACGTCGATAGCATCTTCCTCAGAAGTTGCAGATGGAATAATTTCCGTGCTTAATGATAACGGAGAAATCGAATTTTCTGCACCGCTCATTTTTAAAGCTTCAACATCCGTTACTTCACCTTCAATACGCTCACCGCGTACCCATTGACCTTGCTCTGTAATATAAATCGGATGAATCTCGAATTTATCTTGATTTAACGCTTTAATAGCAGCAAGAGCCGTCTGTAACGAAACTTGATGCTCAGCTGATTTTCCACCATATAATAAACCTAATTTAATTTTCGTCAATTAAATCACCCTAACCAATTGTTTTCATTTTTCTATTTTAGCACTTTTTATAAAAATAGGTAGTTCCTATTTGAAATAAAATGTAACTTCCACAAATAATTAAATGACACCACTTATTGGATTTCTACACTTTTCTATTTCATTTTCTTCACAACTACACAAAATGAAATGGCAACCTAATCTAGTTATGTACCTAAAATATGTAGAAATCCCCTTTTTGTGTATGTCACCTATTTTATTAAGAAGATTGTTTGGTTAGTGTGTCCTTTTGCCTTTGTTCCACAAGGCGATCTAAAGAAACGTATACAATACCTGCAACTAAACATCCTACACCTAAAATTGTAAATAAGAAATGTCCGAGTAATCTATCTAATAAAAAACCTCCAAGAAGTGGACCAAATGCACTTCCCGTAATCCACTGCAAACTCGCTGCTCCCATATAAGTTCCTCTCAAATGCTCAGGGGCCAAATTCGCTACAAACGTCATCTGTACAGGCGACATAATCATCTCGCCTAACGTATATATGGCATACACGAACATTAACGTCACTAAAATAATTGTAGCATTTGTATTAAATTCTCCAAACCACTTCGGTAACCACCCTATAAAAAACAAACCAATTCCAAACAAACACGCCCCGTATAACATCGTCTTTCCGACAGGTTTATCTGTCGCCCATTTTGAAATTTGAAACTGGAACAACACAACTAATAGTCCATTTAGCGCCATTAAATACGGGTATGGATTGTTAACTCCAAAAATATCCTTCATTTCATTATCAAAGTGAAGTGGTAACATGCCTTCTGTTTGAGAAAATCCCATAGAAATAATGATACCTGCTAACAAATAAATCATTAACGCCTTATCTCTCATTAAAACTTTCCAAACTGCACCTGATTCCTTCTCTGCATTCTCTTCTTTTTTATCTGCTGCTTTTGGCATTGTCTCCTGGATAAGAATTAGTACAAGTAATGCATAAAATAGCATCGTAGAAGAAGCAATAATAAACACAAGATTCTTTGACAACACCACTACTGATGCACCCATTATTGGACCGATTGCAGCACCTATATTGTGTCCCATTCGCAATAAACCATATGCTTCGGTTCTTTTTTCTGGCGCGGTCACATCTGCAACCATCGCTGATGCAGCTGGATGAAATAAAGAATTACTTAATCCTAAAAAAACAGATAAAATTGCATATGAAATAAACCCTTCTATAAATAAAAAACCGAGCATTAATAATGCATTACTTGCCATTGAAAATATCATAATCGGCTTTCTTCCATATATATCAGCAATTCTTCCACCTATAAGCGATCCAAAGCTTGCAGCAATTGGAGAAAGCGCCATAATAACTCCAACCTGTAATAAAGAATCTACCTTATCTTTTAAATATAATGCGAAAAAAGGCATTAACATCATCATCGCAATTCCATTCAATGTCTCACCGATAAATCGAATCCATACGTTACGATCCATTTCCCTTAGCTCACGCCATGTATTTTTCATATTTTCACCCCTTTAGTTGACCAACAATTATCTTATAATAGATTCAGAAAAATGTAAATTTTCAAATAAAAAAACCCATTCTAACAGAATTAGAATGGATTTTTCCACTTATAAATTCGCTACATCATCTTCTTTTTTACTATTATTTAAAACACTATGTTTTCGACTATATAAGAAGTAAACCGCTATACCGATAACCATCCATACTCCAAAACTAATCCACGCTGTCCCTGATAATTGAAGCATTAAGTATAAACAGAAAATTACTGTTAACGCTGGTAAAAATGGTACGAGTGGCGCCTTAAATGCTCTTGGTAAATCCGGATGAGTCTTTCTCATCACAATAACCGCAACAGCTACGAGTGCAAAGGCTGACAATGTCCCCATGTTTACAAGGTGTGCCAATACATTTAAATCTATTAATCCTGAAATCAATGCTGCAATAATACCCGTTGTCCATGTATTTAAAAACGGTGTTTTAAATTTCGGGTGAACCTTAGCCAGACGCTTCGGCAATAACCCATCACGGCTCATCGCATATGAAACACGAACTTGCCCATACATCATCACTAGCATTACAGTTGTAATCCCTGTGATTGCCCCTACTGAAATTACCCCCGCTAAACCATCTTGTCCAATAAATTGAAGTGCAAAAGCAACTGGATCTGATATATTCAGCTGTCCGTATGGAACAATTCCTGTCAGAATAAGTGAAACAACGATATAAAGAACTGTACATATTAATAACGATGCAATAATGCCGATTGGTAAATCACGTTGTGGACGTTTCACTTCTTCCGCAGCTGTTGAAACTGCATCGAATCCTATAAATGCGAAGAATACTGTAGCAGCCCCAGCCATTACACCATCTAAACCAAATGGCATAAAAGGCGTCCAGTTTTCAGGCTTCACATAATTAAAACCAGCAAAGATAAAAATAAGAACAACTGCTATTTTAATAAATACCATAATATTATTTACACGTGCACTCTCTCGAACACCCCTAGATAAAAGAGCTGTCATCACTAAAATAATTAAGACTGCAGGCAAATCAATTATTCCACCTTTTCCTGTGCCTGGGGCCGAAGAAAGAATGGTCGGAATATGAATCCCAAATCCCTTTAGTAAAGACTGAAAATAAGCGGACCATCCATTTGCTACAGCAGATGTAGCAAGTAAATATTCAAGCATTAAATCCCAACCAATTAAAAACGCGAATACTTCTCCCATCGTCGCGTACGTATATGTATATACGCTACCCGAGACAGGAACTGAAGAAGCAAATTCAGCATAACAAAATGCAGCAAAGGCACAGGCTAATGCGGCTATCGCGAATGATAATATAATAGCTGGTCCAGAATGTTTTGCTGCCACTACGCCTGTAAGAACGAAAATACCAGTTCCAACAATCGCTCCGATTCCAAGCATAGTTAAATCCAGTGCGCCCAATGTTCTCGCTAACGTTTTTTGCTTACTTTCTTGCATTAACTTTGCAATAGGCTTCTTTTGAAAAATTTGCTTCATCGTCCACTCCTCCAAGTTTTAAATTTTCTGAAAATTTTTAATTCGCTTTTTTATTTTACTCATAACACTTTTTCTCGTCAATACTTTTGTCGAAATAAGTAGAAATCTTTCGGAATATACAATATCCTTATTATTCTTTCTGAGAATCTTTCTATCACCTTATTTTGGTGTCATTATACATATTAAAGAGGCGTGCCCCTTTATTGAGCACGCCTCTTTTTGCTTATTTCACAGTATATGAACCATCTTCAATCCAGCTATACATATACTTTTCATCTTCCGTTTCATGTGCTTGTTTTACAATACGAAGCGGACGGAATGTATCTATCATAACGGCTAATTCAAGCGTCTCTTTTTTTCCGATACTTGCCTCTGTTTTCCCAGGATGCGGCCCATGAGGAATTCCGCTCGGGTGAAGTGTAATAGACCCTTCTTCCACACCTTTTCGGCTCATAAAGTTTCCTTCTACATAGTACAGTACTTCATCACTATTCACGTTACTATGATAATACGGTGCCGGGATAGATTCTGGATGATAATCGTATAAACGCGGTACGAAAGAGCAAATGACGAAATTATGCCCTTCGAATGTTTGATGTACTGGTGGTGGCTGATGAATACGGCCTGTAATTGGTTCAAAATCCTCCACATTAAAGACCCACGGATATAAATAACCATCCCACCCAACAACATCTAGCGGATGATGCCCTAAAACATACTTATGCATATATCCTCTCGACTTTGTCATTACGACAAACTCACCTTTCTCATCATATGTCTCTAATTTTTCCGGGCCACGAATATCTCTCTCACAAAACGGGCTATGTTCTAACAATTGCCCATATTCATTGCGATAGCGACGTGGTGTTGTAATTTGGCTATTCGCCTCTACAACAAGAAACTTAGTCTCTCCTTCATCTGGAATAACACGATAAATCGTTCCAATTGGGATCGTTACATAATCACCTTTTCTATAGTGAATCGTTCCGAACATTGTTTCGATTTTTCCTGTTCCATAATGAACAAATAACATTTCATCGCCATCGCCATTACGATAGAAATAGTCCATTTTTTCTGTCGGAGTCACTACTCCAATTAATAAATCCTCATTCCCAAGCATAAAATTTCTTCCGCTTACTGCATCGCCCGTTTTTTTATTTTCTTTCGTGCGAAAATGACGATGTGCAAGAGCTACATCTTCTTCATACTGCAACTGACAAGAATGAGATACTGCCGCATGACCTACTTCCGTTGGCATATAATGATGGTACAAAATAGACTGCGTACCAGAAAAACCTTTCGTTCCCATTACCTGTTCACGATAAAGCGCTCCATCTTTTTTACGAAATTGTACATGTCGTTTATGAGGTAGCTCCCCCATGTGACGATAAAACATGCCCATCACCTGCTTTCATGTCTTTTTTGACCGTATTACGTAACGTACCTAAACCAGTAATCGACAGCTCTACAACATCTCCATCTTGTAGCCACTCTTCTGTACCAAGTTCTAAAATACATCCTGTTCCTACTGTTCCAGAACCGATCACATCTCCCGGATATAAGGTCACGTCTTGTGAAGCACGTTCAATCATTTCAGCAAACGTATAGTAAATATCTTGGAAATTTCCCTTTGATAATAGTTTCCCATTCACGTGAGCAGTCATCTCTAAATCATATCGATTACCATTACGATAAATGTCTAATTCCTCTTTCGTAACGAGATACGCTCCTAATGAAGTTGCAAAGTCTTTTCCTTTTGCTGGTCCAAGCCCTACCTTCATTTCTGTTGCTTGTAAGTCCCTTGCACTCCAGTCGTTCATAATACAATAACCAAAAATATATTCCTCTGCTTGCTCACGAGAAATATTTCTTCCTTCTTTTCCGATTACACAAGCAATCTCTAATTCATAATCAAGCTTTTTAGACTTCTTCGGACCAATTACAAAATCATCTGGACCAATAACAGCACGATGGTTAGTAAAATAAAAAACCGGGACATCATACCATTCAGGTACAACATCTAGTCCTCTTCGTCCGCGAGCTGTTTTTACATGCTGTTCAAATGCATAAAAATCTCGAATGCTACCCGGATTAGGAATAACAGCTGTCAATTGTACTTCTTCTAAGGAATATATACCCTTGTTTGGATTCTTACTATTACGCAGCAGCTCTACATACTCATCCGCTTTCTCTAAAAAGGCGAGCATAGAGGAAGGGACTTTTCCGTCACTAGCAAGATTCATATCGATTACTTTGTCACCTTCAAGCCACCCAGCTCGCATTTCTTTCGAAGGGAGACGAAATGTAACAAATTTCATCATAATTCCTCCCTATGAAAATGAAATTTCCACCAGCAAAAGAATTCTTGCTGGTGGATACAAATCTTATAAATTTCCGCGACGCTCTTGTTCTCTTTCAATTGATTCGAATAATGCTTTAAAGTTCCCTTCACCAAATCCACGAGAACCTTTACGTTGAATGATTTCAATAAATAAAGTTGGACGGTCTACAATTGGTTTCGTAAAGATTTGCAGTAAATAGCCCTCATCATCACGGTCTACTAAAATCTTTAATTCTTTTAACTTATCAATTTCCTCATCGATTTTTCCAACTCGCGCAGTTAACTCATCGTAATACGTATCTGGTGTATCTAAAAACTCCACACCATTTGCACGAAGCGCTTCAACTGTTTTAACAATATCACTCGTTAATAAGGCAAGATGTTGTACACCTGCTCCATTATAGAATTCAAGATATTCTTGAATTTGCGATTTTCTCTTTCCATCTGCTGGTTCGTTAATAGGGAACTTAATACGACTTCCATTCGTCATAACTTTTGACATTAATGCCGAATACTCTGTACTAATATCATCATCGTCGAAATGGATCATTTGTTTAAAGCCCATAACATTCTCGTAATAACTAACCCACTCTTCCATTTTCTCAACGTTACCAACTACATGATCTACAGCAATTAAACCAGATTCTTCAAATGGAATATTAAACTCAACCTTTTGGAATCCTGGCATAAATGTTCCTTTATAATTTTTACGCTCTACAAGCGTGTGAATTGTATCACCATACGTACCAATAACTGCTTTTTTCAATGTACCATCCTCATCTGTTAACTCCTCAGGTGGAGCAATTGCGACGGCACCACGTTTCACCGCTTCCGAGTAAGCCTTATCAACGTCATCGACAAGTAATGCAACGTCTTTTACACCATCACCATGAGTTTTTACAAACTCTGCGATACGATTATCGCTACCTAGGGCCCCGGACACAACAAAACGCATATTTTTTTGCACAAGAACATAAGATACCTTTTCACGGTTTCCTGTTTCTAATCCAGAGTAAGCCACAATTTTGAATCCGAACGCTCTCGCAAGGTAATAACTCGATTGTTTTGCATTCCCTACGTAAAACTCCAAATGATCTACATCACGTACCGGAAAAAAGTCCTCCATTTGTGCAGCTAGCGTATCCATAGATTTTTGTTTCATAATCTCTTCATCCCCCTGTAAATAGATTAAATGGTCCATACCTAAAACCAACCGAAAACGCTTCCAACATCAATTTATAGAAATTAGTTAGCAGGCTAACAATTTCTGACCTTTAAAATTTTCTATCTTTTCTGTCAAATTCCTCTTTTTTTCTTACATATAAAATTCGACTTTTTTCTCTTTAAAGTAAGGGGAAAATATTCATAATTGAAGGTATATATGTGGGGAAAACAAAAAAGACTCCAACATATTAACTACTTACTAATACGTTAGAGTCTTTATTTTTTTTGAATAATTGTATTTATATTTCTCATACTAATATATTTGCAAGGAATAGAATAAATGATGTTAATATTACTGCTCCGCCTAATGATCCTAATAAATCTGTTTTTGTTACTTGTAGCACTTGTTCACTGTTCATATTCCTCATTCTCCTTTCATTTTGTACAATTTAAAACTTTTATTATACTAATACGCTTGATAGAAATACGATTAATGCCGTTAACACTACTGCTCCACTTGCTGATCCTACGAAATCACCTTTTGTTACTTGTAATACTTGCTCTTTCATATCTTTCATTCTCCCTTCATTTATCTTTTGTTACAAAACTTCTATTATACTAATACGCTTGATAGAAATACGATTAATGCTGTTAATACTACCGCTCCACTTGCTGATCCTACGAAATCACCTTTTGTTACTTGTAATACTTGCTCTTTCATATCTTTCATTCTCCCTTCATTTATCTTTTGTTACAAAACTTCTATTATACTAATACGCTTGATAGAAATACGATTAATGCTGTTAATACTACCGCTCCACTTGCTGATCCTACGAAGTCACCTTTTGTTACTTGTAATACTTGCTCTTTCATATCTTTCATTCTCCCTTCATTTATCTTTTGTTACAAAACTTCTATTATACTAATACGCTTGATAGAAATACGATTAATGCTGTTAATACTACCGCTCCACTTGCTGATCCTACGAAGTCACCTTTTGTTACTTGTAATACTTGCTCTTTCATATCATTTATCCTCCCTTTGAATAAGTTTTCTATATGTAATTTCTAAGAAATGTTTTTTTCATAGTTTTTATGTTATCGTTACATTGAATTTGATAACGTAACGTTTGTAACATTAATGTAACATAACTATTATTACGTTGCAATATGATTACGTAAATTTTATTACATTTTTTTTACGTTTTTTTATAAACACCCTTAAAAACCCTATTTCAATGCATTTCCCACTACATTCACGTTTGTAACATTCGTGTAACATTACAGTCATAAACCTAAATATAACTATATTCCTCTCTACTTTTGTTACAAATCAAGGTGAATCTTTAATAAGTAAGGTTGAATCTACTAGGTTTTCACTGGATGGTACACTATAGGACAAAATACTATCTTTCCAAGATAAGTTTATATGTTTCCTCTATATAACTATGTATAATAAAAACAAAGAGGTGGTCATTTTGAAATTAATCGCATTAGATATGGATGGTACACTACTATCATCTAATCTTGAAATCTCCAAAGAGAACTTACAAGCAATCCAAACTGCACAAGAAGCTGGACATATTGTAATGATTTGTTCTGGCCGCGCAAAAGAGGATGCTTTAAAACTATTGGAAGAATACCAATTAGCTCTTCCAGTTGGAGCAAGCAATGGGGCAATTGTTTACGTGGATGGAAAAGTAATTAACTCGCGTTGTTTACAAAACGATAAAGTGTACAAACTTGCAAAATTACTAGAAGCTGAAGGTTTTCCATATAAGCTATATACAAATAAAGGGGTTTACTCTCCTTCTACATGGCAAGATCAAGTGATGCAGGCATTCGAAGAAAACAAGCATGCGCTAGATGTTACATTAGAAGAACTCGAAAGAATTACAGAAAAACAAAAGAAATCAAACCTAATTACTGATTTCCAAAAAATCGAAGATGTTGTAAACAATCAAGAACTCGAAATATCTAAATTCTTCATTTTAACGTTCAATGCAGGTCATCGCGCCCAGTTATTAAGTATGTTACAAGAAGACACTGCTATTATGGTTACAGCATCTGCTCCTACTAATTTAGAAATTATGGATAAGAATGGCCATAAAGGAAATGGGCTACAGCAGATGGCAGCTCATTTTAATATACCAATTGAAGATACAATTGCTATTGGTGATAATTTTAATGATGTACCAATGTTAGAAGTTGCTGGTTTATCTGTTGCAATGGGAAATGCTGAAGAAGATGTAAAAAAATTATGTGACGTTGTAACATTAACAAACAATGAACATGGTGTTGCCCATGCAATCGAGCAATTTGTTTTAAAACAAACTTTATCTAGTAAATAAAAAAAAGACCCTTTCAACTTCTGAAAGGGTCCTTCTCTTTTATACATGATGACAAGCAACAAAATGATCTTCACCAACATTACGAAACTCTGGTACCGTTTGTGTACAAACATCTGTCGCAAACGGGCAGCGTGTATGAAAACGACAACCTGAAGGTGGATTTGCTGGACTGGGAATATCCCCCTCTAGTATAATTCGCTCCCGCTTCACTGTTGGATCTGGTATTGGCACAGCTGATAACAATGCTTTTGTATACGGATGAAGTGGATTCGTAAATAACTCATCACGCGGTGCCGTTTCTACAATCGTTCCTAAATACATAATTCCTATTTTTGTACATAAATGTTCCACAACACTTAAATCATGTGAAATGAATAAATAAGATAATCCCTTTTTCTCCTGTAACTCACTAAATAAATTAATGATTTGTGCTTGAATAGATACATCTAGTGCTGCCACAGGTTCGTCAGCTACAATGAATTCTGGATTTAATACCATAGCTCTTGCGATAACGATACGCTGACGTTGCCCACCAGAAAACTCATGAGGATACCGGTCAATATGATACGGAGCTAAACCACATAACTCCAATACTTCTATCACCTTTGCACGAACATTTTCTTTCGTCGCTAGTCCGTGAGCCAACATCGGCTCACCAAGTGCTTCTCCAATTCTCATTCTTGGGTTTAATGAACTAAATGGATCTTGAAAAACAAGCTGCATATTAGGGCGATGTTTTCTCAATTCCTCCTTGGATAAGGAATAAACATCGTGCCCTTTAAACTTTACTTCTCCCTCCGTTTTTTGGACGAGACGTAAAATTGTTTTTCCTATCGTTGTTTTTCCACTTCCTGATTCTCCAACTAGGCCAAACACTTCACCTTTATTAATAGTAAAACTTACTCCATCAACTGCCTTTACATGTCCAATCGTTCTACTAAATATGCCGCCCTTAATTGGAAAATACGTCTTTAAGTTTTTCACTTCTAATAATGGTTCACTCATTGTTCCGCACGCTCCTCATATAACCAGCAAGCTACTTTATGGTTCTCATCGTGCACATTCAAATTTGGTGCCTCTTCTTTACATATTTCCATACAATGCTCACAACGACCACTAAAATAGCAAAATTCACCTAAGCCAACTAAATTCGGAACTTGCCCTGGAATAGAATATAGTTTATCTATTCGTTTTCCCATTACCGGTTTTGATTTCAACAAACCTTTCGTATACGGATGTTTCGGATTTTGGAATATCTCTAGTACTGGAGCTTCCTCAATAACTTTTCCGCCATACATAACGACAACGTAATCAGCCATTTCTGCTACAACGCCTAAATCATGTGTAATTAATAAAATCGATGTTTTAAATTCCTCTTTTATCTGTCTTAGTAAGTCTAAAATTTGAGCTTGAATCGTAACATCAAGAGCAGTTGTCGGTTCATCTGCAATTAATAACTTAGGATTACAACTAAGCGCAACAGCAATCATAATGCGTTGTAACATGCCTCCACTTAGTTCATGTGGATACGAATGGACAATTTCATCCGCACGAGCTATACCAACTTTACGAATTAATTCGATTGCCTTTTTATACGCCTCATTTTTACTAAGTAATTCATGCTCTCTTAACGTTTCTACAATTTGTTCTCCTACAGTGAAGACGGGATTCAGCGATGTCATCGGCTCTTGGAATATCATCGCAATATCATTTCCTCGTAAACTACGAAGCTCTTTCTCTTTCATACCTAAAAGACTTTTTCCTTCATATAAAATGTCTCCACCTACTACACTTCCTGATTCAGCAATAAGTCCCATAATCGATAGCGCCGTTACACTCTTTCCGCAACCCGATTCACCTACAACACAAACTGTTTCACCTTCTCGAACTGCAAAGCTAACATGATTAACAGCCTTTACTGTTCCTTCTTCTGTCTGAAAATGTGTTTGCAAATCTTTCAGCTCTACTACCGCTTTACTCATATTCCCTCACCTACCGTCTCATCTTTGGATCTAACGCATCACGAAGTGCATCACCAAGTAAATTAATTGATACAACTGTTATAAAAATTGCAAAACCGGGCGGAATCCATAACCACGGACGCTTTTGGAAATCGATTAATGAGTTAGCTGCACTAATCATATTTCCCCATGATGGTGTAGGCGGGACGACTCCGAGACCTAAGTAGCTTAGTGCGGATTCCCCTAAAATAGAGCCTGCAACACCTAATGTGGATACAACAATTAAGATCGGTAAAACATTAGGGATTAAATGATATATAATTTTCCGGTAATCTTTCATTCCTAACACATCAGCAGCTTGCATAAATGCTTGCTCCCTGAGTGATAAAATTTGACCTCTTACAAGACGTGCAAGTCCTGGCCAACCTACTAAACTTAAAATAATCATAATGACATAAAGACGATAATCAGATGGTACTTTCCATTCTGATAAAATAGCTCCCATTATAATAAGCAACGGCAATCCCGGCATCGACATTAAAATATCTGCAAGACGCATAATAATATTGTCGACAATCCCGCGATAAAAACCTGCAATAGCTCCTAATAAAGCTCCAAGTATAACCGATAAGACCATTGAAGCTAATCCAATTGTTAATGAAATGCGTCCTGCTTGCATAAGTCTTGTTAAAATATCTCTTCCCAATTGATCTGTACCGAGCCAATGTGAAAAACTAGGTGGTTTGTTAATTAAAGCGACTTGTATTTTCCCTGATGCATATGGCGAAAAGAGCGGACCGACAAAACAAAATAAAAACATAAACATTAGTGCATAAAACCCCACGAGTGCCATCTTATTTCTCTTTATTTTTTTAAGAGCCTGTCGCCATGGTGATGATTCATTTCTTCTCTTTTTTTCTTTTTTCTCTGTAATTGCTGTAACAGTTTCCATCTAATCCCCCCTTACTTCAACCGAATACGTGGATCGACAACTGCATATACGATATCAGCGAAAAAGTTTGAAACAATTGTTAAACAAGAAAGAAACATCGTAAATGCCATTAATACTGTATAATCACGAAAATTTAGTGCTTCTAATTGAATATTACCAATCCCTGGCCAGTTAAAAATTTGTTCAATAATAATTGCTCCCGAAAATAAACCTGGTAATTCAAATGCTAATAACGTAATCGCCGGTAATATTGCATTTTTTAACGCATGCTTATAAATAACAGTCTTCTCCTTTAAACCTTTCGCCCGTGCTGTTCGTATGTAATCTTGCCTTACAACCTCTAACATGCTTGTTCTAAAGTAACGAGTTAATGAACCCACACCAAGAAGAGTCAAAATAAATACTGGTAAAACCATATGCTTGGCAACTTCTATTACGTAAGCTAATCCAGTCGAATTACTCCCGACATCAATCATTCCGCCTATCGGTAATAACTTAAAGTCCACCGCGAACACCTTAATTAAAAACAAACCGATAAAAAATGAAGGAAATGACATTGCTGCAAAGACACCAATTGTTACAAGTTTATCGAATAAAGAATGTTGCTTCGTCGCTGAGAATACGCCGATAATAAGTGCAATTAGCCAAATAAAAAACAATGCAATAACAGCTACACTAAAAGAATTCCAAATAAATTTATTTAATAATGACGTTACAGGTTCCTGATATTGAAGCGAAAAACCAAAATCCCCTTGCAATGCATTACCTAACCAATGAAAATAACGCTCAACAATTGGCTTATTTAATCCATATAATTCCCTAAGTTCAGCTGCCCTTTCAGGTGTAATCTTTGGATTTGAATCAATATAGTCTCCTGGAAGAAGCGCAAACAGGAAGAAAATAACAATTGATGTTCCGAACAGTGTAGGAATCATTTGTAACAACCTACGAACGATATATGTTTTCACCCTTTTTCTCTCCAATCTTATGCCTAAAATAGAAGAACATTTTTTCAAAGCGGTACATTACTAACCGAATGAAAAAATGTCTTCTATTTATACATCCTTATCGTTATTTTTCAAATGATAAAACTGGTAAGTTTGCGCTAATACTATTGTATTTTTCAGAGTCAATTCCTTTTATATTCCCGTTATAACCAGTAATTGTTCTACGGTAGTTTAATAGAATTACTGGTGGGTCATCACTTAACTCTTTATATAATTCTTTATAAATAGGTTTACGTTTTTCAATATCAACTGTCTCAATACCTTTTTTAATTAACTCATCTACTTTCGCATTTTTATAACCAAGACTCTTATCATTGACACCAGACAAATATTCACCAGCTGTTTCACTCGGATCACTTGTAATCGGTGTCGAAACAGAAGCTAAATCATAGTCACCTTTATTTACCTTCGAAAGCATAGTATTAAAGTCCATAAATTCTGGATTAAATTCTACACCTATTTCTTTATAATTCTCTTTCGCAATTGGAATTAATAAATCACTATCTTTAGCCGAACTTGGGCCGAAATAAGAAAGCTTTAATTTTTGACCATCTTTTTCACGAACTCCATCCGAACCAACTTTCCATCCTGCTTCATCTAATAATTTTTTCGCTTTTTCTTTGTCGTATTCATATTTATTAACTCCTTCTTCCGTATAAGCCCAAGAAGTTGGATGAATTGGTACATTAGCTACCGTACCGTATCCTTTCAATGCTGTATCAACATATTTTTTACGATCTAATCCGTAAATAAGTGCTTGGCGAACCTTTTTATCCTTTAAGTACGGCTTATTATTATTCATATAAATATAACTAAATGACGCTGCTGTTTCGATTTGGATATTCGCAAATTCTAAACCCTTAGCCTGTTCAAGAATTTCATCACCAGTACCTAGGCCAGTGTAGTCAACCTCACCTGTTTGGAATAATTGAAGCTTCGTATCGCCAGAAGTAATTTTATAAATGAAGTTTGGAATTTTGGGTTTGCCCGCATAATAATTTTCATTTGCTACAAATCGAACTTCTTGCCCCGGGATATACTTTTCAAATTTATATGGACCCGCAGCTATCGGTTTTCCATATAACTCTTTTAAGTAATCTAAACTTGTATTTTGTTTGTAATCTTTTCCGTAATAAGCTTTTGATAATACTGTACCACCTAAAACAAATATAGCTTGTGAATTAACTTTTTCAGTGGTAATTTTAATTGTTTGTGGATCAACAACTTGAATACCTTCAATAGAAGTTGCCTTTCCTTCTTTATATTCTTTACCACCTTTAACCGCATATTGAGAGATATCTATTTCACCTTCATATGCCTTATCATGTAAAAGCGTCAATGTGAACGCTACATCATATGCTGTTAATGGCGATCCATCGCTAAATTTTAAGTCTTTACGTAAATGGAATGTATATGTTAACTGATCAGAAGAAACGTCCCACTTCTCCGCTAATTCCGGAATTGGTTTCCCTTGTTTATCCGTTGATACAAGAGATGCAAAAATCACTGAAGTCACGTTTCCATCCCAACCATTTTGTTGGAAATATGGTAAAAATACGCCACCAGGTTTACTAATACCAACTACTAGCGTATCTTTTCTATTCTTCGCTTTATCTGGTACTTTCGTTTTATCTGTCGCAGCGATCTTTTCAATTTTTATATTTTTTAAATCTTGTTGTTTAACCGGTTCTGTAGAAGCCTTATCTTCCTGTCCCCCACAAGCAGATAGCACAAGCGAACTACTCATTAATACCGAAAATACACCAGCCCATTTTTTCGTCTTTTTCTTCATTGTCCCCACCCTAACTTTTTTTTAATAATTACACCTTATGAACTGCTTGCCTTATGTATGCCTCCCACAGCAACATTTATAGCCAATCGGAAAAGTCGGTTTTAATCGTAAAAAATAGATGTTTTTGAGGGGTAACAATCTTATTCCGACTTTTCCGGTAGACTTTATGGTTAATAGCTTATAACTTTCAATATATTTTGTCAATTCTTTCTAAATAAATATTTTTATGGTTTTTTTCAAAAATATTGTCTATTTAATTTAGGAAACTACATATCGTTGTAGTTATCTTCACTCAACCCCTACTATAGCTTTTTTTATAAGTCCCTTTTCGTTTTCAATATGTATCGTTTCTAATGTTTTTTAGTTTATGCATCCACATTTTATATTAAAAAACATAAAAACTACTTCTATTCCTTCAGCATGAAACATAGAATACTAATAATCAATTACCAAAAAGGGGGCGAAAACATGGACAACCTATTCCAATATGTCCTGCACTACGTATTATTAACAATTATGATAGTCGGGGCGCTATTACTATTCCCTTTCTTCCCAAAATTCGTCCTCTTTTTAGCTTTTTTTATTATGCTCGGGATCGCTATTATCATTTCAACAAAAGAAGATACCACACAAAAAGAAAGCAGAGTTCAGCGCGTAAAGCTGTGACTCTGCTTTCTTTTTTATTTTCAATCTCAGATTTCCATCATACATACTTATGTCTCGGGAAATAATTAGCCTTTACTTTCGTAATTAATCCTATCGAAAATCTACTAATAACATATATATTTTGCCTCATCATTGCATATGTTTCACAACCTATACAAGATGCGTAACAAAGATTTACCCAAGTTACTGTTTCACGTGAAACACACTTTTTCATTTATCTCTTACAGTAAAATATAGTTATAAAAAAAGAAAGCTAATCCCTTCAGCAAAACTGAAAGGAATTAGCTTTCTACTCTTTACCCCACAATATTATCTAACTCATTATATAACTCCGCTCGTAACAACTCTTTTTTCGTTTTTTCTTCATACAATTGTTCAAGCATTTCAACATCAGCTACATGTTCCATTTTACATTCAAGTGCATATATATCTTCTTCTACACGCATTAACTCGGTTTCAATCCCCTCAATATTCCTAGCTTCTTTCTTTTTTACAGGGACTGTTTCAATACTTTTTCTCCCTTGAGGTTTCTGCCTTATTACTTGCTTCTCAATCCTTTCCTCCCACTTTTGACGAGCCCATGCATAGTTCCCTGCAAACTCAAATAATTTGCGTTCATCAATCCAATACGTCTTTTCAAATAACTTATTTAAAAAATAACGATCATGTGAAACAGCTAAAATCGTTCCATTATATTGCTCAAGAGCTTCCTCTAAAACTTCCCTTGATTCAATATCAAGATGGTTTGTCGGCTCATCTAAAATTAAAAAATTGATGTCTTGATACATAAGTTGCGCCAGTCTTAGCCTCATTTTTTCTCCACCGCTCAGTTGCGTTACATTCTTAAACACAGCTGGACCATAAAATAAAAACTTAGCTAATATATGTCTTGCTTCTCCCTCTGTTACAGCTACATACTCTCTGAAAGCTTCCAATACATTACTCTTCATATTTCCGTACGCATGCTGCGATAAATAACCAATTTTGACACTACTACCCATCCGAATTTCACCAGCATCTGGCTCTATTTCTTCTAATAGTAATTTTAGTAGCGTAGTCTTCCCTGTGCCATTACGACCAACGATAGCCGCACGCTCCTGAAAACGAACATGTAAATTCGCTTGTTCAAATAAAGGTTTGTCAGAAAAACCTTTACTCACTTCTTTCATTACAACAACATCTTTCCCGCTTCTCTCTTGCCCTTCAAACTGAAGTCCCATCTGTTTTCGTTCTAAAATCGGTCTCTTTAACTTCTCCATACGTTCTAACGCACGTTCCATATTTCTCGCTCTCTTATGCAGTCCTTCATTCGGCGGATTCGCTTGATTTGCCCATTCACGTAGACGCTTAATTGCTTCTTTCATTTTCTTTATTTTCTTTTGCTGTTCTTGATAAGCCTGAAACTCATGAAGCAACCTTTCTTCCTTCTCCTCAACAAACTGAGAATAATTCGTATGATACACGTGAATTTCTCCATCTTCTAAATCAAAAACTTTCGTTACAACTTCATCAAGGAAATAGCGATCATGTGAAATAACCATAACCGTTCCGGTGTATTCTTTTAAAAATTGCTCTAACCATTCGACTGCAAATAAATCCAAATGATTTGTCGGTTCATCTAATAGAAGTAAATCTGGTTTCTGCAATAGCATATACGCAAGGCTTACCTTCGTCTGTTCTCCTCCACTTAATTCTAGAAATGATCGGAGGAATAGTTCCGTCACTTGTAGACCATTTGCTACCTTCATAATATTTGCCTCTATTTCATAACCACCAAGAAACGTAAATTTTTCTTGAATTACACCGTACCTCTCCATCAGTTTTTGCAAAGCAGACGCTTCCCGTTCCTCCGTCATATTTTTTTCTAAAACACGCATTTCTTTTTCTAATTCCTTTTCTACTTTAAAGGCGGAACCCAATACATCGTATACAGTCATGCCCTCATCAAACTTTGGAATTTGTGCGACATGACCAATACGTGTACCTTTCTTCATATGAACGGCTCCTGCATCCACATTCTCCATTCCTGTTAGAAGACCAAAGATTGTTGTCTTCCCACTACCGTTACGGCCAACTAAACCAACACGTTCACCATTCTTTATTTCAAGCGATATATTTTCAAATATGATGTTTCCACCAAAAGATTTCGTTACATTATTTACACTACAAATTGTCATTTTCCGTACTCCTTTCAATATAAAAAAACCATGGGAAAGAAACATTCCCCATGATTTTCGACATAGAAAAAGGAAGCCAAATAGCTCCCTTTTCACACGTTTATTAAAAATGGGTGAAGAGATTTCTATCGTTCAATAGCTACTATGCAATTGTTAAAAAAGGGCAGACGTATCCCGTTAACAATTACATCATGAAAAATCGCACGACAAAAATAGATAAAATCTAAAAATTTGGCACGCGCAGCTAAAGAACGTTTCATCTCATTCACCCCTTTCGTACGGAATTTAATACTTACTTCTTTATTATACTTCCCTATTTTATGTTTGAATAGTCATTTTTCTGAAAATAATGAAGATAGACTAAACATTTCAATAAGTGACATCAAATCTTACAAAACTGTTATGTTCACGTAATGGAAAGCGATAGTACGAAAAGATGCCTCCCTATACAATAAAGATGTAAACAAGAGAGACAAACAAAAGGAGGAAACAATCATGATGAAAGAAATCGTAAAAGCAATCTTTGAGGTATTAGTGAACGGACAAGCAGTTGTAAAAGAACTAAAGGAACTATAAAAAGGAGTGAAGAAATATGATGAACATGGTGAAAATGATCTTACATGCTTTAGTCGATGCAAAGGCAGTTAGCCAAGAATTAAACCAACAATAAAAAGGGGTATATGAATATGAAGAAAGCCATTATTATAATCACAAGTACAGCAATCGCCTTATACACAATAAAAAATAGAAAAACGAAACATAGTGAAAATACTCTATATTATCCATACACATTATTAAAGAAAAAATAAAAGACAAGATACCCTATCGTAATGAGGATATCTTGTCTTTTATTTTTCCCTATTCACTTTAAAGGATTTCCTCCTCCTTTCCCCGAATGTATTAAGCGGGATTTTTACACATATTTTAAAGGGGTATATACAAATGGATACACAACAACTATATTTTTTAAACGATATCGGTAAACAAAAACCAGAAAGCATTCGGAACAGAAGCGCTGCATGTCCATTTTGCGATAGAGAAAATTTAACGGATATTTTAGAAACTGAGGGCTCAATTATTTGGTTGAAAAATAAATTCCCTACATTAAAAGATACATTTCAAACCGTGTTAATCGAAACGGATAATTGTGAAGATCATATCGCAACATATACAGAAGAGCATATGCGAAAACTAATTCATTTCTCTATTCAACATTGGTTAAAGTTACAGGAAAACGAAGACTTTTCATCTGTAATTTTATACAAAAATCATGGTCCATTTTCAGGCGGAAGTTTGCATCATGCACACATGCAAATTATCGGAATGAAACATGTAGACTATCTCGAGAATATTGAAGAGGAAAATTTCCAAGGGATAATTGTTCAAAAAAATGAACGTATTGAACTCAATATTTCAGAGCTTCCTATTATCGGTTTTACTGAATTCAATATAATCATTGATGATATTGCATGTATAGATGAAATGGCAAATTACATTCAGCAAACTGTACGATACATACTGACAGATTTCCATAAAGGGTGTAGCAGTTATAACTTATTCTTCTATCACTTAAACGGAAAAATTATTTGTAAAGTTGTTCCTAGGTTTGTCGTTTCACCGTTGTATGTAGGATATAAAATACCACAAGTTTCTACAAAACTAGAAGAAGTGAACATACAACTAGCGCAGTACTTCACAAGGCAGGAAGACAAAAATATCCATAAAAAAATAGAGTAGGTATCGAAAACCTACTCTTTTAGTACACCTTTATTTCGATAGTATACGTTCTCTAATCCAACGTTATACTTCATATTGTTATCCGTCCACTCTGGCCCTAAATTCCCTGGCCATCCTGATGTATTCGCTACATATTTCAATAATGCAAAATCAGTCAAGCCTCTTTGCACCCCGCGCTTATATCCCTTCACCAAATGCGGCATTGCAATTTGTGCATTTGTACGTGGGTCTTTCAACTCTTCATCAGTTAAATGATCTGGCGCAAGTCCACCACCACGGTGCAATTGAAACAATCCGAATGAAGTTCCGTTGTCTCCAATACTTCTTGGATTCAATCGACTTTCATGTTCGGCAATTGTAAGAGGTATCCATTCTGGAAGATTTACTTTCTTTGCTTCCTCTATAATAATTTGTTTCATCTGTTTTGCTTCTTCTGAATCAACATAGCTTGTCTCTTTCACTAGCTTATCCATTCCTTCAGACTTTCCTTGGAAATATAAATACACCCCAAGAACGACTAAAAATCCTACAAAGAATTTCTTCACTACCTCTACCTCTTTCTCCGCTGAAATTTGTCCCCTTTCAGCCTTCCCTTTACAATTACCTATGTTCTATCATTCTCTTACTCTTTTATCATAGCAAATAACTATACATATTATCATCATGCTTTAGGCCTATTTTGTGAAAAAACATTTGGTAAATACGTGCAAAAATGTAACTTTCATAGACTATAACTTATTTTTTGTATATAATTGTAAATTGAATTCTAAATATAAACTAGGAGAATAATAATATGAAAAAATGGCTATTACTCTTATTCAGTTTACTACTATTAATTCCTGTCCCTATTTCCGCACAAAAAACCGAAAAGTCGAAAGTCCTTATTTTATACAGTTCAAATGATGATCAAATTACAAGTGATATCCAAATACTTAATACACAAGTAGGACATTTCACTAATGATATAACAATTAAAAATATAAAACAGTTATCTGAAGTAACTGATAAATCTTCGTATACACACGTTATTTACATGGGTGAAAAACAAGAAGAACTTTCTACTGAAGCAAAAGAATTTCTAGAAAGCTTCCCCGGACCACTACTAGTTTTAGGTCAAAACATAGAACAGTTATCTAATCGTTTTTCGTTCATCACACTTAAAAACGAAGATATAAACTCTGATAAAATTGAATATCCAACACGTAAGCTAAAGAATACATTAGAGGAAGAGAGATCAATTAAACAACTTGATACAAATGGAACAATTCTTGCCCATGCCTTAAGAGACAATAATACTTATCCATTAATTGTACAGCAAAACAATTCGTATTACGTTGCAACTTCCAACCTCTTTGATTGGATATCTTATTATATTGGCGAAAGCTTATTTTCTTATTTTCAACAAAAACCTGAAACTAATAAAAAATTAGCCTATTTACGCCTCGAGGATGTTCACCCAGCTGCAGATATAAATCAATTACAGGATATTGCCGACTTATTAAAGAAGAAAAAGATTCCTTACATGATAACTGTTATTCCTGTATATACAGATCCAGATACAGGTGAAACACTACATTTAAAAGATAAACCCGAACTAGTCGATCTTTTACGCTCTATGCAAGATGATGGTGCAGCAATTATTATGCATGGTTATACTCACCAATTTTATGACAGTGAAACTGGTGAAGGGTTTGAATTTTGGGACGTAAAAACTGATCAACCCATTCGTCAACCGAAGCATGAAAAGCCAAAAACAAAAGATAATTTCCCAAATATAGAGGCATATAACCAATATGTAAAAAAAGGTGAAGCATTTGAAGAAAAATATACGACAGATCATATTGAAAAAGGTATCCAAGAACTTGTAGATGCTAAACTATATCCTGTCGCATTTGAAGCACCTCATTACACAATGTCTCAAAAAGGTTATGAAATCTTATCAAAGTACTTTTCAACTTATGTAGGTCAACTGCAGTTAAGTGATACAACTTGGAAATCCATGCACTCTCCAGCGTATAGAAGTACACCATCATTTCTACATGGAATGAAATTAATGCCTGAAACAGTTGGATTTATTGAAGAAGATAAACCACGAGCTATTGCCCAAATGAAAGAGCGTGCTTTATCTGTTGCTAAATTATCCGATGGAATTATTGGTGCATTCTATCATCCTTACTTAGGTGTGAAACCATTAAAAGAAGTATTAAAAGATCTAGAGAGTATTCCAAACATAGAGTGGATTGATTTACAAAAAGAAACGAATGAAGTAAAAATGAAAGATATTCATATTACTACTAATAAAGACGGTATCCACGTTGAAAAATCA
The DNA here is from genome assembly GCF_038050415.1 of Bacillus sp. FSL M7-1020. Classification (NCBI taxonomy): domain Bacteria; kingdom Bacillati; phylum Bacillota; class Bacilli; order Caryophanales; family Bacillaceae; genus Bacillus; species Bacillus sp. FSL M7-1020. The sequence goes on along the minus strand of NZ_JBBOTW010000001.1, from coordinate 50,200 downwards.
ACTAGTGCAAATGACGTAATTGATTATATAAAACAATATGGATTCTTCCTTATACTTGGGTTCGTTATCATTGTCTTTCTATTATTATTAAGACGTGCGAAAAAATTAGAATCCTAATAAAAAACACTAAGCGAGCTGCTTGGTGTTTTTTAGGATTCAGTCAATCGATAAAAGCGAACTGTATTCTTATATATTTGTTCTGCAACTTTCTCTACTGGAATTTTTTTTATTACACTAACTTCTTCTAATACATCTTTAATCATACAAGGGTGTGTTATAGTATTCTCTTGAAATTCCCACGGTCCATCCGTTTCTACCATCATATATTCCAGTGGATAATACGAAACGATCTTTCTAATTTTCTCCTTATGTAAAACATCTGGTGTGATAGAAATATAATAACCATTCCTCACCATCCGTCCCATTGTCGCTTCATTTCCTTTAAACCAATGGAAGTGTGCACGTGAAATTTTATATTCTTCAAGTAAATCACATACAATATCGGCATCTTCATAAACTGCGTGTAATACAATGGGCAAATCATATTCACTAGCTAGTTCTATAAATCGTCTCAATATCGCCACGTATGAATCTATAGTAACCCCTTCATCTTCTTTCGTTAAATAATACGGCAAGCCCACTTCACCAATCGCAATGATTTCCTCAGCATGAGCTTCAATTAATTTGAATATGCGCTCACATTCTTCTTTATGAATCGGTTGCTCCGGATGAAATCCTATTGCTGGGTGTATGAAAGGGAATTTCTTTCCTAAAGATAAAGTTTCCTTACATGATTGATAATTCATAGATACCGCAATAAGCCCCTTTACCTCTTTACTATTTTCCAAATCTTTAAGTAATCTACTTTTCTCTTCATCCTTATATTGATCAACATGTATATGGCTATCAATCCACTTCATCTTTATTCCTCCATAAAAAAAAACAAGAAAGGAACTCCCTTCTTGTTTTATCATCTATATTATTTAACAATTAAGTTTGTTATGATATCAAATAATCCAATACATACTACAGCAACAGTAAAGTAGCTACAGAAATCTTTAATTGGAAACCTCACTACTTCTTCTTTACGCATCCCATTTTTCTCCCTTCTTACTAAATCCCTAACTATTTTCATCTATTTGTATCTATTATGCAAAAAATATGACAAATTTACTATCGAATTAACTTACGTAAACCTTACAATGTTGTAAGGTTTATAAAAAGAGCCCCATCTACATACAGATGAGGGTTATTAAAAAGTAGTTGGTTTTTCATTCTTCCTTACATTACAAACAGAAAGTAATACATTAGACTTTCTATTTATACTATATTAAATTTACTATCTTTTAACTATCGAATTACATTACAGAAGGCTTACATGTTTGTAAGCTATGCGTAATGTAATTCGATAGTTTTCCATATCTATATTTCGTACAATACAGTTAGAAAGTAAGCCAAATAAGAAGAACGCTCACATAACCAAATTACATTGCTAGTAGCTACTCTTCTTATACCTTTCACTCATGCTACTACAATGTACCCCCTTCCCCTTTATATAATAAAAAAAGCCTTAGCCCATATGGACTAAGGCTTTTTTACGAACCTCGAAATACCCCTACCTAGTATTTTGATTTTCGACAAAAAATAGGCAGGGGTATATTTCGCTATCTCATCGCTAAAAGTTTACTCTTCGCATTAATAGGAATATTTACAGCTTCAATTTCTTCAATTGACTCGCCGTATCGTCCTTTTGCGTACACTTTTAATGCTTCATCTCTCTTTAACATATGCTTAACAGTCTTCTTTATTTTTTGTTCTCTTCCACGTTCGTCAAATGCAATAAATTCATATTCATACCACTCATCACCAACATGCTGACCAATTGTATTCACAACCGTATAGTATTCTTTCGTCTTATAAAGCGGATTATATTTATCAATAACTGGTCCAAGTTTCGTAGGCAGTAACATTACTACTATCACTAGCATCGCTATTATAGTAGTGATCATTTTTTTCTTCACAATAAACATTCCTCCTCTGCAGGATATATATACATCCATTTTAAGAAGAAGCAATAAAATCTACTATTGAATCTCATTACATTACACTTACATTTTTGTAAGAATAAAAAAAGGTGAACGATTTTACTCGTTCACCTTTTAGCTCGCTTTAAAGCCCCCACCAAGCACATCACGCACATCATGAATAACAACGAAAGCATCTTCATCTACTCGGCTAATAACTTGCTTTAACTTAACAAGCTCTTGTTTATTAATAACAACATATAAAACTTCTTTATTTTTTCCAGTATATCCGCCGCGTCCTTCTAATACAGTGACACCGCGTGTCATGTTTTTGGTAATAGCCTCACGTATTAAATCTGGTTGATTTGAAATGATTGTAACAGCCGTTTTTGTATCCATTCCTTCTACAATGAAATCAATCACTTTCGCACCGATGAATACTGCAACAAGTGTGTACATCGCTTTTTCTTGTCCTATTATAAATACAGAACCAGCAATTACAACGATATCAATAATAAGTACGCCTTTACCAACGCTCCACCCTAAATATTGATTTGCTAACTGTGCTAAAATTGCCGATCCTCCTGATGTACCTCCAGCTTTGAACATACAGCCTAATCCGATACCTACAAACAAACCAGCAAATAAAGCTGCTAATAGCGTATCACTATTTACATGATACTCAATATGTTCTGTAACATATAAAAACAAGGATGTTTCTACAATCCCTAAAATCGTATAAACCATCGTTTTTTTATCAAAAAACTTATAACCAATAGCTAGTAAAACTGCATTTATAGCAAAGTTCACAATCCCTGGTGACCAATCAAATAAGTAGTACGTAACAACCGTTAAACCAATAATTCCACCTTCCGATAAACGGTTTGGAATTGCAAAGTAATTAATACCAATTGCGAATAATAATGAACCAATTGTAATTAGTGTTATTTCCTTTATACGTTGATTAACCATAATTCATACCCTCCCCCATTTGACATTGTATCACTATCTCCTAGAGGTTTAGAAGTGGTTTTTATTCCGCATTTTACCTCTTAAAGATCGAGATATTATGTTTAAACAAAGGGTTGATTAATTATTCATATTTTCTCTAACTGCACGAACAAATCGCTCCACATTCCCTTTCTGAATATACCTAGCTCTAACCCTTTCATGATTACAAGTAAATTCAAAATATGGACAGAGATCTATGTCATCTATATGCAAATACGGATACTCTTCAAATATTGCAGGGTAGCCCGAAAATTTCCCGTAAAAAAGGAGACGTCTAGTAGTAGCAGCGAAAATCCCATGCCGGTAAGCTACGGTAAAATCATCCTTCTCAAATATCCCTACCACAACAGCTAAAATCTTTTCGTCATCCTCTACATATTTTTTCATACTCGATAAAAGTTCATTCATGCATATTCCTCCAAATTCTATTCATTGTTTTAACACTTGAAAAGAATCCATGGATTATTACAGACCGGTTTAACTCTTTTATAAAGTATGAAACGCGTTTCCTGTCAAAGACATTTCAAAAAATAATCCGTTATGCGATTATACACATAACGGATTAAGACTAAACTGTAGAGCGTTCCACAAGTTCATACGGAATCTCCACCTTTTCTTGTTTATAACTCTCGTTGCTCACTTGCCTATAAAACATTTCAAAAGCGTTTTTGCCTATCTCCTTTAAATTTTGATCAATCGTTGTCAACTGTAACACTTGTGAAATAGGTTGATTATCAAAACCAATAATCGCCAAATCCTCAGGAACTTGAATACCTAACTTTTCAACTTCTGTCATAATCCCAATCGCAACTTCATCTCCTGCTACTATTAACGCTTCTGGGAGGACCTGCATCTCCTTTAACTTATGAGCCGCTCTCACACCATCTTCTAATGTAAAACATTCTGTAAAAATCCACTCTTCATTAACCTCTTCATCTATGGATTGTAATTGATGTTTATAAACATCAAAACGTTTTTGACTACTTGGCCCTAACTTCCTTCCCGTACAATAACCAATTTTTTTATAACCTTTTTCAATAAGATAATTCATTCCTAACTGAAAGGCTGCCGAATGATTTGTATATACACTTGAGATATTTGAAATATCATTATCTTCACAAGCAATTATTGTGCCGTAAGAAGCATACGGTTCTATCGTTTCCCAATCATTCGCACGCGAGCAAATAATAAGGCCGTCCAATTGTTTTGTTTTTAGCATATGTAAACTTTTCATTTCTTCTTTTTTATTGTAATTCGTTTGGCAAAGTAACACCCTGTAATTATGAGCTAACGCCACCTCCATCATTCCACCTACCATCGCATCAAAACACGGATGATTAATGTAAGGTAAAATTACACCAACAATATTCGTCTTCCCTTTGGATAAATGAACAGCGTTTGCGTTTTGTGAGTAATTCAACTTCTCAACTATCTCAATAACCGCTTTCCTTTTTTCTTCACTTACATATGGGTGATCATTTAGCACCCTCGAAACGGTCGTAACTGAAACTCCGGCCATCTTTGCGATATCTTTAATATTAGCCATACACTCACCTCTCCTTTTAACTTAATGAATTCCATGAACATATGTCAAATCTTCTCATCATTACACCTTCATTCGTTTTTCTTACAAAAGTGTAATTTTCCTGTAAGCTAATTCGATAGTGACTCTTCCCAATATCTTATACAATTAAGTCAGAAACAGGGCAACAACTATTCGAAAAGGAGCGGATTAATATGATGAACAAAATGAAGAACAACAAATTTACGAATACAATGGGCATGGTATTGTCCGCTCTTATCGATGCAAAATCTGTTGCTTCTACAAACAAGTAAGGAGAGATTATAATGAACAACATCACTTTTAACAAATTAGATTTTTTAGGACTAGCTAGCGGCTCTCTTCTTCTTACTGCTTTTATTTACGCTGCTACGCTTATATAAACTTTGTGTCCCCTTTCCCCTTTATATATAGAAAAAGACGACCGTCTATGCCCGGTCGTCTTTTTAAATTTTTCTTTCTTTTAACTCTTTTAAAAGCTGTATCAGTTCAGCTTGTTGTTTTACCTTCTTACGACCATTTCGATTAATTGCTGCAAGCTCGCACGCAACTCCGACGGCGAAGAAAAACAATAAACTTTCTAACATGTTAAATCCTCCAATTGCCTATTAAACCGCTTGGCGTAATTGCTCTTCTTGTAAAACTTGCTTATTTATATTTTCTTCTTTTCTCTGACAAACGTTATTGCGAATAAGTGCTGCAATAACAAGTAAAGTTCCTACAATATCAAACATTGTTATTTGATACCCTTGTATCATCATAATAATCAAAGTCGTAACGGGTACAAAATTAATAAATAAAATGCCGTTAATCGATGATAAGATTTTCACACCGTAATTCCAAGCGAGTAGCGCTATGATTCCTGGTAATGTCATCATAAATAACAAATCATACTTCACGATAGAAATCGTTCCCATACTTGGGACTGGAACATACCCAAGCACCGTAATCATTACAGTTATAATTCCTGTGACAGTCGTACCAAATACACACGTCAATGTAGAATAGCGTAATGTTGACCAATCGCTACACGTTTGACCACCCATCGTATAAATAACCCAACCTACAACACCAATAAATATAAACGCTAGTGAAAACATGTTATCTTTCAATGTTAAAAAGAAACTCATATCACCTTTCGTAATAACAAACACAGCTCCTACAAAAGCGATAATCATGCTCGTTATCATATATTTTTTCGGTTTTATATGCTTATATCCCCATAAAATACAAATGGAAATCATCGGCATGAGTGCTTCCATAATGGAGGCTACCATTACACCTGATTTTCCCATTAACATTTGACCTAAAAATATGAGTACATTATATACAGTAAACGCCATCGTTCCAAAAAAGACGAGTAACTTTCCCCTTCCTTCTAAACGAAATGCCTGTTTCCCTTCTTTCATTAACAATAATATAATCAGTACTATCGCCACTGCTCCATAACGAATAAGTGAAAAATAAAATGGATCTATGTATTCTAGCGCATGATCAGCAACCGGAAACATCGCTCCCCATGACATACTTGCAATTAAACATGCCAAAGCTCCTATTACTATTTGACCTCTTCTCACCATAATCCCCCGCTTCTTTCTATTTGCACAAAGAGAATTGTAAAAGAAAAAACATATCACGTAAAACGATTCAAAATGATGTTAACTATCATTTATAATGATAGTTAACATCAAGGGGGAGCATACAATGGAATTACGAGACTTACAAATCTTCCAAAGCGTTGCCGATCGCGGTAGTGTAAGCGGCGCAGCAAAGGAATTAAATTATGTACAATCAAATGTAACCGCACGTATTAAACAATTAGAAAACGAGCTAAAAACACCGCTCTTTTACCGTCATAAACGAGGCATGACTTTAACAGCTGAAGGAAGAAAAATGCTCGTTTATGTTAATAAAATTTTGCAAGATGTTGAAGAGCTAAAACAAGTGTTTCTAGATAGTGAAACACCATCTGGTATATTAAAAATCGGTACAGTCGAAACAGTAAGTACATTGCCTACCATTTTGTCTTCTTACTATAAAAGCTATCCAAACGTTGATTTATCATTACAAGCTGGTCTAACCGAAGAACTTATTAGAGAAGTCCTTGACCATCAATTAGATGGCGCCTTTATATCAGGTCCTATTAAGCATCCACTAATTGAACAATACGATGTTAGTACAGAAAAATTAATGCTCGTGACACAAAATAAAGCTTTTCATATAGAAGAATTTACTACGACGCCCTTACTCGTTTTTAATCAAGGGTGTGGATACCGTACCAAACTAGAACGATGGCTTAAAGATGAAGGTTTGCTACCAAAAAGAATTATGGAATTTAACATATTAGAAACAATATTAAATAGTGTAGCACTCGGTCTTGGGATTACACTCGTGCCCCAGTCCGCGGTACAACATCTTTCTACAGCAGGTAAAGTACACTGTCATCCGATTCCCGAGAAATACGGTAGTATTTCAACTGTTTTCATACGCCGCAAAGATAGCTACATGACCAATTCAATGCGTAGCTTTTTAAAAACAATTGAAGAGCACCATCACATCAATATGCTTTAAAAGACATTCTTACACGAATGTCTTTTTTTCTTACAAAAGTGTAAGTCTCCCGTAAGATAATTCGATAGTTGTAGTTCATCATTTTCCCTATAATTAAGACATAAAGCAGGGCAACAACAATTCGAAAAGGAGCGGATACGCATGATGAACAAAATGAAATCAAACAATTTTTTTAACACAATGGGCATGGTGCTATCCGCACTTGTCGATGCAAAAGCAGTTGCAACTACATTAAACAAATAAGGAGAGATTATAATGAACAACATTACTTTCAACAAATCAGACTTTATCGGACTTGCAAGTGGAGCGACTCTTCTTACAGCTTTCATTTACACACTTGCTCAAAGTCTTGTTTAACAATTCGTTTCCCCAAACCCCTTTATATATAGAAAAAGCTGCTCGTCTTATAGACAAGCAGCTTTTTAGTTTGTTTCATATATAATTTGGCCTGTTTTCATAATATCGTATCCGCCAATCGCTTTTAACTCATTATGAAATTCTTCCGATTGCAGAATGTCTTTCATAACTTCAATAAGTTCTTCATTGTCTTTATTCTTCAAAATTACTAAATCATACTGTTCTTTCATTATCGGAATAAAGTCTACATTTACAATTTGCGAAACCTTTTCCGATCCTACCCCAACATCAGCTTTTCCGTTCGCAACTTGCGTGGCAACACCAAGATGACTCGATTCTTCCCATTCATATCCACTAATATGTTCTTTATTTAATTTTTGAATTCGTAATTGTTCATCCACTAGCACCCTAATACCAGAGCCTTTTTCTCGATTTACAAATTTTATAGAGGACCCGAATATGTCAGCCCATGTCTTTATTTTCTTTGGGTTTCCTTTTTGAACATAAAACCCCACATTTCTTGCCAATAAATTGATTATAATACACGGTTGTCCAACTAAAATACGTTTTACGTAAGGAACATTATAAGTACCCGTTTCACCATCAAATAAGTGTAAACTAACTACACTTCCTTCTCCTTGGTACATCTTCACTAAACTTGTTAAACTACCTTGATACGCTCTTAATACATTAGAATTTAGCAATCGATTTTCTATACGTTTTGCCAACATATCTAACGTTAGTTCTTGCCCGCTAATGATGCATGTATTCAAGATACTACTATCGTCATTCTTTACAGAAGTAACTTGTATCTTTCCTGTTTTCATTTGCTTTATATATTGTTCTAAATCCGCTGTATCAATGCGCATCTGTCTACCAACTCTATAAGAAGGAAGTTCTCCTTTTTTAATTAAGTCGTATACAGTTAGTTTTGATACTTTTAATCGCTTCGCTACTTCTTCCGTTGTGTAGGAATGATGATCCATAGACGATTCCTCACTTTCTTCCTTCATTGTAACAAAGAAAAGAATATTTCTCCTATTTTTTAAAAACAACCATATTGTTCAAATTATATTCAATTATAACTAGTTATAATTAGTTATATTTAGTTATAATTAGTTATGTCAAAACGAAAGGGGATTTTTTTATGAACAAATTCACATTACGATCTATTGGGGCACTTATACTTTCTTTCCTTCTTATATTTAGTGCTGCTTGTACAAGCGTGGAAAAGAAGGAGAAGTCAGTTGCTAAAGAGAGAAAAACAGTCGAACTGACTATATCAGCTGCTGCTAGCTTACAAGATGCATTAAAAGAAATTGAAAAACAATATAAAGAGAAAAAGCCTAATATTAAACTTTCTTTTAACTTCGGTGCTTCCGGTGCACTTCAACAACAAATCGAACAAGGTGCGCCTGCTGATTTATTCTTCTCTGCAGCAGAAGATAAATTCCAAACACTTGTTAAAAAAGGATTCATTAATGAAAAAGAAGGAAAAAACCTTCTTGGAAATGAACTAGTTCTAGTCGTCCCAAAAGATAGCTCTCTTACAAAAATTCAAGATTTAAAAGATGAGAAAATCAAAAAAATCGCACTTGGTACACCTGAATCTGTACCCGCTGGGAAATATGCAAAAGCTTCTCTCACACATGAAAATCTTTGGAATGACATTCAAAATAAAATCGTATTTACAAAAGATGTTCGCCAAGTGTTAACATATGTAGAAACAGGTAATGTCGATGCTGGTATTGTATACAAAACAGATGCTCTCATTTCAGACAAAGTAAAAATTGGCGAGACGGCAGCAGCTACTTCTCATGAACCAATCCACTATCCTTTAGGCGTTATAAAAGAATCGAAGCATAAGAAAGAGGCGACTTCATTTTATGAATATTTGCAGTCAAAAGATGCACAATCTATCTTTAAGAAATATGGATTTACAGTCCTATCATAATTGCCATGAGCTTTGATGATATTTTGTCACCTGTCTTTTTATCTTTACGAGTAGCTGCATACGCCACCATTATCGTCACAATTTTAGGAACGATTATCGGTCGGTCACTAGCACGCTCCTCATGGAGATATAAAGTAATACTAGAAACTATTTTCTTATTACCAATGGTACTTCCGCCAACTGTAATCGGCTTTTTTCTCATTATTATTTTTGGAAATAACAGCCCCATTGGAAAGTGGATAGAATCGGTATTTCAGCAGTCCATTATGTTCACATCTACTGCTGCTATCATTGCTTCTACAGTTGTCGCATTTCCGCTCATGTATCAATCAGCAAAAACAGGATTTTCGATCGCAAATGTACAAATTGAAGAGGGCGCTCGCGATCTCGGCGCCAGTGAATATCAAGTTTTTCTACACGTTACACTACCGCTTGCATTTCCTGCATTACTAAGCGGTATGATCTTAAGCTTTGTTCGTGCACTAGGAGAATTTGGTGCTACACTCATGTTTGCTGGGAATATTCCTGGCAAAACACAGACAATCCCAACAGCAATTTATATGGCCATTGATGCAAGTAATATGCAACTCGCTTGGACACTTGTAATTATCACTATCAGTATGTCACTCATATTTCTCCTATGTATTCAGCTCATTAATAAAAGAATTACTAATTCTTAAAGCAGCTTTCGACAAAAGCTGCTTTTTTATTTCTTAGGAAATAAAAAATACTATATAAAGTGACTGAATTTTACCTTTTATTTAAATATACATTCTATTTGAATTTACTTTCTAAAATAGGCAATTTCCTGTTATTATATGGAGGTGTTTGAAAAAATGAAGAAATGAAAACGCATTTATATCGTGAATTCTTCATCCTGTTTTAGCGATCGGTAATCTTCTACTCTATTAGTGGGGCATTACCGATCGTTAGAACGATATGTAATTATATTGGTATAGCAAACCGAAGGGAGTCTTGTAATGGACATTTTATTAGCGCTTCTTCCTGCAATTGCATGGGGAAACATCTTATTAGTAAGCGTAAAAATGGGCGGTGGTGCATATAGCCAAACGGTAGGTATGACAATCGGTGCTCTATTCTTCGCAACAGTTATGTATGTATTTACTCAACCAGCTTTAACAATGACAATCTTGATTGTTGGTTTTATTTCAGGTGTATTCTGGGCTTTAGGACAAGTAAACCAATTAAAAACAGTTGAAAAGTTAGGTGTTTCTACTACTGTAACGATTTCTACTGGTATGCAACTTGTTGCAACTTCTATCTTTGGAGTTATCGCTTTCCGCGAGTGGACTACTACAACAACGATCATTATGGGAACGATTGCAATCCTATTAATCGTAGTTGGCGTTGTATTCACATCATTAGATGATAAAGAAAATGCACAGCCACCAGGACAATTGAAAAAAGGACTTCTTACTTTAATTGTTTCTACTTTCGGCTATCTTGTATATGTAATTATTATTCGTTGGTATAACATTGATGGTTGGTCTGCTATTTTACCACAAGCAGTTGGTATGTTTGTCGGTGCGGTTGTACTGACATCTAAACATAAGCCATTTAACAAATATGCAATTCGTAATGCTTTATCTGGTTTACTTTGGGGAACAGGAAACTTATTCTTACTTCTTTCATTACCACGTGTCGGAGTAGCGACAAGCTTCCCATTATCTCAAACTGGAATCGTTATCTCAACATTCGGTGCGATTGTCTTCTTAGGTGAAAAGAAAACAAAACGTCAATTGATCTTTATTGCACTAGGTAGTGTTTTAATTATCGGCGGCGCTGTATTACTTGGTCTAACAAAAGCATAAACTTATATTCTATTAAAAACCCCTGAGGCATATGTGTCCCAGGGGTTTTTTCGATTTTAATTATTTTCTAAATATAATTATTTACACGCACTTGTCCTTTATAGTTCTTCTTCCACTCTAGCAAACCAGCTACACATATAAAGAGATTAATAACAGCTAGTATTAGCATGACATATAAACCAGTGGAAATATAAATTACAATGCTAACTACGTTATACAAAATCCATAAATGCCAGTTCTCTAAGATTTTTCGACTTAGCATAAATTGAGCTACTAATCCTAATACAGCATTTAAAGCGTCTAAATATGGACTTGTTGATTCTAAATGACGGACTTGATAATAGCCCCAACCAACCCAAGCAACTAAAATAAAAATTATATAAAAGGTCCACCCCTTTAAACCTAAACGGACAGTTGCTTTTACCTCTTCTTCCCCACTACGTGCAATCCAATAATACCAACCATATACATTAAATATAAATTGAAAGACTGCTAATACTGCCATTGCATATAAATCTTGTATAATGAAAATATACAGAAATAATGTAACAGTAATCATACCAAATAAAAAGTTGGATACTTTTTCTCTTGCTAATAACCAAACATTAACAATCCCCATAACCGATGCGAAAATTTCAATATAACTCGATTGAATGTAAAATCCAACCAATACGCAAATAATACTAGAAATGAGTAAAAAAAGTGGACTTCTAACCATATTTATCTCTCCCCAGATGTGTAATAAATTCCATATCACCAGTATAAGGAACTCCTCTTATTTTTATCATGAATTCCCTTATTCAAAAACCCCCTCATTATCTATTCCATATACGGTAAGTCTTTTCTTTTTACAAAATTCTCTTAAAAATGGTATCGTTTTTTATAACATATCTCTACTAGAAGGGAATAAAGGATATGCTTACTAAACATCGAATTTTATTTATTGGTGCCGGTCGTATGGCAGAAGCTATCTTCTCCGGGTTACTTAAAACGAGTAAAGAATATATCGAAGAAATTATCGTTTCCAACCGAAGCAACATAGAAAAACTAGAACAATTACAAGGGCGATATAATGTGTCCATCACTACAGACTGGAAGCAGCATATTACATCCGTTGATACGATTGTTTTAGCAATGCCACCAGCTGCACATGAACAGTTATTACAGGAGTTATCTCCTCTTCTAACTGAGCAATTCGTTGTGACCGTTGCTGCCGGAATTGGACCATCTTATTTAGAAAAACGGCTTCCTCAAGGGACACCTGTTGCCTGGATTATGCCAAATACAGCTGCCGAAATCGGAAAGTCCATCTCCTTATATACGACGGGACATTCCGTAGGTGAAACGCATCAAGAAACGCTACAACTCCTTTTAAAAGGTATTGGTACCTCACAGTTTTGTACTGAAGAGGAAGTTCATCAACTTACCGCCATTACTGGTAGTGCACCTGCTTTTCTCTATCACTTTGCTGAAGGTTTAATTGAAGCGACGAAAAACTATGGAATTGATGAGAAAACGGCAAACCACCTTGTCATTCAAATGATTGCTGGTTCTGCCGCTATGCTCCAACAAAACGAAGATCCAGCTATGCTCCGAGAACAAGTAACAACACCAGGAGGTTCAACTGCTGAAGGCTTAAAAGTTCTATATGAAAATAATTTTTCAGAAGTCATTCAACAAGCAGTTGAAGCAACAAATAAAAAAGCTAGGGGGAAATAATATGAATTTAACAAGTTTAAAAGACTATACAACATTACATAATGGTGTAAAAATGCCTTGGTTCGGTTTAGGTGTGTTTAAAGTAGAGGACGGATCAGAAGTAATTGATTCTGTAAAAGCAGCTATTAAAAACGGATACCGCAGCATCGATACTGCAGCAATCTATCAAAATGAAGAAGGCGTTGGTCAAGCAATTCGCGAATCTGATATTCCTCGTGAAGAGCTATTTATCACTTCAAAAGTATGGAATAGCGATCAAGGTTATGAAACAACAATTCAAGCATTTGAAACTACATTAGAGAAATTAGGCCTAGAATATTTAGATTTATATTTAGTACATTGGCCTGTAAAAGAGAAATATACTGAATCATGGAAAGCGTTAGAAAAGCTTTATAAAGATGGTCGTGTTCGTGCTATCGGTGTGAGTAATTTCCACATTCACCACTTACAAGACGTATTTGAAATTGCTGAAATTAAGCCAATGGTCAACCAAGTGGAATACCACCCTCGTTTAGCACAAGAAGAATTACATGCTTTCTGTAAAGAACATAACATCCAGCTCGAGGCTTGGTCACCATTAATGCAAGGGCAACTACTGGATCATCCAACATTACAAGAAATTGCGACAAAATATAGTAAATCAACTGCACAAGTTATTTTACGCTGGGATTTACAAAATGAAGTTGTAACGATTCCTAAATCAATTAAAGAGCACCGCATTATTGAAAATGCAAACATCTTTGATTTTGAATTAAGCTCGGATGATATGAAAGCAATTCAAGCTTTGAATGAAAATCATCGCGTCGGTCCAGATCCAGATAACTTTAACTTCTAGCAGAAAAACCACTGCCATGTGCAGTGGTTTTTTTCACTTTAAAAAAACTGAAAATTTAAACTATGTTTCATTTGATTGACACTTCATTATCCAAGGTGTAAGATTTTGAATTATCAAAGAAACACAAAAATTAATAAAATTCATTCGTTTACTCATTGTATCAAGAGAGGTGGAGGGACTGGCCCTTTGAAACCTCGGCAGCAGGTTCATTTTGAATACTGTGCCACTTCCTGCAAGCTTTATGCTTGAAAGATAGAATGAGGGACTTCGTTTATATACGGGTACATAACTTGTATGTGAAAATCCCTCTTTCTCAATCAGAAAAGAGGGATTTTTTTATTTTTCATTTCCCTCATCATCATCCAAACTTAATTATTTAGGAGGAAAATCAAATGAAAAAGAAGTTTTTACCCGGTATCGCATCAGTTGTAGGAGTAAGTATTTTATTAACTGGTTGCGGTAGTTATAAAAACGAAGCTAGCGGAGCAAATGCAAAAGACGAGGCATCTAGTAAACAGGTTTTAAACTTATCTTCACCTTCTGAAATACGAACAATGGATACAGCTCGTGCTACAGATACTGATTCCGGTCAAGTAATGAGAAACGTATTTGAAGGTTTGTATAATCTTGGTGAAGGTAACAAACCTGTCCCTGGCGTTGCAAAATCCCATGAAGTAAGTGGCGATAAAACGAAGTACACATTCCACCTGCGAGATTCAAAATGGTCAAACGGTACTCCTGTTACAGCGAAAGATTTCGTCTTCGCCTGGCAAAGAGCTGTTGATCCAGCAACAGCCTCTGAATATGCATTTTTATTCTTTGATATTAAAAACGCAAAACAAATTAACAACAAAGAGCTTCCAGCCGATCAACTTGGTGTAAAAGCAGTTGATGACCATACGTTTGAGGTAGAATTAGAGCGTCCTGTTCCGTACTTTATTAGCTTAACGGCGTTCCCAACATTTCTACCAATTAGCGAGGAATTCTTTAAAACACAAGGTGATAAGTACGCTTTAGAAGATAATACAATTTTGTATAACGGAGCTTTTACACTAAGTGATTGGAAGCATGAACAAAGCTTTAAATTTAAGAAAAACCCTACCTACTGGGATAAAGATACTGTCAAAATCGAAGAAATCAATTTCAACATCGTAAAAGAAAAATCAACAGAAGTAAATTTATTCGAATCTAAACAATTAGACCGTATAAAACTAACATCTGACTTCGTTGATAAATATAAAAAGGATGCTAATTTTAAAGAACGTCCGAACGTAGGGGTACAATTTTTACGTATGAATCAACAAAACAAAGTACTTCAAAACGTTTCTGCACGCCAAGCAATTGATCAAACGATTGATCGAAAGTCCTTTGTCAATACGTTATTAAATGATGGCTCTACACCAACCTTTGGTCTTGTGCCAAAAAACTTTGCAAAAGGTCCTGATGGAAAAGACTTCCGTGCTACAAACGGCGATTTAACAAAAGTTGATACGAAATCTGCACAAGAATTATGGAAAAAGGCAAAAAAAGAACTAGGTTCTGAAAAGATAACATTAGAATTATTAACAAGTGACGGTGACCTTGAGAAGAAGACTGGTGAGTTTCTAAAAGGTCAATTAGAAAAGAATTTAGAGGGCTTAACAGTAAATATAAAACCGCAACCACGTAAACAACAAGTTTCACTCTTATTAAAAGGTGACTACGAAATCGGAATTGATGGTTGGAGCCCTGACTTTGCTGATCCAATTACATTCCTTGAATTGTTTACAACGAATAACCCTTACAACTTAGATCATTACTCTAATAAAGAGTTCGACGAAGCAATTGAAAAGGTGAAAACTACTTTAGCTGGTGATGAAAAAGCCCGCTTTGATGCATTACTAGCATCAGAGAAAATATTATTTAAAGACTCTGTTATTGCTCCTCTTTACCAAAAAGGCGAATCTTATTTAGAGAAATCTTATGTGAAAGGCATTGTACAAGTAGACTTTGCAGGTCAATTAAACTTCAAATGGGCAAAAATTGAAAAATAAAGTGAAACTTTAAACAACGTATTTCCACCAACTCCCATTGTTTTTTTGACAAAATATATTAAAAGTAGATTCCTTAATATGAGTGAATCTACTTTTTTAATATATTATTCCAAGAAATTAACGCTTTGTTTTTATTATTGACATATAGTTCTTTCTGGTGTTAATATTCTAAATAATCAAAGAAACGAAATATTTAACCATCAAAATATAATGTCTACTATGTTGAAACATATAACGATACATTATAGTTCAACATGTATATACATATAGAACACATGATTACCTATAAACAAATATTTATACTAGGTTTTATCTCTTTCTATAGCTACTTCAAGACATGGACATTATGACGTTATGAACAACACATTTAGGGAGGAACGAACAATGAAGAAAAAAGTTGTACCTGTTGTTGCATCTGTTTTAGGGGCAAGTCTACTACTAACTGCTTGTGGGGGAAATAAAAATAATGCAAGCGGAGCAAAAGCAAACGATAAAGCACCTGATAAACAAGCAATTAACTTATCATTTGCTTCAGAAATTCCAACAATGGATGTTGCAAAAGCAACGGATGGGGAATCCATGAACGTAATGCGCAATGTTTTTGAAGGTTTATATGCAATGGGCGAAGATAATAAACCAATTCCTGGTGTCGCTGAGTCGGTTGACGTTAGTCCTGATAAAACAAAATATACATTCCATCTTCGTGATTCGAAATGGTCAAACGGTACTCCTGTTACAGCAAAAGACTTCGCCTTCGCTTGGCAACGTGCTGTAAATCCTGAAACAGCTGCCGAATACGCATTCTTATTCTTCGATATAAAGAATGCAAAACAAATAAATCAAAAACAATTACCACTTGATCAATTAGGTGTCAAAGCCCTTGATGACAAAACTTTAGAAGTACAACTAGACCGTCCTGTTCCCTACTTCTTAAGCTTAACGACATTTGCAACATTCTTACCAATTAATGAAGATTACTTAAAATCGCAAGGTGATAAATACGGTTTAGAAACAAATCATTTAATCTACAACGGTGCTTTCACATTAGATAACTGGAAGCACGAACAAGGCTTCCAATTAAAGAAGAATCCTAACTATTGGGATGCTAAAACAGTAAAATTAGAAGAAATCAACTTCAATGTCGTTAAAGATAAGTCTACAGAAGTTAACTTATATGATTCAGGACAAATTGACCGTGTTGCTTTAACTGCGGAGTTTGTTGATAAATATAAGGGCGATCCAAACTTCAAAGAACGTGCTGAAGTCGGCATTCAATTTTTACGACTCAATCAAAAAAATGAAGTATTAAAAAATCAACATGCACGCCTTGCTATTAACGGCGCAATGAATAAAAAAGCATACGTAGAAACAATTTTAAATAACGGTGCTGTTCCAGCTGAAGGAATGGTTCCTGCGAAATTTGCAAAGAGCCCAGAGGGCACTGACTTCCGCAAAGAAAACGGAAACCTAGTCAAAGATGATGTGAAATCAGCGAAAGAAAACTGGAAAAAAGCGAAGCAAGAACTTAGTACTGACAAAATAACACTTGAACTATTAACAAGTGATAATGCTTTAGCTAAAAAGACTGGCGAATATTTAAAAGGTGAACTGGAAAAGAATCTAGATGGATTAACAGTGAATTTAAAGCCACAACCACGTAAACAACAGTTGAAATTACTATTAAGTGGTGATTATGAAATCGGAATTGATGGCTGGGGTCCTGACTTCGCTGATCCTATTACATTCTTAGATTTATTCACAACAGATAGTGCTTATAACTTTGATAAATACTCTAACAAAGAGTACGACGAGCTAATTCATAAAGTGAAAACAGATTTAGCTGGCGATGAAAAAGCACGCTGGGAAGCAATGAAACAAGCTGAAAAAATCTTATTACAAGATGGCGCTGTCGCTCCTTTGTACCAACAAGGTCGCTCTTACTTACAACGCTCTTTCATTAAAGGACTTGTAACAACTGACTTCGGCGGTGAATTTAACTACAAGTGGGCAGAAGTTGCAAAATAATAAGTACTAATAAAAAGGTATCCAATTGAAGGATACCTTTTTACTGTGTACTTCATTAATTACAAGGTCTCTTCCCTTTATCATTTCTTTTATACCTATAGTGAGCCCCGCTACTAATTGTGTAACTAGTCTAATAAATAATAATGAGATAATATTTTCTCTAAATTAACTCCGGCAAATATTATTTTGTAATAGCCATTCGCTACGCATGTTGCGGGAAATAATCCCACATACAGGAATAAACATTTGTGTTAAAGAAATGCGAAGAAGACTATTGTCAACAATCCTCTTTCCCATCTTTTTGTATTGAACTAAAACTCATAATAAATATAAATGCAAATATCAAATATGTTTTCCACGTCAAAGAAGGTATATGCCCTGACCAAAGATAGCTAATTAAATAGTTAATTCCCATAATACAAGATGACGCTACTAAACTAATACTTATTAGTTTTACATATTGGAGCATACATTTTCTCCTTACCTCATTCTTTTTCCATTTCTTCAAATTGCAGGTTCATTGGCTCTTCTAGAAGAGTTTCATAAAAACTTTCTGCCAAATCCGTTACAGGAATTTTTCCATCCACCTCATCAAATCGAATACTATCTAGCCAGACACAACCTTCTCCTGATAATAAAACACCAAATGCAATACCAAGTGCTTCTTCTTTTATATCTAGTACAACCGAGTACGATTGCCAGTTATTCGTATTTTTAATTGGACGATTTTGCATGTTATCCATAGCAATCGGCTCCGTATTTTTTCCATCTACTCGCATCCACAATCCTGCCCAATCTTTTACATTCTCACTCTTAATAAATGCTGTTAAACGTAATCTCTTACCTACATAGTTATCCGCTCGAAACATTTGCATTAATGTTGAAAATCCTCCGTGCGTAACGTTCTCTTTTGCTTTTATATATGCAGATACTTTTCCTTGATGGGCAATTTCGTAATCTAAACCCATCTCATATTCAGCGGGATGACTTCCACTTAATACCCATCCTTTCGGTATACCTTTTTCCATTGAAATCCCCTCTCTTTCTATATAAAATGACTGGAAATACTTTCGATATTTTTTTGGTGGTAATTGAAACATTCTTTTAAAAGCTCTAGTAAATGCCTCTTGTGAGGAAAAACCGTATTGCACTGCAATATTAATAACTGCTCTTTCAGTCGATACCAAATCTTGTGCAGCATGAGTTAATCTTCTCTTACGAACATAATCCGTTACACTCATCCCAACATATCTTTGAAAGATGCGATGAAAATGGTACATCGATACTGCACTGTGAGATGCCACTCTTTCTGTTGTAAGCTCCTCATGTAAGTGATTCTCTATATATTCAATTGATTTTTTTATTATCTCTTTATATTCTTCATGCATTTTAGTCCCTCCCTCACAACTTCAATTTACCATATACATACAAATCGTTTTTGATTTAAATTGCGGATTAGCCCTTATGACTGCAGGATAATAATTTATTTTCAACACATACATAATTACATGTTTTTGGGAAAAACTTGTATAGAACGAATTTACATAAGGAGGAATTTATAATGAGAATTCTACTATCAGTTTTATTAGCTCTTATGCTAGTACCTGCATTAACAGGATGTAAAGCTCCTGCAAAAGAAGACACAACTTCTAATAAAAAGACGACTGAAGAAGCAAAAAATGAGGCTCCTGCAGATTTAAAACTAAACTTCAATGAATTCGATTTAAAGGCAGACTACCAAGATACAAAGAAAGACTACGAAGCAGACTATAAAAATGTAGCAGCTGATAAGAAAATGGAAGCAAAAATTGAAGATCATAAAGCAGATGTAAAATTAACAGGAGACGAGGCTATCACAAAATTAAGCCCACTTCTACAAGAATTAAAATTTGATAAAGATACTGCTGACCAAGAAGTAATCGATCAAGTAGTGAACGTGTTCAAACTTGATAAAGACTATCAAAAATTCGATTTAGAAGTTGTCTTCTCTGATGGAACGAAAAAAGAATATAAAAGAGAAATAAAATAAAGAAGTAGGCGGTTGCCTACTTCTTTATTTTTTAATTTTTGCGTACCTTAGTTCTGGACTAGAACCGATAATGAATTGGACACCGGATACTGATGGTTTTTGTAAATATGAGGAACTTGGGAAAATAATTGGGATTAATGGTGAATCTGTAAACATAATATCTTCCGCTTTATGCAATAATTCAAAACGCTTATCCTCGTTTTGTTCAACTTTTGCTTCTTTTATTAAAGCGTCAAATTCTTTATTATGCCATTTTGCATAGTTATTCGGACCATCACCTGCATATAAATCTAGTTTAGTAATTGGATCTAATAAAGAGCCGCCCCATCCCATATAAGCTAATTGGAAATCACTTTGCTTGTATGTGTCGATGTAACTCTTCCACTCTTTATTTTCTAATTTAATATCTACTCCAAGATTTTTCTTAAACATTTCTTGCATTGCTTCTGCTACTTTTTTATGTTGTGTATCTGTAGTGAATTTTAATGTTACTTCAGGTAATGTAGACCATCCTTGTTCTTTCATACCTTCTTCTAATAATTTTTTCGCTTCTGCTGGATCAAATTTAACGTAATCACCTTTTTCTTTACGGAAATCACGGCCACTTTGTGTTTTTGCTCCTTCTGGAACGAATGCATATGCTTCTTGCGCATTATTTTTATACAATTTTTCAACGATAAATTTGCGATCAACCGCTAATGAAAATGCTTTACGTACCTTCGCATTTGTAAACGGCTCTTTTTCTACGTTAAACGAGTAAATATAAGATGAGAATCCTGCAACACGCTTATATTCTTTATTTCCTTTTTCTTTTTCAATCATCTCTTGTGGTAAACCACTTAGTAAATCTAATTCTTTTGATTTAAATAATTGATACGCTGTTTTAGAGTCTGGAATAATACGAAACTCAATTTCTTTTAGAGTTACCTTTTTATCGTAGAATTCTTTATTTTTTTGTACTGTAATTGCCTGGTTATGCTTCCACTCTTTTAACGTGAATGGCCCATTCGTAATTAACTCTTTTGGATCTGTTTTTAATTTATTATTATCATCAATTGACTTTTTAGATAATGGAATAAATAGTGAGCTTGCTAATTTTTGTTTAATAGAAGCAACTGGATGTTCAAGAGTTACCTTTAATGTTTGAGGATCAACGACTTGAATACCAACTTGTCCCTCTTCACCTTTTCCAGTATTGTATGCCTCTGCCCCTTTAATAAAATACATTTCTGTCGCATTCATAGAACCCGTTTTCGGATTTAATAATCGCTTCCATGCAAATTCAAAATCATTTGCTGTAATAGGAGAACCATCTGACCATTTAATATCTTTCTTTAAATGAATTGTATACTCAGTTCCATCAGCACTTACGTCTTCTTTCTCCGCTAATTCATTTTGATATTTCCCATCACTATCTTGTGTATATAAGCTTGAGAATAAATGTCCAATTACATAACCTGAAGTACTATCTGTCGCAATAGCGGAATCAAGTGTATATGGATCGCTACCAATATTCGTTACTAATCGATCTCCTTCTCCCTTACCAGCACTCGCCTTTTGCGTTTCTTTCTTACCGCAAGCAACAGAAGTAATTGCTAAAACAGTCATAATGACAAACAGTAAAAACTTCTTCATCCTACATTCTCCTTTAACCTGAAATTTTTGGTGTTGATGCTAATAATGTTTTTGTATAAGAATGTTGTGGATTACGGAATACTTCGTCCGTATTTCCAAATTCAACAAGTTCTCCTTTGTATAAGACAGCTACTTTTTCACATAAATAGTGAACCATCGGTAAATCGTGAGCGATGAATAAATATGTATAACCTTGTTCTTTTTGGATTTTTTGCAGCAGATGTACAATTTGAATTTGCAATGAAACGTCTAATGCTGAAATTGGTTCATCAAGAATCAATGCTTCTGGCTCACACAATAACGCTCTTGCAATAGCGATACGTTGACGTTGTCCTCCGCTAAATTCATGCGGATATCGATCAATATATCTTCTATCTAATCCAACACGCTCTAGCGCATCACCTGCTACTTTATCCTTCAGCCCTTTATCACCTAAACCGAATGAAATATAACCTTCCGTTACGCTATCGCGTACTTTCCAGCGCGGATTTAATGCAGCTGTAGAATCTTGAAAAATGAACTGTACTTTCTGTAAAAAATCTCGCTTATGAGCTGACTTCAGCGTGTGAACAACTTGACCGTTATAATTAATTTCACCAGACGTTGGACTCTCAATCCCCGCTATGAGCTTTCCAAGTGTTGTTTTTCCTGAACCACTTTCACCAATAATGCCAAGTGTTGTTCCTTTCGGGATAGAAAGTGATATGTCTTTTAACGCTGTGATTTCTTTACTTTTACTTCCATATATTTTCGTTACTTGCTTTACAGTAATTAAATCTGTCGTCATGAGGCATTCACCTTCTCTTTTGATTTCGCTTTATTATGCTCTAGAACATGCTGCCAACAATGTGAACTATGCGCCTTAGAATATGTTGTTCTCTCTGGGAAACGATGAATACATTCTTTTATCGCTACTGGGCAACGATTTACAAAAGGACAACCAAAGCTATTTAATGTTTCAATGGAAGGTGTCGTTCCTTCTATAGCACGTAATACCTTTTCGGAATCATCCATATTCGGAATTGCTTGTAATAAGCTTTTCGTATATGGATGTTTAGGAGAACCTATTACCTCCTGTATCGTTCCTTTTTCAACGACACGTCCCCCGTACATAACAACTACTCGATCAGCTACTTCACGCACAAGTGCCAAATCATGTGTAATTAATAAAATACTCGTATTTTGTTTTTCTTTCCTTTCTTTTAATAGCCCCATAATTTGTTTCTGAATCGTTACATCTAACGCTGTTGTCGGCTCGTCTGCAATTACAAGCTTTGGATGACAAGCAAATGCAATTGCTAAGCAAATACGTTGCCTCATCCCCCCACTTAATTGATGTGGGTATTGCTCAAAGCGTTTCTCTGCTTCATGTATCCCTAAATCATTTAGCAAGTTAATCGCAATTCCCTTTGCTTCTCTTTTCGATTTTTTCCCATGTTGCAAAATTACTTCTGTAATTTGTTTGCCTACCTTCATCGTTGGGTTTAAAGATGAAAGCGGATCTTGAAATATAAAGGAAATATCTTTTCCGCGAATTTGATTCCATTCTAATTCTTGTAAACTCGTTAATTCCTTTGATTGGAAAGATACATTTCCATCATCGATATGAATTGATTCTTGATTCAAGCCGATAATGGATTGTGCTGTAACACTTTTTCCTGAACCACTTTCTCCTACAAGTGCAACTATTTCACCTTCGTTAATAGAAAAGGAAACATGTTTCACAATTGCTTGCTTACTATTCTCTTTTTCAACGGCTAACGTTACGTTTTCTAAAGATAAGAGCTGTCCCATGTTTTTTCTCCTTTCGATTCCGTTTTACGATTTTTGGATCAATTGCATCTTGCAAACCATCACCAATTGCATTAAATGCGAACATAATGAGTGCAATCATGATTGCCGGGAAAAATAGCTGCCACCATTCTCCGCTCAATAATGTCCCGAGTGCATCATTCGTCATCGTCCCCCAACTTGCCGCTGGTGATTGTACCCCAAGTCCTATAAAGCTTAAAAATGATTCTGAAAAAATAGCTGCTGGAATTGTAAATGATAAATTGACGATAATAATCCCTGTTAAATTCGGAATTAAATGCCCATATATAATTTTTATATGTGATGTACCTAATCGCTCTGCTGCAATAACAAACTCTCGTTGTTTTAAAGACAATACTTGTGCTCGAATGAGACGAGCCATTCCAATCCATCCCGTTAATGCAAGGGCGATAATAATGGTGAAAAGACCTGGTTTCATAACAATTAATAGTAAAATAACAATTAATAAATATGGGATGCCGTATAATACTTCAATTCCTCTTATAATCCACTCATCAATTAACGTTCCAAGGCAATTACGCCCTCTCACATATCCACTAAATCCACCAATTAGTACACCAAGCCCTATATCGAGGGCAGCTGCTACTAATCCAACTGTTAGTGAAATCTTCCCACCAGCCCAAGTACGTGCCCAAATATCTCTCCCTAGATCATCTGTTCCAAACCAATGTTCACTACTCGGCGGTAAATTTGTTGCCTCTTTTACTTGTTCACTCGCAGTAAATGGCGTTAAACTTTCGCCAATAAGCGAGAAAACAATAATTAGCAATAACGTCACTGTTCCTAAAACTGCGATTGGATTCGATATAAACTTACGAAACACTTCTTTCTTTCTGCTAATCGTTTGCTGATTTTTATTTATCGTTAATTCTTTTTTCTCTTCTTTCGTTAATAACTGTTCATTAATTTCATAAGCTCCCATTTAAATATCCCCCCTCCTTATGTAATAGAACGAATACGCGGATCAACAATGCGGTGAATAATATCTGTAATGAAAATACAAGTAATTAATAATGCACTATAGAAAATTGTTGTTCCCATAATCACCGGATAGTCTCGGTTAAAAATACTATCTACAAAATATTTTCCTAGGCCAGGAATTGAAAAGATTTTTTCAATAACGAAAGTCCCTGTTAAAAGTCCAGCCATTAATGGTCCAACAAATGTAAGTACTGGAACAATCGCATTTCGAAGAGCATGTCTTATAATAATCTTCTTAATTGGTATGCCTTTCGCTCTTGCTAGCTTAATATAATCACTCTGCAATACTTCGATCATATTAGAACGAACAAACCTTGTAATAACCGCAATTGGACCTAACGCCAATGCGAAAGATGGTAATACAGTATGTTCGAATGTTCCCCAAGACGCTACTGGTAAAAGCTCAAATTGAATAGCGAATACTTGTATAAATAGTGGTGCTAAAATAAAACTTGGAATAGAAATACCGAGAATTGCGAGCAAACTCACACTATAGTCAATTACTTTCCCATGATATAGAGCAGCAAATGTACCTGCAGCAATTCCGACTAACAATGAGATAACAAGTGCTTGTAGACCAATAATTGCTGATGGACCAAAGCCAGTTGTTATAATTTCTGATACACCTTGCCCGGTTGATTGAACAGATTCACCAAAATCAAAATGAACTACACCGTCTAAATAAGCAACATATTGATTCCACAACGGTTCATCAAGGTGATACTTCGCTCTCATGTTTTGAATCACTTCTTCAGGAAAGATTTTTGCATCTGATGAAAATGGATCTCCCGGAATGATATGCATAATTAGAAATGTCACTGTCGTAATAACCCATAGCGTGAACACCATAACTGATAATTTTTTAATTACATACACTTCAATAACCCCCTAAACATATATATTTACTTAGTTTTATGAACATACTTTTTCCATTACTCCCTTTTCTCTTTTTAGAATACAAAAAGCCTTGATCTTAAAAAATAAGATCAAGGCTTAATAAACAAAGGCCCATCACTTATCTTTCAAGACTTGCTTGCTGGAATTAGCACGGTGTTCCTATTACAGAACCCGCTGCTGAGGTGTCATAGGGCCAGTCCCTCTACCTCTCTGGATAAGTAAATTGCTATATTATTATTTGGTTCAAATTGTATATTTCGAATTATAATTCTGAAAAAATGAAAAGTCAATCAAATTGGATATATTTAGAAAAATCAGTTTTTAATGGGGCCATTTATCTAAATCGCAGTTTTTTGTTTATAATATAAAGAAATGATATTAAAGGAGCTATATGATGGATTCCTTACTTCTAGCGACTATAGGACTGCCATTAACAATTGTTATACTTGTTATCATTGGATTTTATAAACTTTTCATTAAAAAGAAAAGCATTACTTCTTTTTACACACCCTTCGATAATATTACCGGACAAACTATTTCCGAATTTCACGAAGAGCAGAAAGTGTTAGTATACGAAGATGAAGATGGTGATGGTAAGAAGAAAAAATAACCTTGCATGTGCAAGGTTATTTCTTCGTTTCTGTTTGAAAACGTTTATAGTATGTCGATGCTGTTGCAAAATTAATTTCTATATCACGAATTAATGATGAATCTTCTTCTTTAGCTAACTTCTGTAATTTTTTCATCGCTTGTTCCGATTCATTCAAGAAACCAACATATACCTCATGTTCTTGCTCTTTCGACTTCGGAACATGAATTTCTTTACGTATATTATCAATATCTTCTAACATGCTCGTTGTTACTTTTTGCACATCTTCTTTATATGCAGCATTCGTTATTTCCTTACCGCCCTTTTCCTTTGCCACTTCAAATAACTGCAGTGCTTTATTGATTTCTTTATTCATTTTTATATCATATTTTTCATGTACTGCGCTGTATTCTTTCATTTCTTCTGTTTGTTCTGTAGATTGCTCTACCTTCTCTTTCGGTTCTTTCGTATCTTTATTTCCATTACATCCCGCTAGAAGAATCATACTTCCCATTACAGCAATACCCAAAACCTTCTTCATCTCTTTTTCTCCTTTTATCTACATCTACTTCTATCTATAGTTTCTTTTATCTCCACTTGTTATTATACCGAGAACGCCCTACTTTTTACACTTAAGAGGATACCTTAATATATATACCAACATTTTTGTCACAGTATCGTCACTTTATGCAAATAACTTTTGCATCACCTTACAAAGCTGTATGAGTTATTTCAAAGAAATGAAAAAAGAGCCGATTCAAAAATATTTGAATCAACTCTTTTTTATAATTTAAGCTTCTAAATTTTGTCTTTGTTGCAGTTCAAAATGCTTTTCACTTCTTCTAGCCATAAATAGATAACATAATACAGCACCAATTTCACAAAGAGCTATCACAATACCCATCGGCAATGCCGTATTACTTCCACCAATACCTACTAATGGTGCAACAAGTGCCCCTGAAATAAACTGTAATAAGCCTAGTAAAGCTGATGCTGTTCCTGCCGCTTGTTTTTGATTTCTCATTGCTAACGAGAAGCCGGTTGTCGATACAACCCCAACACTTGATACAACAAGGAATAACGAGCATAAAACACCAATGAGACCTATTCCTAATACGATTGTAAGTAGTAGAGATAAGCCACCAACAGCGGCGATAATAATACCGGAAACAAATAATGTTTTCTCATTCACTTTTCCTGCTAAACGACCAGTAACTTGGCTGGCAATAATAATACCGATACCGTTAATCGCAAAGAATAAACTAAACTGCTGTGGTGATGCCCCGTATATATTTTGCAACACAAATGGTGATCCCGAAATGTAGGCAAACATTGCCGCTGTTACTAATCCTTGTGACAATGCATATCCCATAAACAAGCGATCTTTCAGAAGCTTTCCGTATGTCGCCAATGTTCCTGACAAACCACCTGTCTCTCTTTCTTCAGGAGGTAATGTTTCACGTAATACGAAAGTAGCCGAGATTAACATAAATACACTAATTGCTCCAAGAACGATAAAAACACCACGCCACGTTGTAAACTGTAATAATTGCCCCCCGATAATCGGGGCCAAAATAGGTGCTGCTCCGTTTACTAACATAAGTAGTGAGAAAAACTTCGTCATTTCAGAACCTGAGTACATATCTCTTACCATTGCACGGGATATAACGATACCAGCAGAGCCCGAAGCGCCTTGTAAGAAACGTAAAAGCACTAAAGTCCAAATAGACGGTGCTACAGCACAAAGTAATGAAGAAGCAACATAAATAATAAGAGCAATAATAAGAGGTTTGCGCCTTCCGTAAATATCACTAATTGAACCGACAAATAATTGTCCTACTGAAAGCCCAAGTAAACATGCTGTCAACGTAAGCTGCGCAAGGGATGCACCCGTTTGTAAATCATCCGTTAATTTCGGTAACGAAGGCAAATACATATCAATAGATAACGGCCCAATCGCCGTAAGTGTTCCTAATACAAGAATCATCCATAACCTGTTCATCTTTACAGGTTTATATATTTCGTGATTAACTTCATTCACTTTTTCCATTCACCCTTTCGTATTCATATTGAATCGTAACAATTATAGTTACAACATAAACATACGTCAAGTATAGCGCATTTTCCTCTTTCATAATGTAAAAAAAAGCGATAGAAATTCTATCGCTTTACTTTTTCAAGTTGCTATTTGTAAATTTAGATACGGAAGACATCGCCTCTCCTGTATCTAAGTATGTGATTTGAATTGGATCTCCCACTTCTGTAAACATAGCATATGGGAATTTTTTCGCAGGTATCATAAATACTTTTTGTTCATTTTCTAACAGTACATACACAATTGTATTTTCACCTGATTTTTCTTTATATACTCGCTGTACAATACCTTCTTTTTGCGCTTCTTTTCCACTCGAAGTTGGTCTAAATGAATCTCCACTCCCGCTTAGCGCATTTTTATAATTTTCAAGAGCTTCTTTTTGCGTCGAACCTGTTGCAAATATTTTTGCATTAGAAGCATAGATGACAGTATGGGCACGTACTAATCCCCCGTCATCAATAACAGGTACAATCCAAGAAGGTTTACCGTACACGTTATAAATAACCGGCATCGTTCCATGCCATTTCTCTCTTTTAAAGGAATTATCCACCACTTCTGAAGCAGCTGAACCATCCATAATTCCCTTTACTTCTTTTCCGTTATAGTAATACAACTTACCTGTACGTGCATCAATAAGTGAATAACCTAACGCAGAATCTACTCCTTCTTTTGGAGAGGTGAAATCAGTAAAGTAATATAGCGTTCCATCCTTACCGAAGATTGGTGTCACTCCTTCTTTCGTCCCCCACTCAGTCGGAATCTTCATATCAGTTTGCGAGAATTTTGTATTCCAAAATCCGTGAATATATTTACCGAAATACGTATTTAATGTAGATGCGGTCTCATGATTCAATACACCATCAACAAATTTAGGTGCCTTTCCTTTATCATATCTTTTCACTTCACCTGTTTGTGCATCTACTACAACAACACCCTCTACCTCAAATCCAGATCTCCCTGAAATAAATTCACCATATGTCATTGTATAATACGGTTTCCCTTTATCATCAACTTCAAATTTAGGTTTCCCTTTAAAGATTAAATTTGGTTCGGATTTTCGTACGACACGCTCTAAATTATTCCCGAAAAACATGCTTGGCACGTATTTCATCTTATAACCGAGATGCAGTTTCGCTTCGGCATCAGGGTTCGTACCTGACATCGTTACGTACCCTGGAATTGTTTCAGCTTTACGTGCTTTAAAAAATCCTGAAACTTCAATCGGCGCTACATATAAAGCCTCACCGTTTACCATTTGTGGCGTTAATTCTCCTAGCTCAAAATAAGCTACTTTCGGAATATCCCCAAATACTTTTTTCATCTTATTCTCCGCTGTCTTTGGCGGCACTGTAAACGGCTGATCATTTTCAGTAAATGGCTCTGAAATATCTTTCTCTACCTTAACAACAGAATCATATTTCTTTTGCGTGATTACTATATCGTGCAAATAACCAAAATAGCCGTAACTTGCAAGTAAAACAAACATTAGAAGACCTTTTAATGTACCTTCTAATTTCCCTATCTGATCTTGTGAAAATAAAACAAGCCCAATTAAAATTGCTACTGCAACAGAATAATGAGTAAGAATCGAATCTGCTCGATCATCAATTAGCCAAAAATATTCATAGATTGCAATACCTATCCAAAATAAAACAGGAATAACTAAAATGGATGATTTCTTACCCTTTACAACCTTCTCATCCCCCTTCTTATCCACTGCTCGAAGTTTACTACCGCTTCTTGTCCATGGAATCAAAAACAAAGTGAGAATAACTAAAACTAAAAATTTCATCAAAGGCAATGTCCCCTTTTCTTTTGTCTTCCCTTTTAGTATAACAAACAAAGGGTATTTAGGTAAAAATAGGAATGGTTATATTTTTTTACTACTTAATACAACTCCACTTACTACATATAAGATAGATGCAATATAAAAAATCGTACCAATCGTAAAGAAATCTACTAAATACCCCGTTACAATAATCGCTACTGCGCCTCCAATTGATGTCCACACATGGTATTTTCCAATCTCATAACCAGCCTTTTCCTGCACAACCTTTCGTGCTAACGACGTTTTCTCAGTATTACGCTGCACAGCACCTAAAACTCCCATTACAACTTGAAGAATATACACATGCCAGACTTCCGTTGCAATTGGAAAACAAAGCATTAATATCGCCATGGACCAAGCGTATATTATTAATAATTTTTGATCACCTACTCTATCAGACGCCTTCCCTACTAACGGATATACAAGTGCTGAAGTTAATGCAAATAAGCCATAAGCCCACCCAAACTGTGAGAAGCTATTTCCAACATTCCGAAGCAATAGAATGTAAAAAGGAAATACCATACTTCCTGCCATCATAATGATGCTTTGTGAGGCTACAAATCTTCTATATGTCATTTCGTATACTCCCTATAAAATAAATTCACAAATCTCTCTTCTGGATCCACTTCCTTCTTCTTCTGAAGAAATTCTTCTATACGAGGATATGCTTTCTTTAGCTGTTCTTTCGTTGGATAAGAATAATACGGTAAATAATAACTACCGTTATGTTTTAAAGTAACATCAATCATCTTCCGAATGACATCCTCTGTTTTCTTCACCTCACTCTCGGAGCGTCCTTGGTTAATTAAAAGCACCAGTGCAAACATATCATCTTTTGCATAGGATAAAACTGCATTTTCATTCTTTTCCACGTAACGAATCGTAATATTGAGCAAGTTCAGTTCTTCTTCACTTAATACGGCACGTAAATCATCTATATATTCCGTGAAGGAATCTATAGGCACAAAGTATTCTTGTAGCACTTCTGTAAGGTTCGGATTTTCATATTCCATAAAAGCACTATCTGATCTCATAACATTATTCCGCGTCTCAAACTGTCCATCTGTACGTTCAAAATAACTTCTTTGTATATCCCAAAATGTATTCTTTCCCCAATCACTATAACGTGATAATCCAAGCAAAAATTTCGGTGCAGCTATAATATTTTCTTCTTTTAATTCACTGTACTCTTCTCTCATATTTTGATTTTGTGCCAATGCATAATCCGTCACATACATCTCTTTTAAAAATGAGTTTGGAGCAACAGAAATACGTGCTAAGTGCATACGAACATTTTCTTCTTTTTTCACTTTCTCTTTGAAGTAAGACGTGTATTCTTTATAGTCTATCATTCTCGTATGCATTTCATATAATTCATCATCAGTTAGCTTTAATGTCACATCTAAAATGACACCAAATAACCCGTAACCACCGATGACATATGGAAATAACTCTGCATTTTCTTCTCTACTTATATTACGTACCGTGCCATCTGCCATTAACAATCTAAATGACTCTACTGTATCAATCAATGCTTCATGACGAATATCACGCCCATGTACATTTACACTTAATGAACCACCAACAGTAAAAATGTTTTGAGATTGCATCACTTGAACTGCAAGACCGTATGGATTAATTTTCTTCTGGATATCATTCCACGTGACACCACTTTGAACTGTAATCCGCTTCTTCTCTGGATCGAATGCTAATATTTTATTATACTCTTTCATATCAAGCATCGTACCGTTCGGATAGTACGTCTGTCCGCCTTGGCTATGTTGCAT
Source organism: Bacillus sp. FSL M7-1020 (assembly GCF_038050415.1). Taxonomy (NCBI): domain Bacteria; kingdom Bacillati; phylum Bacillota; class Bacilli; order Caryophanales; family Bacillaceae; genus Bacillus; species Bacillus sp. FSL M7-1020. Next base: position 18,604 of record NZ_JBBOTW010000001.1, on the reverse strand, counting down.
ACCTGCAATAGAAATCTTCTCTCTAGAAACATTTGCATCTTGCACGACCTGTTTTAATGAACTTTCATCCTCAGCATGTTCAACACGTTTAATTTTCGTTGGAAGTAACTTTCCTACATCGCTCATAATGGGATGAATTAGTTGCTCTTTATATGTATTTACAGATGTTGCAAGCAACACTGTATAAGCTACAATGACCACCATCATCTTTCTTTTTTTCAAATGACACTCTCCTCTTCTACATCTTTTCCTCTTCATATTGTACCTATTTTCCTATGAAGAAAGTATACAAAAAAGAGGGTCCTTATTTTAGGTCCCCCTCATCAAAACTGTTACTTTGCTGCTGGCAATTTTATTGGGTCAAACTTTTCGTACGACGTATATTTTGCGTTCGTAATAATGTGTGCTTTATCCTTGCCATTACTACTCATAATCATGTCTATCTTTGCTGATTCATATTTAAAATCTTTTGTAATGATATATTCTGCATCCACTTCTTCTATCTTCGCATTTTGTGCTTGTAACATTTTCTTCTGCGTTTCATCCATGCTAGTTAACATACTTTCTGTTTCTTGCCCTTTTAATGTAAATTTCAGTTTATATTTATCTCCGCTTTTCTCCATCTTCATTTTATCTAAAACTACTTCCGGTACTTCTAACTTATCTATAATATCTTGAGTCGCTTTCATTCCACCAGCGTTTAATTGCTCCTCTGGTACGGTTATAACTTCTCCTGTATTAGGGTTTTTTACCTCACCAGCAACTTTACCATCCACAGTATACACTACAACATCTGTACCGGAAATATTCATTTCAGAACGAGAATTCTTTGTCTTTGGCTCTAATTGCATCTTAGCCTTTAATATGTCCATCTCTGTTCCCTCAGCTTTTACGCCTACACCATATGTCATCGTTACATGCTCTTCATTTTTAAAAGCTTCGTTCGTTTTCTTGAAAACATCCTTCGCTGCTAATTCCTTTTCTTTTTGAACTGATTCTTTTTTCGGCTCATCCGTCTTTGCTGTTTTCTCATTACTACACCCTACCCCTAGACTGATTGCAAGTACTAAACTTGAAACAAAAATAATTTTTTTCATAATGTCGCCCCCTTTCCCAAAATAATATCACCTCTTTTCCTATGAAATCTATATAATTTTTAATCTATATTCTCTATATAGAGACATGTTTAATGAAGATCTTAAATATGATGTAAATAATAACAACTCATTTCAGGAGGTTATTATGAAGGCGATTATTTGTACACAATATGGACCACCAAACGTTCTCCAGCTTCAAAATGTAGAAAAACCTAAACCTAAAAAGAACGAAGTATTAGTTAAAATTCGCGCAACAAGTGTATCGACTGGAGATTGTAGAATACGTGGCTTTAATAGTCCCCTCTTATTTTGGGTTCCTATGCGGATCATATTAGGTTTTAGAAAACCGAGAAAACCTATACTCGGCGTAGAGTTATCCGGTGAAATCGAAGAAATTGGAACAGATGTAACTCAATTTAAAAAAGGAGACCCAGTTTTTGCATTAACAGAACTAAACCTTGGTGGTTATGCCGAATACACATGCGTGCATGAAAGTGGATTAATAGCATTAAAACCTACCAATGTGACATATGAAGAAGCTGCCGTTATTCCTTTTGGCGGAACTTCAGCATTGCATTTTCTGAGGAAGGGCCGTATAAAAAAAGGGCAACAAGTGCTCATATACGGCGCCTCTGGATCAGTAGGAACAGCTGCTGTACAACTTGCTAAATATTTCGGCGCGACCGTTACAGCTGTTTGTAGTAATTCAAATTTTGAACTAGTGCAATCTTTAGGGACTGATAAAGTAATTGATTATATGAAAGAAGATTTTACTAAACAGGGCGAGAACTACGATATTATATTTGATGCAGTTGGAAAATATAAAAAGTCTCTTTGTACAGACGCATTAATGCCTAATGGAAAATATGTATCTGTTAACGGAATGATGGCAAAGGTCAGTAAAGAAGATATGAACCTACTAAAACAACTAGTTGAAACAGAAAAGCTAAAACCTGTTATTGATAGAACTTACCGATTAGAAGAAGTTGCAGAAGCCCATACGTATGTAGAAATGGGCCATAAGAAAGGAAACGTTTCGATTACCTTAAAATAAAATATATTCAGAAAATAAAGTTGACAATTCCTTTTGTTAGATTTACTATTAGTACCATATTTAAAAACTACATATACATACTCTTATCAAGAGTGGCGGAGGGACTGGCCCGATGATGCCCGGCAACCGAGCTTATAACGTATAAGCTAAGGTGCTAATTCCTGCAAAACGAGTTTTCGTTTTGGAAGATAAGAGAGGAACCTATTTCGTCTATTCGGCACCTCTCTTATTTTGAGAGGTGCTTTTTATTTTGGAACGTATATTAAGGGGGAATTATAGATGAAGAAAGTATTATTGAGCATTGTAAGCGGAGCAGTACTATTATTAGGCGCATGTGGCGCAAATTCAGATAAAGATGTAAAAATATTAGACGAGAAAAAGATTACTGTCGGTGTAACAGGTGGACCACATGAACAAATTTTTGAGAAGATTAAAGAAGTTGCGGCAAAAGACGGTCTCGACATTGATATAAAAATATTTAATGATTACGTAGCACCAAACGTTTCGTTAGATGAAAAAAGTCTTGATGTAAATAGCTATCAAACGAAATCATATTTAGATGTATTTAAAGCCGAACGCAATATGAAATTAACTGAAGTATTTTCAACAGTAACATTCCCAATGGGCGTATATTCTAAAAGCTTAAAAGATGTAAAAGAATTAAAAGAGGGCGATGCAATCGCTGTACCAAATGACCCAACGAATGAACTTCGAGCTTTAAAATTATTTGAAAAAGCAGGGGTTTTAAAAGTTGATCCAAAGGCTACAGAAAAAGCGACTGCAAAGGATGTAATTGAAAACCCGAAAAATTTAAAGATTGTTGAATTAGAAGCTTCTCAATTACCAACGCAATTAAGTGAAGTGAAAGCAGCTGCAATTAACACAAACTTTGCATTAGGTGCAAAACTAAATCCAGCGAAAGATTCCATTTTCCGCGAAGGAAAAGATTCACCATACGTGAACTGGGTCGTTGTTCGTACTGAAAATAAAGATGATGCTGTTGTAAGTAAATTAAAGAAAGCTTATCAATCTAAAGAAGTAAAAGAATTTATCGAGAAAAAATTTGATGGTTCAGTTTTACCATCTTGGTAGGAGCTGACGATAATGATTGAATTAAAAAACGTCTCCAAAGTATTTACAACAAAAAAAGGGACTGTTGAGGCTCTTAAGTCTACTTCCCTTAAAGTAGAAAAAGGCGAGGTATTTGGAATCATTGGGTATAGCGGCGCTGGTAAAAGCACATTAATTCGCTGTGTAAATTTATTAGAAAAACCAACGACAGGAAACATCATCGTAAACAACCAAAACTTAACCACTTTATCAACAAAAGAACTAGCAAAAGCGAGGCAAAAAATCGGAATGATTTTTCAAGGATTCAATTTACTTAAAACTGTTACCGTTTATGAAAATATCGCATTGCCGTTACGCCTTGCTGGCATTCCAAAAGCGGAAATTGAAAAAAGAGTAGAAAAATATTTACGCATCGTGGATCTTTTTAACCGTAAAGATGCTTATCCAAGCGAACTTTCTGGCGGCCAGAAACAACGTGTTGCCATCGCTCGTTCACTATCACATGAACCAGAGGTTTTATTAAGTGATGAAGCAACGAGCGCATTAGATCCAGAAACAACTGATTCTATTCTTGATTTATTACTAAAAATTAATGAAGAAATTGGCATCACGATTTTACTCATTACACATGAAATGAATGTCATCCAGCGTATTTGTGACCAGGTTGCCGTTATGGAGCATGGATCTGTAGTCGAAAGTGGGACTGCGAAAGACATTTTTACAAATCCACAAAATGTAACAACGAAGAAGTTTGTAAATAGCGCATTTGCAGCTAAAATTCCAGAAGAAGTACAAAAAGAACTACAAACTACTGGTGAAATTGTAACACTTTCTTTTATAGGAAGTTCTTCAGGAGAACCAGCACTAGCTTTCGCCACAAAACATTTCCAAGTATATCCAAATATTTTATCCGGTAATATTACGCAGCTAAAACATGAGGCATATGGGAAACTTGTCGTTCATATGCAAGGTGAAAAAAATGAAGTAAACCGTGCTTTAGCATTCTTACAAGAGAGAGGTATCATCGTAGAGGGAGGGAAAACAGACTATGGAAAACAAGTCCTTTTTGGATGAATGGGGTGAAGTCATATGGGAAGCAACAATTCAAACATTTCAAATGACATCTATTTCATTACTTATCTCTATCCTTATCGCATTACCGCTCGGCGTTACACTTGTTTTGACGAGACCCGGTGGACAGCGAGAAAATAAACTTATCTATCCTATTCTTAATACAGTTATTAATGTCATTCGCTCTCTTCCATTTATCATTCTATTATTCTTCATTTTACCTTTTACGAAGTTCCTAATGGGAACATCCATTGGCGTGCAAGGTGTTATCGTACCACTTGTCGTCTTCACAGCTCCTTATATTGCACGCTTAATGGAGACAGCTTTACTAGAAGTGGATCGTGGTGTTATTGAAGCTTACCAAGCAATGGGAGTCTCTACTATAAAAATCATTTGGCACGTCATGGTTAAAGAAGCACGCCCATCTCTTGTGCTCGGATTAACGATCGCAACAATCGGCTTAATTGGTGCAACAGCGATGGCTGGTCTTGTAGGGGCTGGCGGGCTAGGGGACTTGGCATATCGCTTCGGACATTTACGCTATGAACCTGAAGTAATGTATGCAACCGTCTTTATTTTAATTATCCTCGTTCAAGGATTACAATCTTTAGGGAATGGTGTTGCACGAAGATTGAAGAAAGATTAGAAAGAAGGCATCTCACCGAAAGGAGATGCCTTCTTTTTACCTTTTAAATCCACCTTCCGAATGAATCACTTGTCCCGTAATCCACTCTGCTTCTTCACTTACTAAAAACTTTATGAGTCTAGCTGCATCCTTTGGCTCACCAATTCTGCCCAGAGGAAACATCGGCTTTAATCCTTGCTTTATCTCTTCAGTCATCCATCCTGTACTAGTTGGACCTGGGTTAATTGCATTCACTGTTATTCCTAAATGGGCTACTTCTGCTGACAACGTACTGGTAAGAGCATCAATAGCTCCTTTCGTTGTTGCATACGCCAGTTCTCCTGCCATAGGCCCTTGAAATTGCCCCGAAGTCATATTCACAATTCTACCACCAAATTTCTTATCAAATCCTCGGGCAAATTGACTACTTAACAATGTAGTCGCACGAACATTTACCATGTAATGCTTATCCAGCTCTTCAGCAGACAAATTAGAGAAATCATTATTCGTAGAATATGCTGCATTATTAATTAATATATGAGGGTAGCCTAGTTGTTCAGTAACCCTATTTATAAGCTCTTTCGGTGCATCATTTTGAGTTAAATCTAACTCCATGCTCGATACTTTAACACCTTTTTGTATTAGCTCTTCTTTTAATTGTATTTGTTCATTTTGCTCAACGCCCCAAGGCATCTCTTTATCGTAAGCTGTCCAATACGTAAAAAATATATCGTATCCAGCCTCTGCTAACTCTGTGCAAATAGCTGCTCCTATACCGTCTAGACGACTTACACCTGTAACAACTGCTACTTTATTTTTTAATTGATTCATCATATACTCCTCCAATTTTAAAGGACGCATATTTTATATGAGAGATATAAATTTCCCCACAAAAAAGATAGATACATAATAGGCCTATCCTTACCGAAGGAATGACTACGCCAAATATGCAGTCCTTGAATGATTTACAGATAGCTAAATAAACCCTCACTTATGAGAGAAAAATAATCTATCCAATTGCTAATCATTACAAGTTCATCCACATATCTAGTCTTTGCCTCCTTTTGATATATCTCTATTATTAGTCTATCAAAAAAGATGAAATGTTACAAAAAATAAAACAATTACTCACAACATATATTCGTTCACATTTCCTCCATTGTGAATTTATTCACAATGGATATATAATAAACATGTAAATACAATATTGGAGGGATTTCAATGGTTATCAATTTTTTAAGAACTGATAAACGTGCTACTTTCATATTATTACTTTTACGTCTTTACATAGGATATTCTTGGATTACTGCTGGAATAGGGAAAGTTTTAGGACAATCTTTTGATGCCAGCGGTTTCCTCAAAGGCGCCATCGCCCAAGCATCAGGCGATCACCCCGCAGTACAAGGCTGGTGGGCGGATTTCCTTCAAAACTTTGTTCTTCCGCACGCAGACTTATTTAGCTTTTTCGTACAATGGGGGGAAATCTTAGTAGGTTTAGGTTTAATTTTAGGTGGATTAACAAAAACTGCTGCATTCTTTGGAATCATAATGAATCTTTCATTCTTATTAAGTGGAACTGTTAGTGTAAACCCAAACATGCTTGTTTTAACTATGTTCATTTTAATTGCAGGTCATAATGCTGGACGTATTGGATTAGACGGTTATGTTTTCCCTAAACTTTTCCGGAAAAACAACCACGAAACATATAAATTAAGTAAAACTGCGTAGTAACAGTTTACTTTTAAAATATAAGTAAGAAAAGAGCCTAAGTATAGGCTCTTTTCTTACTTACTCCAAATTTAAACTCTTAACGAACCGCGAAACCCTCTAGCAGCATAATAGGAATCTGCTCCATTGTGGTACACAAAAACGTGTCCAAAGCGATAATCGCAAAATAGAGCGCCACCGAGTTCGCGAATATCTGAAGGCGTTTGTACCCAGCTTGATGATTTCATATCGAAATCCCCAATTTGTTGCAAATCTCGATATTGTTCTTCAGTTAATAATTCAATGCCCATAGCAGTTGCCACATCAATGACATTATTTTCTGGTTTATGTTTTTTTCTTGACTCTAACGCTTCAAGATCATAACAAAGACTTCTGCGGCCTTTAGGACTCTCCTTTGAACAATCATAGAAAGTATACTCGTCCTTCTCTTTATCATAACCAACAACATCCGGCTCACCGCCAGTTACTTCCATTTCATTAAGTGACCATAATTTCTCAGCATTAACATCCAGCTTCGCTTCAACTTTAGCCCATTCAAGACCTTCATGACGATTCATATTCTTCTCAAAACGAGCTTTCAATACTTTGAATAATTCTTCACGCTGTTCTACTGGTAACACATTTTTATTTTCTGTCATATTAGTCCTCCGAATTACATTTCCTTATAATCATAATGGTTTGCATGCAGTTTACAACAAATTATATAATTTGTTGTATCTCTTTTTCAACAATATGACCCGATTGTACAACGAAAAATCCCTGTACGAATATCCATTATATAGTACGAAAGCCCTCCATACTTTCTCCAAGAATATAATGTGAAAACCACATCAAGTTCTGCTTCATAATAGCTACTCTCATTCCTGGCTGATCAGAACTATATGCCATTCCTTTAAATATAATTAATTCTGTATCAACTTCCATATCTCTTAATCCTTCATATAGCTCATATGCATTTGTAGTTGGAATTCTTGCATCCTTTTCCCCATGTTGAATTAAGGTAGGCGTACAAGCTGATTTAATATATGTCATTGGTGATGTCTTCGTATAGATCCCCGGATCATTCCATGGAGTATTTCCTAAATACATTCTAATAAAGTAAGGGATATCTGTATTTACATAATGGGTACTCCAGTTCGTAATTCCGCCCCCAACTGAAATAGCTTTAAATCTACTACTAAATGTAGAACAGAAAGCTGATATATATCCTCCGTTACTCCATCCCATAACTCCTACTGTATCTTTATCTACAATCCCTTGATCAACTAGTTTATCCACCCCTGATATAACATCATCATAGTCAGCGATTCCCTGTTTTCTGTAGTTTGCTTTTAAGAATTCATTACCATAACCTGAACTTCCTCTGTAGTTTGGCTCTAAAACGATAAAGCCTTTTTCGATAAACTGTTCAATCGGATATTTCTCATTGAAGCTGTCTGAAAATATCGGAAAGGATGCCCAAGCCGGACCACCATGAATTACTACTAATAAAGGATATTTTTTATTTGAGTCAAACTCTGCTGGGGTTGATAACACACCCTCAATTTCAAGGCCATCTCTACTTTTCCATGAGATGATTTCCCTATTACTTTTAAGCTTGTCTTCGAAAAAGCTATTTTCATCCGTTATTCTTTTATCATCCAAATAGATTTCAAAGGTTTCATTTGTTATAGCCTTATTATAGGTTATATGATTTCCATCCTTTGTTATAGAGGCATCCATTATAAAGCCATCTACCTTGTCGCTTAATGCTTCCACAGTGCCATCTTCAGCTAGTAATCCAATACGATAATTCGTTTTATCCTGCCATCTAATTAAAATTCCTTTAGCTGTCCACTGTAATGGCGTAACCGTACTATCAAAATTTGTTAGAGGCTGAATTACCTCTCCAGTATTCATATCATATATCTCTAATGTATTATCTTGTATATGATTTCTATAGTAATCCTTCTCTCTTATGCTTGCTGAGTAACATATTTTATCGCCCTCAGGAGAAAAGCAGATGCTCGCTCCTAACAACGTATCTATATTCATCTTTTGTAGTTCCCCAGCTTCAACATCTAATATATATATATCACCATTCATATAATCGTTTAGGCTTGGTGTAGCCATACATACAACCTTTTTCCCATTATTTGAAATATCAAAGTTATGTATATAAAAATCCTTACCGTCCGTTAGTTGATAAACACCGCTAACCTTCCGTTCCTGTTTATCATTTTGTTTCACTTTTTCTATTTCAATGTAGTATAAACAATTATTCTGATGTTCCTTACCTACATGATGGAAATCTCCATATCGTTCCTTACGTTTCTTTATCTCCTCACATTCTTTTGACTGTGCAATATAATAAAAACCTTTACCAGTAGGCTCCCATTTGAAATTACTGACTCCTTCTTTCTCATCAGTAATTTGAACCTCACTATAGCCGTCTAGTGACTTAAAAAAGATCTGATTTTTCCCATCTCCAACAGGGCTAAGATATGCGATACCCTTAGAATCTGGAGACCATAATGGATGTGTACTATCTATATCTCCAATTGTTAATGGGTAACTCTTCCCCTTTTCCTTTTCATATATCCATACATGGTTTCTATATGTATTGTCTTTCCAGTTAGCTGTCTTTTTAACAAACGCTACATTTTTGCCATCATCACTTATATTTGTACTTGATAAGGCCGGTAATGAAATAATCTCTTCTATACTTAAATATGTTTTTTCTTTCACTTTCATTAATAAACACCCCTCGTCATGTCTAGTCAATTAATGCATCTATACTCCCAAGATTCCCGTTCAATTGGATCAGCTAGGTGTTTCATTCCAAGCTCTTCAGCAATAACAATCGTCTTTTCTTGTAGTAATAAAGAAAACTGTTCATGAATACTTAAAATATTACTAGAAAATTCAGATAAACAAAAGTGATTTCGTTCCAAATCCGATAAAGTGAACCTTTAATCAGTAGGGCTTCTGTCCATTCCCACTGCTAGTTCCTCGCTCCTCTTTAATCCACTTATCGATTTTAAATGTTCTCTTTCTTTTGGACACAAAAACACCCCTTTAGATAAAAATATCCAAAGGGGTGAGGCTTCACAAATTTATTTCAAATCTACCAACCTTCTACTCAACCGTAACAGATTTAGCTAAGTTACGTGGCTTATCAACGTCACACTCGCGGTGAAGTGCTGCGTAGTATGAGATAAGTTGTAATGGAATAACTGCTACTAGCGGTGCTAGTGCTTCGTGTACAGCTGGTAATACGAAGCTGTCTCCTTCCATTTCTAAGCCTTTCATTGAGATGATACATGGGTTAGCTCCGCGTGCTACTACTTCTTTCACGTTACCACGAATTCCAAGGTTTACGTGCTCTTGTGTAGCAAGTGCGATAACTGGTGTACCATTTTCGATTAAAGCGATTGTACCGTGTTTTAATTCTCCTCCAGCAAATCCTTCTGCTTGGATGTAAGAGATTTCTTTTAGTTTTAACGCACCTTCTAATCCTACGTAGAAGTCTACGCTACGTCCGATGAAGAAACAGTTACGCGTTGTTGCTAAAAATTGTTTTGCTAATGCGTCCATTTCTTCTTTTTGATCACAAAGTTCTATCATTGCATTTGCTACAATTCCTAGTTCGTGTGTTAAGTCGAAATCAAGAACTTCACCTTTTGCTTTAGCAATGTCAGCCGCTAAGATTGAAAGTACTGCAAGTTGTGCTGTGTAAGCTTTCGTTGATGCAACCGCAATTTCTGGTCCAGCGTATAGTGGAAGTGTATAGTCAGCTTCACGAGAAAGCGTAGAACCAGGTACGTTTGTAATTGTTAATGCTTTATGACCCATTTCATTTGTTTGCACAAGTACTGCACGGCTATCAGCTGTTTCACCACTTTGTGAAATGTAAATGAAGAATGGTCTTTCTGTTAATAATGGCATGTTGTAAGAGAATTCACTTGCTACGTGTACTTCAACTGGTGTTTTTGCAAACTTCTCGATAAATTGTTTTCCAACAAGACCTGCATGATAACTCGTTCCACATGCAATGATGTAAATACGATCGCTATCTAAAATCGCGTTGCGGATATCTTGATCTAATTCAATTTCGCCATTTTCATCTTGATACTTTTGAATAATATTACGGATTACAAGTGGTTGCTCATCAATTTCTTTAAGCATGAAATGAGGATATGTTCCCTTTTCAATGTCACTTGCATCTAATTCCGCTGTAAACGGTGCACGTTCAATCGTTTCACCTTGTAAGTTTTTAATTGTAATGCTTTCTTTCGTTACGATTACGATTTCTTTATCCATTAACTCAATAAATTGATCTGTAACTTGTAACATCGCCATAGCGTCGCTCGCCACAACATTAAAGTTGTCACCAACACCTACTAATAGCGGGCTTTTGTTTTTAGCAACATAAATCATGTTTGGATTTTCAGCATCAAGTAATCCGATTGCATAAGAGCCATGTAAAAGAGATAGCGTATTACGGAACGCTTCTTCTACACTTAATCCTGTGCTCACTTGTTGTTCCATAAGCTGTACGATAATTTCTGTATCTGTTTCACTTACGAACGTTACATCTTGTAAATATTCCTTTTTCACTAATTCATAGTTTTCAATTACACCGTTATGAACTAGTGTAAAGCGCTTTGATGTACTTTGATGCGGATGCGCGTTTACCTTACTTGGAACACCGTGTGTAGCCCAGCGTGTATGTCCGATACCTACGCTTGCTGCTACGTTCTCATCTACGATTTCGCGAAGTTTTGCAATACGGCCTTTTTCTTTGTACACAACAACACCGTTCTCTGCTTGTACTGCAATACCTGCTGAATCATATCCACGATATTCTAGTTTTTCTAAACCTTTTAATAAAATTTCCTTTGCATCTTGTTCTCCAATAAATCCTACGATTCCACACATGTTTAGTCGCCGTTACAAATGCTTACACTGCTTTGCGAACATGTAACGACATAGTCCGATACCATTTTTATTTATACTAAAAAACGGATTACATATTGCTAGCCCTGTAAGCTTGTAACGGCTTTCACCTTCCTCTCGATTGGGTTTAAGTCCGTATATACTTATACAGCTAGTTTTCATCCGTTCCTTTTCTCTCATCACACTTTCACCTTTGTCCATTAAGTCACCTTAATGATTTAAGTAAAAGCTTGCGGTTATGATGAACAACCGGGAGTCATCCGCCGAAATCTCGATAAAACTCCACCTCGTCAACTACACTACTTGTAGTTCTGGCGCTTTTATAATTTACAACATTTACTTTGAGAAAAAGAACAAGACAATCTTATAACAAACATTATAAACCGTCAATGAAATTTTTTTCATCGTCTTTAAAACATATGAAAAAGGAGCACTTCTTGTGCTCCTTTTAAAATAAATTCAACAAATTATTAAGCGCCAACTTCAGCTTTAACAACTTCTACAATACGATGTACATATGCATTACAAACTTCTTGTGTCGGTGCTTCTGCCATTACACGAATAAGCGGTTCTGTTCCAGATGGACGCACAAGAATGCGGCCATCACCGTTCATTTCTTCTTCTACAACACGAATAATTTCTTTAATTTTTTCATTTTCTAATGCTAATTTTTTATCTGTTACACGAACATTTACTAGTAATTGTGGGAATTTCGTCATTTCTCCTGCAAGCTCAGATAATGGCTTTTTCGTCATTTTCATGATGTTTACAAGTTGAAGTGCACTTAACATTCCATCACCAGTTGTAATGTAATCAAGTAAGATAATGTGACCTGATTGTTCTCCGCCTAAGTTGTAACCACCGCGTTTCATTTCTTCCATTACGTAGCGATCACCAACTGCAGTTTTGTCACTTGTAATATTGTTTGCTTCAAGTGCTTTGTAGAAACCTAAGTTACTCATAACAGTTGAAACAACTGTATTGTGCTTTAGTTGGCCAGTTTCTTTCATGTACTTCGCACAAATAAACATAATTTGATCGCCATCAACGATGTTTCCTTTTTCATCTACAGCGATTAAACGGTCACCATCACCATCAAAAGCAAGACCGATATCAGCACCTTTTTCTTTCACTAATTCTGCTAGGCCTTCAGGATGCGTAGAACCTACTCCAGCATTAATATTCATACCATTCGGTGAAGTTCCCATTGTTGAAATATCAGCTTCTAAATCCGCAAATAAGTACGGCGCTAAAGAAGACGTTGCACCATGTGCACAATCTAAAGCGATATGTAAACCAGAGAAATCTTCTTCTACAGTTTGTTTAATGTATTGTAAATACTTTTGTCCACCTTCAAAGTAATCGCTCACTTGTCCAAGGTTAGTACCTGTTGGACGTGGCAATTCATCAACTTCTTTGTCTAATAAAGCTTCGATTTCTGCTTCTTGCTCATCTGTTAATTTAAAACCGTCTGAACCGAAGAATTTAATTCCGTTATCTTGTACCGGATTATGAGATGCAGAAATCATCACACCCGCTTGTGCACCTAACGCCTTTGTTAAATAAGCAACACCCGGTGTAGAAATAACACCAAGGCGCATTACTTCTGCTCCAGTTGATAATAGACCTGCTACTAAAGCTCCTTCTAACATATGACCAGATACACGTGTATCACGACCGATAATTACTTTTGGACGATCTGTATCTTTTGTTAATACATAACCACCAAAACGTCCAATTTTGAAAGCTAATTCAGGTGTTAATTCCTCATTCGCAACTCCACGTACTCCATCTGTACCAAAATATTTACCCATTATGATTCGCTCCTTTTTCTTGCTCTTTTTGATTATCTACCGTTGGTTCTTGACTAAGTTCTTTATCTTTATCTTTGTCTTTTTCTTTGTCCTGGTCTTTTTCTGGATTAGTTTCAGGATCTTTTGGTTTTTCAGTTTGATTATCTTGATTATTATTTGAATCTGGTTGTTCACCATTACCCTGTACTTCTTGATCTGGCTTTTCTTTCTTCACAATAGTAACTTTAGCACTTTTTTGTTTTGGCTCTATTGAAATATTACCAGGACCGCTCACTTGAATCGAAACATCCTTCGTCCCTGGCGATACATTTTGCAAATTAATTACCGCTGTTATTTGAGCAGCTGTTATTTTATCTACTATACTTGCTTCTCCTGAAATATCAACGCTTATCTTTCCATCCTGTGGCGAAAGTAGCTGAGCAGTGACATCTTTAGAAACTCCATTTTTTTGAATCGAGACACCTTCAATTGTTCTAGTTTTTGTTTGTTTTACTTTTTGTACCCCTACGGAAACCTTCACTTGATTTGGTTTAGAACTCGTTACACCCTTTGGCAATAAAACAGAGGTATCGAATGTTGTAGACTCAGTCAATTGACTAAGATCTACTTCGACCCCCTCTATCGATTGTATATTATCCAAAATATCTTTTGGACCCGCTATCGTTACTTCTCTCGGTTCAACGCTAATATTTGTAACGGCCAATCCTTCTGGTAAACTCCCCTTTTTCGTATACGTTACAGGAACAGTTTTTTCCGTATTATTGGCCGTAGCTTGCGTCGCCACATTCAACGTTACACTAATTTTAGATGGACTTGTTCTTACATTTAAACGTTTTCCTTCTTTATTGTATAATGTAACTTCAGCTGTTTTTGTAACAGTTTTATTAACACCTTTTAAATCAATATACGCCTTAGCAGATGAAATACTTTCGATTTCTTCTTTCGTCCCAACTACCTCAACAGTATCAGGTTTAATGTTTGATTTTTCGAGAGTAGCACCCGCTGGCATCTGATCCTCATTTGATAACTTTAAGTCTACATGAACATATTTTCTCGCTTTTTCATGAAGAGTAACTTTAATTGTTGATGGCTGAACTGTTCCCTTCACATCATCTGGAAGCCCGTTCGTTTTCAAAGAAACTTCATAAGTCCCTTTTGGGCTATCTCGCAAATCAACCGTTATATCAAATTGTTTTTTTGCTTTTGCTGTAGCAACTGCTGCTTTTGGGCCTTCTAACTTCACCTTAACGCCCTCTGCCGGAATACCACTTACAATATATTTATCTTCATCATACTTAAGGTTAATAGCATGATTAGTTAATGTTTCTTTCGTATCATTTGCGAAAGGTAATATACCCGATGTCGTATTCTTTTCAGTTAAAGTTGCGGACATAAAAAGCATACACGCCAATAGTAATGAGATTCCTTTTAAAAACCAATGATTCTCCATTAACTTATCCATGACGCTTTCTCCTCCAATTCCATAAAGACGAAGAAGTCGTTTTTTCGTTCCCACTAAATTCTGCTAATAACATATCCTTCAGTTGTTCTGTCTTCAAATCACGATGCAACTTACCATTTTTCGTTAAAGAAATTTGGCCTGTTTCTTCAGATACAACTACTGTAATACTATCAGTGACTTCACTAACTCCCATTGCAGCACGATGCCTTGTTCCTAACTCTTTAGAAATAAAGGGGCTTTCTGATAATGGAAGATAACAAGCCGCTGCTTTAATTGTACTTCCTTGCATAATTACGGCTCCGTCGTGAAGAGGCGTATTTGGAATGAAAATATTAATGAGTAACTCCGATGATACATTTGCATTTAACGGAATACCCGTTTCCACATAATCACCCATTCCGGTCTCTTTTGACAACGTAATTAATGCACCAATTCTACGTTTTCCCATATATTCCGTTGCTTTTGCTATCGATGTTGCAACAATTTCAGGTTCATCATCCTCCTGAGTTCCAACACGCGAAAATAAACTTCCGCGTCCTAGCTGCTCAAGTGCTCTTCGCAATTCTGGCTGGAAGATAATAATAACAGCTAAAAATCCCCACGTTAATACTTGTTCCGTTAGCCAATAAAGCGTATGCAATTCAAGGAAAATACTAATCATCCGAACGACAATAATAACTGTAATCCCCTTTAAAAGTTGAACAGCTTTTGTCCCTCGGATTATAAGAATTAGCTTATATATAATAAACCATACAACGGCAATATCTAATACCGTACTAAGATATTTCAAAATGGTCGTATCTTCAAAAGGCATGCTAACCCTTCCTCCTACTTACGAGCAATTCTATCCATATATTGAAATATTGTTTTATGCTCTCTCTGTATGTATTTCCAACAACTAGTTAATTATACCATACATGAAACAAACGACAATTACAAACAACCCCCTTTAGATCAAATTGGTAAGATGTCAAACAATCTTATCGTACAGTATAATATAAATCATTATTATACGTCTATTTTCAAATAAAAAAAGCAACTTCTCAGTTGCTTTTCTTACATTTATTTTAGTTTTTCACCGAATAAAGAACCCATTAAAGCAACCGCGGTTGTTGCCGTTCTATTTCTCTCATCTAAAATCGTATTTACTTCAACAAACTCAGCAGATGTAACAATATCAGCTTCCGCTAACATTTCCATCGCTAAATGACTTTCACGATACGATAGACCACCAATTACAGGCGTTCCAACTCCCGGTGCATCATGAGGATCAAGACCATCTAAATCTAATGATAGATGTACACCATCAGTATGAGATAAATAAGCAATTGTTTCTTCCATAACAGCCGTCATACCCATACGATCAATTTCATGCATTGAGAATACTTTAATACCTTCATTGCGAATAAAGTCTTTTTCTCCTTCATCCAATGCACGTGCACCGATAATTACAACGTTCTCTTTTTTCACCTTTGGATATGCCCCGTATAAGTCTACAAGCGTGGGATGTCCATAGCCTAAACTTGCTGCAAGTGACATTCCATGAATATTACCAGATGGTGAAGTTTCCTCCGTATTTAAATCTCCATGTGCATCATACCAAATAACACCTAAATTTTTATAATGTTTTGCCACACCAGCTAGTGTACCAATTGCGATACTATGGTCACCACCTAATACAAGTGGAAAACGACCTTCTTCTATAATATGATCCACCTTACTTGCCAATTCATTACATACAGTCGCAACTTGTGTAAGGTTTCTTAATTTTGTATTTTCATCAACTTCTTTTTCTCTCTCTATACATATATCTCCCATATCTTTAACGTTATATCCAATTTCTTCAATTCTTTCAATTACCCCTGCATAACGGATCGCGCTCGGGCCCATATCAACTCCACGACGCATCTGTCCTAAATCCATTGGAACTCCAATAACTGAGATTTCTTTTTTCATAGATAGTATCCCCCTTTTATGCCTTCACTAAATATTTTAAATCTTTTATATACTCTGACTCAACTCGACATTTTTCTGTATGGATATACAATTTATTCACTTATATTTATGTTGAAATCCAAATCTTAAGACCATTTTATGTATAAAGTTAACTTAATGAAACAACTGCTATCATTATTATTAGATAATAATAAAAAACACTTCTACATTTAGAAGTGTTTTTTCGATGCAATTTTCCATACTGCTGCAATATTTCTTGCTGTCATTTCAATATTCTCTTTTGCCATCTTATATGCCTCGTCTAGTGCCATTGGAAAAGGCGTAATACTAAATACTGCATCGATTCCCTTTTCGTAAACAACTGGATAATTTGGAGATACCGATCCTCCTATAGCAATCACAGGAATATGAAGACGTTTCGCTCGCCCCGCGACACCAACAGGAGCCTTTCCATATGCTGTTTGTTCATCTATTCTACCTTCACCAGTTATAATTAAATCCGCATCTTCTATATGCTTATCAAAATTTGTATGATCCAATACAATTTCAATACCCTTTCGTAAGCTCCCCTTTAACACTGCAATAACAGCTGCTCCCATACCTCCTGCCGCTCCTGCACCAGGTATTTCAGATACATCCAAAGATACATATCGTTTAAGAATAGTCGCATAATGCTTTAAATTCTCATCTAGCCTTTTCAGCATCTCTACATCCCCACCCTTTTGAGCACCAAACACGAAAGATGCCCCTCTCATTCCGACTAATGGATTATTTACATCACACGCCGCTTCTATCGTTATCTCCTTTAGGCGTGAATCCATTCGTGAAAAATCAATCGTGACAATCGAATGTAATGTTCCTCCAGATGGATCTATCGCTTCACCCTTTTCATCTATAAACCTTACTCCTAAAGCCGATAACATACCTGCTCCACCATCATTTGTAGCGCTTCCTCCAAGCCCCAAAATAATATACTTAACTCCTTGGTCTAGCGCATGTAATATAAGCTCTCCTGTCCCTTTTGACGTTGTAATGAATGGATTTCGCTTTTCAACCGGTACGTGTTGTAGTCCAGATGCCGATGCCATTTCAATAAACGCTGTCTTTTTATCTGTAGAAATGCCATAAAAAGCTTGTACGCCTTCTCTAAGCGGTCCTGTCACATAAAGTGATACAACGCTTCCTCCTGTGGCATCAACAAGTGAATCAACAGTTCCTTCCCCACCATCTCCAATTGGTATTTTTACATACTCTGCTTTAGGAAAAATTGCTCCAAAACCTCTTTCAATAGCTTCACATACTTCTATAGCCTTTAGACTTTCTTTGTATGAATCAGATGCAATGACAACTTTCACAATTATCCCCCATCCTTTATTTTTACGTTTTCTTCATTTTAAACGACAAATATGAAAGTTGTCTTTTTAAACACAAAAAAAGCGTACATCATATGATGTACACTTTCTCTATTTATATGGAGCCTAGCGGGATCGAACCGCTGACCTCCTGCGTGCAAGGCAGGCGCTCTCCCAGCTGAGCTAAGGCCCCGTAGTAATAAAGCGGAAGACGGGATTCGAACCCGCGACCCCAACCTTGGCAAGGTTGTATTCTACCACTGAACTACTTCCGCGAAAATGGTGAGCCATGAAGGATTCGAACCTTCGACCCTCTGATTAAAAGTCAGATGCTCTACCAACTGAGCTAATGGCTCGTAAATGGCTGGGCTAGCTGGATTCGAACCAGCGCATGACGGAGTCAAAGTCCGTTGCCTTACCGCTTGGCTATAGCCCA